>JAJZRF010000060.1 GCA_021847425.1 Deltaproteobacteria bacterium | reverse complement strand
AAAACCGCATCGAAATATGGCAGAACCGCCCACGGGGTGGGTGTAAAGTGTTCAAAGAACAAGCTGAAAATCAGGGGTGAGGGCAAAAATACCGTCAGTGAAGACTCTTTTTCAACATCCTGCTAGACATGGTCGCTCGCCTTAACTCTGAGCGCTTTTCCTCCGACGATCTGTTGGAGATTTCGGACGCTGTCCACGACCTCCCAGAAGATCGCCGAGATTGGGAAGGGAGAACGTTTCTTCTTGTCAATCGTTTTCCTAAGCAGCACTACCGTGCAATGGCAGCCGACTATCGGCTTATGGCCATGTCCGCACTCATTGCCAAGAACATATTGCCTCTTGGGGTGCTACCGCAAGCTCCCGATGGTTCGCACATGGTCGGCGAGTCCGTATTCGAGGCTGCTGCATTGGAACCGCTTCTCTTTCGTGGGAATGAGCCGTACTTTGAGCCAGAGTCCTTTCGCCAACGTGTTCTTGAACTTACCGAGACCGATGGAAAGGCATAATCCTGTGGTCCATCGGACGCTGCGCGATAAAGCCGCGCTGCGCCGGTGACCTCCACGTTATGCGCCTTAAGCTGACCCATCGCCAACCGACCGCAATCATGTATTTTTTTAGGAGACCTGACACATAACGCCTCGCCATGCCTCTTGAACTCTGGCGTCAAAACTCCCGCTCCCCCAACAAGTATTGACAACGGTATAAACCAACTGCATAATATAGGAGTTGCGGGGACAGGATACGGAACTGTTGCCCCATAGTGGAATTTAGTTCGGAATCTGCTGTGCTTCATACACCAGATTTAGCAATAGCCCTTGCAAATGGCGGCAATTAAAACAGGCTGGCAATATCTCGATAACCACTGAGAACTCGAACGATCTCTAATGTGGCAGGGTTTATGCGGTAAAAGATAGTATATTTCTTGACAGGCAAAGAGCGGAGACCTGGGATCAGTTCATCCCTCTCCCTGCCAATCTCTGGCGAATCGCAGAGAGACGCACATTTTTCATGGAGAAAGGCGATAAAGTGATCGGCGGCCTGTGGGGAATCACTGGCAATGTAAAGCCAGATATCAACCAGGTCTTCTTGTGCCTGGTCGGCAAGGATAAGGCGGTGCGACATCATGTCCCCAGTCTTTCGCGGCCTTTTTGTTTGATATCGTCCACCGTTGCGGCGTCAAAAGGGCGGGATTTCCCGGCATCCAACTGTCTGATACCGATCATGAGTTCCTGTCGCAGATCGGCGGCCATTGCCAAACGCTGTTCTTCAAGACGCTGCAATGTACGCAAACCGTCACGAACCACCTCGCTTGAAGACTTGTAAGCCCCGGATTTTATCCGGGCAGCCACCCAGTTATTCATTTCCGGGGGTAGTGAGATGTGCATGGCGCCAACTCCTCTGTGATTTGATCGTTTATTGTAACTATCCAGCAGCACCGCATCTGCGTTGTTATCAGCCTGCTCATGGGCACCAGCACACTTCGCCTGCTTCTGCCTAGCAGCTACGACACTGCTGGATAGTTACGGTTTGGGTTGTTTTTGTTCATTTTCGGCCTTGAGCCGGATAGTCACCGTTTATTCAACTTTGCAGGCATCGAGATGTAATGTAAATAATTACAAGAACGAGGTCAATAGAGGATGAGGCCTTGGACGGGACGCTCCTAAGAAATCAGGTGACGCCCGGGTGACCTCGGATAGTCTCGATCTCCCCCGGATATTGCGCTCAAATCCTGCACGCCTACGTCTCGACTTCTCGCTCCCGTTCTCGGCTCACAAGCAGCCGGGAAAATCCCGGTGCGTTTTTTCGGTCCCCCAACAAGTATTGACAACGGTATAAACTAACTGCATAATATAATCAAAAAATGCATGAGGTGAATTATGCCCGGAGTCAAGACCGCTATCTCCCTGGATGAAAAATTATTCGACAAGGTCAATAAGCTTGCGAACGAACTGCATGTTTCCCGTAGCCGGCTGTTTACCCTCGCGGTAAAGGATTATTTGAAAAAACAAGAAAATCAAACCCTGCTTGCCCAGCTAAATGATGCATATGCCGACCACCCGGATGAGGAAGAACGGAAAATTTCTTCATCCATGAAATCCAAACACGGCAAAATCATGGAGCAAGAGCCGTGGTAATCGAGCAAGGTGAAATCTATTGGGTTGATCTTGGCGAACCCTCCGGGTCTGAGCCGGGCTATCGTCATCCTCACATCGTTATCCAAAACAATTTGTTTAACGCGAGCAAAATCAATACGGTAGTCGTTTGCGCCCTTACCTCAAACATCAACAGAGCTCTAGCGCCGGGCAATGTTTTACTGAATGAAGGAGAAGCCAACCTTCCCAAGAAAAGTGTCGTGAATATTTCTCAAATGTACACGGTCAACAAAGGCGACTTGACTGAAAGAATCGGCAAGGTATCGGATAAAAGATTCAGCGAAATTCTTGAAGGCATAAAGCTGCTCACCGAACCGAGAGCAGTGTAACCCTATTTAAGGTGAGGAACCCATGGCATTCAACGATATCGAACGGAAACGCTGTGAGCGGGATCTTGAGAAGTTCATGGAAAGCCATCGCCCTCCGCCGCACATACGGCCCGAACTCGACCTCGGCTACAGGATAACCGGGCACAGCGTTGAAATCTTCGAGATTCGCCCAGACTGGAGGAATCCGAAGGAGAAGATTGAGCATCCAGTCGCAAAGGCCACCTTTGTGCGAACAAAAAATCTGTGGCGGATATTCTGGATGCGCCGGGATCTCAAATGGCATGGCTACGAGCCTAATCCGGAAGCCCGTAATCTTGAGGCGTTTTTAACAGTGGTGGGTCGCGATGAATATAGCTGCTTCTTCGGATAAGCTGCCCATGGCGCATACTCCTGCAAGGGTCGCCGAGGACGCACCGCAAAAACCATCGCGCCATGAATCTGAGCCCGCCTGATCGACAATCTGCTCACCAAGAGTTGACCACCCGCATAATATTCTATAAGGAAAGAAAACCATGACCAACCCGTTAAACGAACAGCTCGGCACCACCGAAATTCTCTGGCAGCTTGCCGATTTATACCAAAGCGTTGATGATCCAAAGGTCGAAACCGACATCGCCTGGTGCGAACAGGAGGCCAAGTCCATCAAGGAGCAATTCGCGGGCAAGGTCGCAAGCCTTGACGCGGACCAGCTTCTCGCCCTGGTCTTGCGACTGGAAAGGCTCGAAACCCTGATGGGCAAAATCGCCACCTTTGCCTTTCTCAATTTCACCACCCAGATCCAGAACGCCCCGGCCGGCGCTTTCCTGCAAAAGATCAAGGAGGCGGGTAGCCGGATCGGCAGGGAGACCGTATTCTTTGAGCTGGAATGGAGCAAGGTGGAGGACACCCCGGCCAATGCCCTGCTGGCCAGTGAGACCCTGAATCATTACCGCCATCACCTTGAGAGCATGCGGCGCTATGCCAGACATCTCTTATCCATGGCCGAGGAGACCCTGCTCATCGAAAAGGCGCCGGTGGGCCGCTCCTCTTGGACCAACCTCTTTGAAAAGGTCATGGGAAATCTCAAGTTCGGGGAAAGGCAGCGCAGCGAAGAGGAGGTCTTGACCGATCTCTACAGCCCGGAGCGGGCGGTGCGGGCCCAGGCCGCCGATGAGCTCACCGCCGGGCTTACCAGCCAGCTCCATGTGCTGACCCATATCTTCAACACCCTGCTGGCCGAAAAGATGATCGACGACCGGCTCCGCAAGTATGAATCCTGGGTCAGCTCCATGAACCTGTACAACGAGCTGGAGGACCGGACGGTGGAGGTGCTGGTGGGTGCGGTCACCAGCCGTTACGACATTGTCCAGCGCTACTACCGGCTCAAGAAAGAGATCATCGGGCTGGCGGAGCTGTGCGACTATGACCGCTACGCCCCCCTGCCCCACCTGCCCACCGCCACCGTGCCTTGGGACACCAGCAAGGAGATGGTGCTGACCGCCTTCCACGACTTTGCCCCGGAGATGGGGGAGATCGCCGCCCAGTTCTTTGAAAGGCGCTGGATTCACGCCCCGATCCTCGAAGGCAAACGGGGCGGGGCCTTTGCCCATCCCTGCGTGCCGGAGGTGCACCCGTATGTGATGGTGA
The DNA here is from genome assembly GCA_021847425.1 of Deltaproteobacteria bacterium. GTDB lineage: Bacteria > Desulfobacterota > Desulfobulbia > Desulfobulbales > Desulfurivibrionaceae > Thiovibrio. The sequence continues at coordinate 9,698 of JAJZRF010000060.1, read as the reverse complement.
ACTACACCGGCAGCCTGCGCGACATCTCTACCGTGGCCCACGAGCTGGGGCACGGGGTGCACCAGTACCTGGCCGCCAAAAACGGCTACTACAACTCCTCCACCACCCTGGTCCTGGCCGAGACCGCCTCGGTGTTCGCCGAACTGCTCCTGTTCAACTCCCAGGTCAAGCTCCTCACCAACCCGGAGGAACGGCGGGCCTTTATCTGCCAGAAGCTCGAATCCATCTTTGCCACGGTATTCCGCCAGGTCTCCATGAACCGCTTCGAGCATGCGGTGCACAACGCCCGGCGGGAGAGCGGGGAACTCTCCCAAGAGCAGCTGGCCAGCCACTGGCTCACCACCCAGCGGGCCATGTTCGCAGACTCGGTTAATCTCCGTGACGCCTACGGCATCTGGTGGTCGTACATCCCCCATTTTTTAAGCACCCCTGGCTATGTCTATTCCTATGCCTTTGGCGAGCTGCTGGTTCTGGCTCTCTATAACCTTTACCAGGAAGACGGGGCCGCCTTTGTCCCGAAGTACCTCGACCTGTTGCGCGCCGGAGGCAGCAATACCCCGGCGGAACTGCTCAAGCCCTTTGGCGTTGATCTGGACGACCCGGCCTTCTGGCTCGGCGGGCTCAACACCATTGATGGGATGCTGAAGATGGTGGAGTGATGGGTATGCACAAAAAATCAGCCAACAGTTCCGGCCTGGTCTACTCCACGGAGCATGGCCGGACCTGCCCGAAATGCGAAAAGCCCGTGACCCAGTGCAACTGCGGGCAAAAGAAGGCTCCGGCAAAAGGCGACGGTATCGTCCGGGTCTCGCGGGAAACCAAAGGCCGCAAAGGCAGCGGCGTGACCCTCATTACCGGGCTGCCCCTGGCCGAGACGGAAATGACCGCCCTGGCCAAACAGCTCAAGCAAAGGTGCGGCAGCGGCGGCACCGTGAAAAACGGAGTTATCGAGGTACAGGGCGACCACCGGGACGTGGTGCTGGCGGAGCTGATCCGCCTGGGCTATCAGGCAAAAAAGGCCGGCGGCTGATGGAGGGTTCCAATGCCGCTTGGTTTGTCTATCTGGTCCGCTGCCGGGATGGCACCCTCTATTGCGGGATCGCCAAGGATCTGACGCGAAGGCTGGAAGAACACAATTCCGCGGACAAGGGGGCGAAATACACCAGAGGGCGGCGACCGGTGCAGCTGGTCTACGCGGAAGAGGTCGCCTCCAGGGCTCAAGCGACACAGCGGGAAGGGAGGATCAAGAGGCTGACCCGGACGGAGAAAATGACGCTCATCGAGACCTTCACCGCCCGGTTGGAGAAGTAGCAACAGCGGAGGATTCCATGAAAATATTCATCGTTGGCTCCACAGGCTTTTTGGGGCAAGCCCTCATCCGAAAACTTTTGCAGGAAGGACATACGGTAACCGCTCTGGCCAGGAGCCCGAAAAAACTCGGCGATCTCGCCCCGCGAATCCGCGTGGTTTCCGGTTCCCCGCTCATTCCCGGCCCCTGGCAACAGGAACTGGCTGGCCATGAAGTGATCATCAACTTCACCGGCACAAACATCTTCACCCGCTGGACGCCAGCGGCAAAGGAGATGATTCTGCACAGCCGGATTGACTCGACCAGAAACATTGTCGAGGCCATTCCGGATCATCCCGCCTCGCCCGTCACTTTGATCAACACCAGCGCCTCGGGGTATTATGGTTTTTGCGGCGATGAAGAAAAGCCTGAAGACGCCTTGCCGGGCCGCGATTTTCTCGCCACAGTCTGCAAGGCTTGGGAGGCAGAGGCAAACAGGGCGCAAGGCAAGGCCAGGGTGATTTGCCTGCGCATCGGCATTGTCCTGGGGAAAAACGGCGGCGCCCTGGCCAAGATGCTGCCGGGGTTTCGCCTGGGCGTGGCTGGAAAATTGGGGCACGGCCGCCAGTGGTTTCCCTGGATTCACCTGGATGACCTCACCAGCGCAATCCTTTTCTGTCTGGAAAACCCCAAGATTCAGGGGCCGGTGAACCTGAGCGCGCCCACCCCGGTGCGCAACGCCGAATTCACCAGCATCTTGGGCAGGGTGCTGCACAGGCCCACGGTGCTGGGGGTACCTGGTTTTGTAATCCGTTTTGTCCTGGGAGAACTGAGCAGCGTAGTGCTTGAGGGATGCAGGATGATGCCGGGCGTGCTGATGGCAAACGGCTTTTCTTTCCGCTTTCCAACACTGCAACCCGCCATTGAGGATATTGTGGAAAAAGTTAAAAGTTAAAAAAATTCTACTCTCCCGCTTATTCTTGCCGCAAACAACCCCCTGACCAAAGAGCACCCATGACTCCTCCGGCACTTCCCGCCTGAAGAGCATTTTTGCATCATGAGGAAGGCAACAGGAAAATGTTACAGAGCATGGGGCTAATCGGAAGTGCACCAGCGGGGTAGCGGTCTCAAGTTCGCCACGGGCGTCACCACAAAGGAACCATAGGGACACAGTTCGACTTCCTGCCCATGTCGCCTTGCTCCTTCCCACTGCAGCAAGATTTCTCTTGCTGGCAGGGGAGTTGCTGATGTAATGTTTAATTATTGGTCATGATCTGCGTCAACAACACCAAATTCGGAAAACGAACCATGCACACCGTCCTCCTTCTTAACAAAAATCTGCTACTCGGTCTTTACCGGACCGTGGCTGGAGGGGTTTGCGTGTAGTAGCCGTCGATAAAGACACAACTTCCCATAAGGCCACGGTGCAAACCGTGGCCTTTTTTTGTCCCCAATGCCCCGGTTTTTGCCAATTTGTGGAAACCACGAGGCCGCCGTATTGAAGCAAGACATTCGGCCCACCAAGGAATTTATCCAGCTCCGCTGAGAAGAGCACTCCAACAAAGGATAACCACCCATGAAACCTGAAATCGAGAAGAAATACCGACCCTTTCCTCCTGTTGTGCTGCCAAACCGCCAATGGCCGAACCGCACCATCACGCAGCCACCGCGTTGGTGCAGCGTCGATCTGCGCGACGGCAACCAAGCCCTGGAGATTCCGATGAACGTAACCCAAAAACTCGAAATGTTCCGGTTGCTGGTGGAAATCGGCTTCAGGGAGATTGAGGTAGGGTTTCCGGCTGCCTCGCAAGTGGAATACGATTTTATTCGCAAACTGATCGAGGATGACCTCATTCCCGAGGATGTTACCATTCAAGTATTGACCCAGGCCCGCGAACCATTGATCCTGCGGACTTGCGAGGCGATTCGTGGCGCTAGACAGGCCATTGTGCACATGTATAACTCTACCTCGGTCTTGCAGCGTCGGGTGGTTTTCCGTATGGACCGTAGCGAGATCATCGATCTGGCAGTACTGGGTGCCATCCTGATCAAAGAGAAAGTCGAGGCGATGCCTGGCTCGGTAATCCGGTATGAGTATACCCCGGAGAGCTTCACCGGCACCGAACTCGATTTCGCCAAGGATATCTGCGAGGCAGTGCTTGAGGTTTGGCAGCCCACGGTAGAGCGGCCGGCCATCATCAATCTGCCAGCCACAGTGGAAATGGCCCCTCCCAATGTCTATGCCGACCAGATAGAATGGTTCATATGCAACTTGCACCATCGGGAGGGGGTAATCATAAGCGTGCATGCCCACAACGATCGTGGCACCGCAGTGGCCGCCACCGAACTGGCTCTGCTCGCTGGCGCTGAACGGGTAGAGGGTACCCTCTTCGGTAACGGCGAACGAACCGGCAATGTGGATATCCTCACTTTAGCACTGAATCTGTTCACGCAGGGCATTGACTCAGGGCTGGATTTTCACAACCTTGATCAGGTGATCGAGGTCTGCGAACGATGCACGGCCATGCCGGTGCACCCTCGTCATCCCTATGCTGGCAGATTGGTCTACACCGCCTTTTCCGGATCGCACCAAGATGCGATCAACAAAGGCATGCAGGCCTATCGTCAGAAAAACGGTAGTCTCTGGGAGGTACCCTACCTGCCCATGGACCCGGCAGATGTCGGCCGCAGCTACGAGGCGATTGTCCGGATCAACAGCCAGTCCGGCAAAGGTGGCGCTGCTTACGTCATGGACGCCTGGTATGGCTTCAAGCTACCCAAGGCCATGCATCCCGAATTTGGCCGCATTGTCCAGGCTCTCTCCGAACAAACCGACCGTGATGTGCAGCCTGCTTCCATCTGGCAGGCCTTTGCCGATGAGTACTTGCATCGCCACGAACCCTACCGCCTGACCGCCTTTCATGTTTCGGATCGTAGGTGCGGCTTGGATGATGCCGCGGGCATTGTTACCATTGAAGCCGAGGTCACGGTAAACGGAACCACCAGAACAATAACCGGTCAGGGTAATGGCCCGTTGGACGCTTTCTCCAATGGCCTCCGAACCACAGAAGGCCTTGATTTCATCTTGGTCGCCTATTACGAACACGGCCTCACCCGCAGCTCAGCGGCCGAAGCCGTGGCCTACATCCAGATTGAAGACGGCCGCCTGCGCTCCTTCTTCGGATCTGCCGTGGACACCGACATCATCGTCGCCTCAGTCAAGGCAGTGTTGAGCAGTGTAAACCGCTGGCTGACTGCGGAGTGAATGGGGGGAGAAAGGACGCGGCCGAGGGATTGAAAAGTATGGTCAGGAAAAATCAGCTCACATTCAACAGCTTGAATTTCAGACGGCTAGAACATAGCCCGTAAACGAGATTCAAAGAGATTGAGCTGGGAGCAATCGGGGTATCTGTGGTCAATTATGGACTGCTGAAATTACGACTTTGAGAGCAAATTAAATGGATGGTGTTGCAGCAAGAATGAGTGGCGGATTCCATCAGAATAGCACTCCCCATCCTGCAAGATTTTATCGGCAATTGAGGCGGGCAAAAAAATGCACTTATTCCAGCCCATTCTTTCACTTTTCACTTGCTCGCCAGATTGGCCTCCAACACAAAGGTGCCGCAGTCGGTCTCAAACGGGAGCACGATGATCGGCACATCCGAGTAATGATGGATTTCCACCCCCTTGCCGGTAACCATGGTCGGGGTGGCAAGATTAAAGCTCATGCCGAGCTTGCCGAATTCCGCCTTGGCCCCGCCGCAGATCATGTTGGTGATCTCACCCACGGCATCGACAATATCATTGTCGATGGTGGTCTTGGGCTCTTCCATAAGCATCCTGGAAACGATCTTTATGATACAGGCAGCCGGAAAGCTGATGGTCATGCTGCCTTCAACGGTTTCGGAGGCCATGCCGATAATGCCGGTCACATCGCCAAAGGTAGCAACCCCTTCCTTGAGATAGGGTTTCTGGCCAGTCAGTTTGGTCTGGGCCATGGTCTCAAGGACGTTTCTGGTGGCATGCACGAAAGGATTCAGATATTCAGCCTTCATAAGTCCCCTGTCAAGTAACGTTCAAACCGCCGGCATAAAAACCGGCGCCTAATGTTCATCCCTGCTGAAAGCCCTCGGATACAGGCCATCTGCGTATCATCCTACACCATTATTAGGCGTGATCCTAAAAAAAAGTCAAGAAAAACAGCTGGATTTCCAGCAGGTTGCAGAACAGGGGCAACCGGCCGCCACCACTGGGAGTATTTCACGCCCCCTTCGGGCATTAAATGATTTATCGCGGCACGTTTCCCATGGCTTCAAGCCGTTTTGCCAATTCCGCCAGATCGGTGATCGGCAGCTGGCAGCTGAAATCTTCGCAGAGATACACCGCAGTCTTGTTCTCCCGCACGGGCAGTTCCGCCAGAACCGGCTGGTATTGCGCGAGAAACTCCTCTCCTGCCCCGCCATCGGCCAACAGCACAATCTTGCCGGGTAAAAAACGTTTACGGATCATGGCGAGCATTATCTCGGTATCAGGCCTGCCAAGCTTGCCGGCAACCACGAACCGCCGGGGCTTGCTCCTCATGAAATCATGGGCCACGAGCATCTGCGGCAGGATGGACGGATAGTCGTTCAACCGGACGCCAAAGGCCTCAATGGTTGCCCCGGCTCGCTTAAGCCACTCTTCATTGCCGGTTATCCAGGCAAGGCGAAGAAGATTGAGGGCGCTTATCGAATTACCCGTGGGCTCGGCCCCGTCATAATCGGCCTTGAGGCGGACCAGCACAGAATGGTCGCCCCCGGAGGTTTCAAAAAAACCGCCCTGGGCCTCATCGGCGAACAGGACAATCTGTTTTTCCGTCAGGGCAATGGCCAGTTGCAGCCAGGCAATATCAAAGGATGCCTCATAGAGGTCGATAAGGCCGTTGACCAGAAAGGCATAGTCGTCGAGCTGGCCGGCAAGACCTGCTTCCTGATCCCGATAGCGCCTGAACAGCATGCCGGAAGCAGACTCATACAGCCGGGCCCGGATGAAACGGGCTGCCCGGCTAGCCGCCATAAGGTAACGGCCCTCGCCCGTCACCTGGGCCGCACGGGCAAGGGCGCTGATCATGTGACCGTTCCAGGAGGTGATGATCTTGTCGTCGAGATGCGGCCTTGGCCTTTGCTCCCGCACCGCATGGAGCTTTTGCCGGGAGCGTTCGAGCAACCGGGACAGCTCCTCCTCCGGAAGGCGGAAACGGTTGGCCGTCTCTTCAAGAAGGTGGGCGACATAGAGGATATTTTTTCCGGCGAACTCCCCCTGGGGATCGGCAAGCGCATTGCCCCCATCAAGAACCCCGTAATGGAAAGAAAAAATCTCCCCGTGCTTCTTGCCGAGGATGGAGACAATTTCCTCCCCGGACCAGAGATAAAACAGCCCTTCGCCGTGCACCTCCGGATTTCCCGCCTGAATGCTGTCGGCATCCTCCGCCGAATAAAAGCCCCCCTCGGGGCTGGTCATGTCCCGCAGGACATAATCGAGAATATCCTGGGCGACATTGGCGTAAAAAGGATCCTGCCCCAACTGAAAGGCTTCGAGATAACTGGCCGCGAGTTGGGCCTGGTCGTAGAGCATCTTTTCAAAATGGGGCACCCGCCACTGAGCATCCACCGAATACCGGTGAAAGCCGCCGCCAAGATGGTCGTACATTCCGCCGGCCGCCATCTTGCGCAGGGTCACATACGTCATGTTCAGACCTTGGGGTTCGCCGGTGCGCGCGGCATACCGCAGCAAGAAATTAAAAAGCGCGGGCCGGGGGAACTTGGGCGCCGGACCGAAGCCGCCGAATTCGGCATCGTACTCCGCGCCAATCTGAGTGAAGGCCTTGGCGAAAATATCCGCCTGGATCCTCCCTGCCCCGGAATCCGTGGCCTTCCGGCGGAGATGGCCGGTAATATTGGCCGCCGACTCGAGAATCTTCCCGGGCCGGTTGCGCCCGGCATCATGCACCGCCGCAAGAACCTCGGCAAAGCCAGGCAGACCATGCCGGGATTCGGGCGGAAAATAGGTTCCCCCGTAAAAGGGCTGCAAATCCGGGGTGAGAAACACCGACGTGGGCCAGCCGCCATGGCCGGTCAGAACCTGCACCGCAGCCATGTGAATCTGATCCAGATCTGGCCGCTCCTCCCGGTCCACTTTGATGCAAACAAAATTTTCATTGAGGAGCCTGGCAATTTCCGGGTTCTCAAAGGCTTCGTGGGCCATGACGTGGCACCAGTGGCAGGTGGAATAGCCGATGGAAAGAAAGAGCGGCTTGTTTTCCTTACGCGCCAGGGCAAATGGTTCCTCTCCCCAGGGGAACCAAGCCACGGGATTGAAGGCATGCTGGAGGAGGTACGGGCTTTTTTCAGTGATAAGCCTGTTGGGCTTCTTGCCCCGAGCCAGTTGCTGGTCGATAAAAGTCTGCATGGTCGTGCGGGCTGACATCAACATCCCCCCTTTGCCGGACACGAAGCGCCGGCCTGGAACATGCGCCTGGCAGAAGCAGCAGACAGGCAAGGCGAACCGCTCCCGCGTATTTTTGGGAACATCCTGAAAATCCGCTCTACGGGCGAAGAAGCCTGCAACCCCATCACCGTTCGGATATCGACCGGATGGTAAGGGCCAAGGCGAAAAACGGCGCCAGAAAAAAGGTGAGGCCAAGCATGCAGCCTCTCTGCATCTGCGGATCTTTTGCCAGGCGGACTATCTCCGGGCCGAACACGCCTGGGAGCACAATGGTGATAAGCGGCAGAAACAGGAGCGCCAACACGCTGAATACCAGTTCCGCCACCACCAGCTTTTTGAAAAACATCGAGAGAATATCCAGGGCAAGTTTCAGCTTCAGCATGCGTTCGCTCAACCCCGTTAGCAGCTCAACCTTGGCCTGGCCTGCCTGAAGCCGCGCCCTGGCCGTTGTCAGGCTCTCCCCGGCAATGCTTCTGGCTTCGACAAACTTTCTCTTGCCGGCAAAAAGCAAATTCTTGAAATCCCGGAAAAAGGACTGATACGGATATTCCTGCCAGAAAGCGTTGTAATCCGCCCAGGCCAGGGCCGCCGCATCCACCTGGACGTTCAACTCCTCAAGCCTTGCCTCGCGCAGACGGGGACAAGCCGTGCTCAATGTTTTCGCCCGGTCCGCAACATCAAGGACGTCATAAACGCCCTGCCGCCGGAACTGTTCTTCCAGGTTGGCCAATACGGAAAGATTGGTCTGCAGCTCTTCATCCTCCACGTCGCCAAACCAGGCCTGCAACTGGGCCCAAGCTCCCTGTGCCTCGGCCAGACTTTCCCCGGCCTCCTTGGTTTTCAGCTCAAGCAAACCGGAAAGCATATTCTCCACCATGCTGTTGGCCGGCAACAGAGCCGGGTCCATGAGGGCGATCATGAAATAGCGGCGCTCCTCAACAGCCAGCTTGCGGAGCAACTGCATCTGCTGCTGGCCCAGGCCTTCATGCACCCGTGCCTGAACAAGGCTGTATTGAAGCTCCGGACAATCGACATAGAGTTTGGCAACCGAGCTCAAAAGTTGTTCCGCCTTCCAGGGCTGACCAACCAGCCGGTGAAATCTGGCCAGAAGAAGGGTGATATAGATTTTCTCTTTTTCCGTACTGGCCGTAGTGTGCGCCATTTGCAGGAAATGGGCCATATCGCCCATCCGCCCGCGCTCCAAAGCAATAAACGCCTGCCCGAGAGTGGCGTAAAACTGTTTGCCTCCCAAGGCCTGGCTTTCTACCTTCATGAAGTCAAAGGCCTGCTTGTACTGGCCAACCCGCAGACAATCGAAACCGGCATGCAGGTTCCGGCTATCGATCCTGACCCTCTCAATCCTGATCTTGTCGCTTTTTCCGCCGCCGTCCCAGGACGAAAACAGGGAAAAAGCGGAATAGGCAAGAAAACGAGGCTGGAATACGAGATACATGTCAAAATAAGCGACATACACCTGCAGGGCTGGATCGGTACGGATCTGGGCCGCGTCGATATTTGTCGCCAACAGCTCCGCCATTTTCTTCTGCCCGGCCATGACCTGCTTAAACAGTGTGTCGATTTTTGCCAGAGGCAGGTAGCCCACCAGATTGAGGCCGCTGGTATCCATGGTCAGTTGCTTGCTGGGGCAATGCGCCGGGACATGATTGGCCATGCCGCAATAAAAACATTCTGAACAGGTTCCCGCGGCCGCCAGAAACCTGCCGGTAAAAAGCCGCTCTCGTTTCAGCTCGCTGAGGTTGCCGGAAAAAGACACCTGAAACAAACCGTCTCCGGCATCCACAAATTGATGGGCAGGCAGCTTTTTCCCGGCAAAAAGCTGCTCCCACTGGAGCTTCAGCGCCCTTGTTATATGGAGGGTTTCCGGCTGCAGCACCCCCCAGACCGGGGCCGAGGCCTCGCTGAA
>JAJZRF010000121.1 GCA_021847425.1 Deltaproteobacteria bacterium | reverse complement strand
CCGCTGTAAAACAGAAAGCAGGTGAAGAGCACGAACCAGAAGACAAGGAGGCGGGATAAATTAAAAGGCTTGGCCAGGGCGCGCCAGAGAAAGTAGCTGAGCATGGGCATGATGGTGAAGAGCGTCACGGCCAGGGTAACGGTGAGATGGGCGAGAAAGGGTTCGGCCACCGTGAAAAAGGCGAGTTTCTGGTGGAGATGGCCCTGGATGCCGCCCACCAGCTGGCGGGAGAAGCTGAAGAAGCCAAGGCAGCCCAGGAGCAGGGCAAGCCCCACGGTCAGGAGAGCCCGGCGCAGGTCTTTGATGATGATGGCAAGACGGTGGGTGGTGGTGTCGTCCACGGCGGCGGCCTGGTTTATTGCGGGTTGCCGGCAGGATTGTCTGGGGGGCTTCCGTGGATCTCTTTGTCCAGGCGTTTGAAAAAGATCTCCATGAATTCATGCCGCTCGGCAGCCAACCGTTTGCCTTCCGGGGTCAGCATCTTGTCTTTTATCTTGCAGAGTTTTACCAAAAATTCCCGATAGGCCGTGTCCTCGGTGGAGTAGGATCTGGTTTTTGCCACATCCACTCCCCGGTTGTGCAGCCGGGCTCCGACTTGGCCGGCAAAGAGAAAGGCCCTGCCAATGCCGATGGCGCCGATGGAGTCCAGCTTGTCCGCGTCAAAGAGGATCTTGGCTTCCAGGGTTTTAGGCACCTTATTGTTGCGGTAGCGGTGCGATTCGATGCAGTGGAGCACCTCTTTTTGCATGTCCGCGGGCAGGCCGAGCTCTGTCATGATCTCCCCGGCCATTTCGGCGCCCTTGGCCGCATGGCAGATCTTGCCTTGGGAACGGGTTTCCTGCAGGCGGCCGATGTCGTGGAGCAGTGCCGCAGCGCTCAGGATATCCAGGCGGGCGTTCATCAAGTGGCCGATATGGAGGGCCAGATTGTGGACCCGTTCGGTGTGGTCCGGGCCATGGCAGCCGCCTTCGGCCTGGCAGTATCTGTGAGAAATGGCAAGCAGCCGTTCGGTGAGTTCCCGGCCAAGGGGCGGTTCGCCCTGCACCTGCCCGGAGGAGATGCAGTTCTGCTGATTGTCAGTGCCCGGACAGGACATGGTCCAACCACCTGATGCCGAGCCGGAGCAGGGCAAGGTCTTCCGTGGCAAGTTCTTGCCGCTCGCTGTCGGTAATGGGTATGGGAAGGGCAAGCGTGGAGTCGAGGAGTTGCTGCCGGAAGGTATCCAGGGTGTAGAGGAAAAGGAAAATATCTATCTCGCGGGGTTCCGGTTGATGCCCATCCTTAAGGCGGGGATGCTGGAGGATGGCGAGCAGCTCATCGTTTATGGCATTGTAGGCGGCCAGGTCCTGATCCTTCTGCCAGGCCGCGATGTCCTGCGGCTCGCCCTGGGAAAATCCTTGGCAGTGGGGCTCGGTGAGGAGGACATGCATTTCATGGCGGCCGCCGTCCGGGGTGGTGAAGGCCCCTCGGCCCAAGGGATAGGTCCGGCAGGCACCGGGACGGTCGGCATAGACGCTGCAGCCGGATGCGGTCACAAACGGGCAGCTGGCTTGGCCGTCATCCACCATGCCCAGGAAAACCAGGGGGAAGGTATTGCCCTCTTCCTGCTCGATGAGCGCGTATTGGTCGAGAAAGGCTGAGGGGGCAAGCCCAAGATGTCTGCTCAGCCGGAGCACGTCGTAGGGGGTGAGGGCCAGGTCCAGCTGCCGGCAGCAGTCGGTAAAGCAGGCAACGCCGGGATGGCAGCTGAACCGGAAGGGCTCGTCCGGAGTCAGGGGGCGGACATGCTCGGAGGCAAGATCAGGCTGCATGGCTACGCGGTTTTTCCTCGGTGCCAGAGGGTGAGCAGGGGGCTGGCCACGAAGACCGAGGAGTAGGTGCCCACCATGACCCCCGCCAGCAGGGCGAAGGAAAAGTCGTGAATTACCGAGCCGCCCAAAAAGTACAGGGCAGCCAGAACCAGGAACACGGTGAGCGAGGTGACGATGGAGCGGCTCAAGACCTCGTTGGTGCTGGTGTTGATCAGAGCGTCGGTGATGTTTTCCGGGTCATCGCTCTTGCGCTGGTTTTCGCGGATCCGGTCGAAGATGATGACGGTGTCGTTTAAGGAATACCCGGCCAGGGTCAGGAGCGCGGTGACGGTGAGGAGGGTGATCTCCATGTTGAGCAGCCAGACGAGGCCAAGTATCGCCAGAACGTCATGGAGCGTGGCCAGTGTGGCGGCAATGCCGAAACGCAGGTCAAAACGCAGCCCCAGGTACACGATGACCCCGAGCAGGGAGATGACCACGGCCAGCAGCGCTTTTGAACGCAAGGTGTCGCTTACCGAGGAGCCGATTTCCGACTGGTTCTCCACGATGAAATGTTTGTCAGGGAAATTTTTGTTCAGTTGGGCGGTGACCGTCTCGGAAATATGCCCCACCACCGTTTCGCTTTTTTTTACCTTGACGATCAACCGGTTTTCGCCTTCGACTTTTTGCAGCTCGACGCCTTCAAGATTCCCCTTTGCCAGGACGGAACGCACCTCGCCCAGGGAGAAGGGCTGCGTTGACTGGTACTGGAGCA
>JAJZRF010000120.1 GCA_021847425.1 Deltaproteobacteria bacterium | reverse complement strand
CAATCCTTGAGATCCCTGGCCCCGACCCCGGCCGGGTCCATCTGTTGAACCGCGCTGATCAGCCGCCTGGCCATCTCCGGATCACAGCCCGTGCCCTCGGCAATTTCCGCCTCCGTCACCACCAGGAATCCGTTCCGGTCAAGGTTGCCGATGATGAAATGACCGACCTCTTTTTCCTCCTCCGTGAGGCGGGAAAGGGTCAGCTGCCAGGCAAGATGGGAATGCAGGTCCGGTTTGGTGGTCAGGATGTCAAGGCGGGAGGGCAGGTCGTTGTCATCCTTGCCCCGGGAGGAGAAGCCGCTTTCATACTCGTTGCTGTAATTTTCCCAGTCTATTTCCCTTAAGGAGGAGTCGCTTTCCATCTGGACCTCGGCGGTCCTTTCCGGCTCAGGCGCCGGGAGGTCCATGTCCTCGTGGCCTTTGCCTTCCGGTGCCGCCTCGCCCTGATCCCCTCCGTCCTCTGCCGCTTCTTCCAGCACCGGGTTGATCTCGATTTCCTGCTGGATTGTTTCGGCGAGCTCAAGCCGGGAAAGCTGGAGCAACTTGATGGCCTGCTGCAACTGGGGGGTCATCACCAGTTGCTGGCTGAGCTTCAGTTGCTGTCTCAGTTCAAGAGCCATGTCCGCCGAAATCCTTTAGCATCCGCATAAAACCGGGTACAGAGGGCAGCGCGGGATTGCGCACCCTTTTGTGAGAGTATAATCCATGACGGCAAGGTTTTTGCAAGAAGAATATCATCCGTCGGAAAACCAGCGTGTTTGCCCGGCTGTTGCCTGCCCGCCCCGCAAGCCGTTCCAGCCTTTCCGGCAACACTGTTATTTTGTTACGATGGGTTACAGGGTGAAATTTTCACCGAGATACATCCTGCGGGCTTCCGCGCTGCCCACAATCTCTTCGGCATCGCCGTGGATGAGAATCTTGCCCTGGCTGACGATATAGGCCTGGTCGCACACGGAAAGGGTTTCCCGGACGTTGTGGTCGGAGATGAGCACCCCCAGGCCGCGGTTTTTCAGATTGCCGATGATCTGCTGGAGATCGGCGACCGATAACGGATCGATCCCGGCAAAGGGCTCGTCAAGAAGAATGAAATGCGGATTGGTGGCCAGAGCCCGCATGATCTCCACCCGGCGGCGTTCGCCCCCGGAGAGCGAATGCCCACGGTTGCCCGCCAGATGGGAAATTTTCAGGTCTTCCATGAGCTGGCCCGCCCGGTTGTTGATCTCTTCCTTGGCAAGGCCCAACGGCTCAAGGACTATGCGGACATTTTCCTCCACGGTGAGCTTTTTAAAAACCGAGGATTCCTGGGGCAGATAGGATAAACCCTTGATAGCCCGCTGGTGGATGGGCAGACCGGTGATATCCTCGCCGTCGAGCAAAATAACGCCTGCATCCGGCCGGACAAAGCCGGCAATGGCATAGAAGGTGGTGGTTTTCCCGGCGCCGTTTGGCCCGAGCAACCCGACCACCGTGCCGGTTTCAACCCGCAGGCTGATGCCGTCGACAACCGTCCGGGTTTTATAGCGTTTGACGATGTCCCTGGTTTCTAAAACAGCCAAATGCGCCTCCGTTTTTATTGCTTGGGCCCGCTCTGCGGACCTTCTCCGCCAGGATAGAAAAAGGCCTTGACCCGCTCGCCTTTTTTCTCGCCCCGCTCCACGATACTCTTGCCCTGGTCGAGATACACGACAACGGTATGGCCGGTTACTAGGTTGTTGTCCTGCCAGACCTTGCTGTTGCCGATAAGAATCATTTTGCGCTCGGCTTCATAATACTCCATTTTGTCGCCGGTGCCGGTCATGCCGTCATTTTGGATTTCCACATTGCCCGAGGCGAAAAGCTTCTTGAGGCTGCGCTCCTCTCCTTGGGGCGCCTTGGCTTTTTCTTCGTTGGAAAGATAATACACCGTCATTTCCGCCGCGTGGATTACAAGTTGGCCCTGCCTGGCATCCACGTTTCCGGTAAAAAGAACCGCGTTGTCGTTTTTCATGGAAACCATGCGGTCCGCTTCGATATGAATCGGCGGCTTGCTGGTGGCGGGGGGGGCAGGGGCGGAGGTGGAGGCCGGCGCAGCCAACCCGGGACTGGCTGCCAGAAGGGGACACAGGAACACAAGCCGGCAAAAAAAACGGAGCAATGATTTCATTCTTTTTCAGTTTCCTCATAGTGCTGATAGGCTCAAGAAAACTAAAGATACCAGCATCGGGGTTTCTCGGCAATCGCTTTGCCGGGAAAGACCGCCTGTTTTTTGACCGCCTATCTTCTTTACAGATTGCGGCGGGCGGTATATATCTTGCGTACTGTCAAGACAAAGAGGCTGTTATTTCCCGAAAAAATCCGTCCTCCCAACCATTCAACCATTACAGACAGACTGCCATGCTCACAGGTATCGAAAAAGCCAAAACCCTCATTGAGTCCTTGCCGTATATCAAGAAATTTTACGGCAAAACCGTGGTGATCAAATATGGCGGCCATGCCATGGTGGACGAAGAGCTGAAAAAAAGCTTCGCCCTGGACATCATCCTGATGAAGTACGTCGGCATCAATCCCGTGGTGGTGCATGGCGGGGGGCCGCAGATCAACAAATTCCTGAGCAAGATGAATATCAAGAGCGATTATGTTCAGGGCATGCGGATCACCGACGGCGAAACCATGGACGTGGTGGAGATGGTCCTGGTGGGCAAGGTGAACAAGGAAATCGTCAGCCTGATCAATTTCCACGGGGGAAAGGC
>JAJZRF010000119.1 GCA_021847425.1 Deltaproteobacteria bacterium | reverse complement strand
GGAAGCGGGCGGACGGGCAACGGTCTTTCCGGCCTTGAATATCTCGGAAGACAGCACCCGCCTCTATGTGCGGGCCGAGATTCCCGGGGTGCCTGCCAGCGAAGTGGATATCTCCATAGAGGGCGACACCCTGACCATCCGGGGAGAACGGAAAACCTGTCCAGCGGATGAAAAGCGGTCTTATCATCGCCGGGAGCTTGAGTGCGGCAGATTCAGCCGGGCCGTCACCTTGCCCGCCAAGGTTCAGGTGGACAAGATCGAGGCAAAGGCTGCGGACGGCATTATCACCATCACCCTGCCCAAGGCAGAGGCGGTAACGCCGAGGCAGATCAAGGTGAAGGTGGGTTGAGGTTGCCGCGATGGGCGCGTTCGGGTTTTTATAAAGGAGCAAGCGTATGACGGAAAAAGAAATGCAGATCCAGCAGAAGCAGGAAGTGCACCAGGCGGGTGAGCCCACCAAACCGGAAAAACAGTATGTGCCTGCGGTGGATATTTTTGAAACCGCGGAGGCGGTCAATGTGCTGGCGGAGATGCCGGGCGTTGCCAGGGAAGGGGTGGAGATCGAGTTGGAAAATGAAACCCTGACCATTCGCGGCGTCATGTCCCCCCGCGTCTGCGAGGGAGAGACCGTTTTGTTGCAGGAGTTTGATCCCGGTCATTATCTGCGTAAGTTCACGGTGGCCGAAACCATTGATCAGGAAAAGATCCAGGCCACCATGGCCGATGGGGTGCTTACCCTGGTTCTGCCCAAAGTGGCGCCCGCCAAGCCGCGCAGGATTGAAGTGCAGGGAGTCTGATTCGCTCCGGGGGGTGCCCGGTGAACGCGATGAACAATGGAGAAAAGGCCAGCCGAAAGCGGATGGCCTTTTCTGTTTTGACCGCCTCGTTACTGCCTGGTTGCCCAGATGCGGTTGAGAGAAAATCTCCGGCAATCTTGAATCAGGCCGGTTCGATCGCGATGCATTTTTCCGGACACATGGCTGCGGCCCTTTTTAGAGGCTCGCTGCATGCCACGGTATCGGAGATGGATTCTGCTTTTTCCAGCGCCGGGTTAATCCGGAAGACCTCCGGGCAGACGACCACGCAGGTTTCGCAGCTGTTGCAGCGGTATGTGTCGATATTGACCCTGCAGTTCATGGGGCGCCCCTGGGATTTGATGTATGGGAGGGAAAGGGGCCGGGGGAGCGGAGTTGCATACCCCCCCGTGGCCGGTGGGAAAAAACGTTTATTTGACGCCCTTGCTGTTCAGGTAGGGGCCGTATTTTTTGTCCGTTTCCATGATATGCTTGTCCAGCCAGTTTTTCAGGAAGTTCATCACCTCGATGCTGACCGTGCTTTTGCCGCTTTGCACCTCGCCGATGAGCGCCTTGACCTTGGCGGTCATCTTGTTGTGTTTGTCCTTGTGGTCTGCGGTTTCCGGGTAGGCATGGGTGTCAAACAGCTTTTCCTCGACGGAGAAATGGCTCACGCAGTAGGCAGCCAGCTTGTTCAATACCGGCATCAGGAGATCCTTGCCCTTGCCTGCCAGCATGGCGTCGTTGAGTTCGTTGATCATGTTGATCAGCTGTTTGTGCTGGTCGTCTATCTGTTTAATGCCTACGGAATACTTGTCCTGCCAGGTCAAAAGCGCCATTGTTGTCTCCTTTGCGAATGGTCATTGTGTTGGCGATGGAAACTGCATCTGGGACCAAGATAGTACTTTTTGGGAATGTTTATCAAGTGTAAAAAAGTATTTTTCTGGAGGAGTGTCAAGTATTGGGAAAAAGGAGTAACGCGTCAGCGGTAAAAAAAGAACAGAGGCCATTCCCGGAGGGGGAGGAAATGGCCTCTGCATGCCGCTTGCGCGGCGTGGAAAAGAGGGGGAGAAGAAAACAAGGTGAAAAAAGAAATCAAAGGAGGAGATCTCTGGTCTTTCACGTTGCCTGTAATTATAAGACCTCCCCCCGGAATAAAAGTTCCCATTATTTTTGAAAAGAATCAAAAATCCTCAAAGTCATCGCCCATGGGAATGATATCCTCGGGCCTTGCGCCCTTTGCCGGGGGAGCGAGCTGTTTATTCCCCGCGCGGGGAATGGCCTTTTTGACCGGGGCCGATATTTTCTTGGCGTTGGCCTGCGCCGGAGTGGGGGGGCGTTTCAGCTTTCCCGTGTCTTTCCGCGCTGCTTTTTCCGAGTCTGCCGCGCCGCCCACCATTTCCAGCAGGTGTCCCACCGAGCCCTTCATCATTTCCGCCTGGGCGTTCAGCTCTTCGGAGGCAGAGGCGGATTCTTCCGCAGCCGCGGCGTTGCTCTGGGTCACGGTGTCGATTTCGTGGATGGCCTTGGTGACCTGGACGATGGCGTTGGCCTGCTGGCTTGCCGCTCCGGCCATTTCCGTGATGATCGTGCCGATGCGGGTCGTGGATTGGGAGGCAACGTAGAACGACTCGCTGGTTTCGCTGACCAGGGCGCTGCCGGTGTTGATCTTCTGCACCGTGCCTTCGATGAGGTTTGAGGTGTTTTTTGCCGCCTCCGCCGCCCGCATGGCCAGATTACGTACCTCGTCGGCAACCACCGCGAATCCGGCCCCGGCTTCGCCGGCTCTGGCTGCTTCGACTGCGGCGTTCAAGGCCAGCAGATTGGTCTGGAAGGCGATCTCGTCAATGGTTTTCACGATCTTCTGGGTTTGGGCGCTGGCGGTTGAGATTTCCTGCATGGAGGTGGTGAGCTTCTGCATGGATTCATCGGCGCT
>JAJZRF010000118.1 GCA_021847425.1 Deltaproteobacteria bacterium | reverse complement strand
CCCTTCTGCACCTCAAAAGGCACCGGGGCATACTCCTTGAACCGCCGCTTGAAACTGGCCCTCCCCTGGGTAATGGATTTGAGCGCGGTGGTGTACTTGTACTGTTCGGCCAGCGGGGTCAGGGCCTTGATCACCTGGTAGCGGCCCTGGGTTTCCATGCCGCTGATGATCGACCGCCGCGTCTGGAGATCTCCCATCACCTCGCCCATCACCTCTTCCGGCACCATGATCTCCATCTCGTAGATGGGCTCGAGGACAAGGGGGTCCGCCTGCTTGAAGGCCTCCTTGAAGGCCTGGGCCCCGGCGATCTTGAAGGAGATGTCGTTGGAATCCACCGCGTGCATCTTGCCGTCAAAGACCATGACCCGCACGTCCCGGACATGGGAGCCGGTCATGGGGCCTTCCTGCATTTTTTCCATGACCCCCCGCTGGATGGAGGGCAGATACTTGCCATCGATGACCCCGCCCACGATGCAGTTGTAAAAAACGAGCTTGCCGCCCCAGGGCAGGTCGATCTCCTCCTTGCCGCGCACATTGAGATCGGTGGGGTCGGGCGCTCCCTCCACATGGGGCTCGATGCGCAGAGAGACCTCGGCGAACTGGCCCGAGCCGCCGGACTGTTTCTTGTGACGGTACATGGCGGTGGCCGGTTTCTGGATCGTCTCCCGGTAGGGGATCTTCGGCTCCACAAATTCCGTCTTGATCCCGTACACATGCTCCAACCGCCAGCGGGCCACCTGCAGATGCAGCTCGCCCTGGCCCCAGAGGATCAACTGCTTCACCTCCGCGTCGAACTCGGCCTTGAGGGTCTGGTCCTCGGTCTGCATGTCCCGGAGCGCCTCGCCCAGCTTTTCGTCGTCCTTCTTCTCCTTGGCCACGATGGCCGAACGGATGCGCGGTTCGGGAAATTCAATGGGCGCCACCCCCACCCGTTTCTCCTTGGCATGGAGGGTGTGATTGGTAATCGTCCCTTTCAGCTTCAAGGTCGCGCCGATGTCGCCGGCGGAGAGCTTTTTCACCTGGTTGCGCTCCTTGCCGTCCATGATGAACAGCTGGGTCAGACGTTCGGTGTCGCCGGTCTGGTAGTTGACCAGATCCTGTCCCTCGCTCACCTCGCCGGAACAGACCTTGAAAAAGGTAATCTTGCCGAGATACGGCTCCACCAGGGTCTTGAACACAAAGAGCACCGGCAGCCCGGCCGGATCGCAGGCGAGCTCCCCGTTGTCCAGGGTATGCTCCGGCAGCATCTCATGGGCCGAGGGCGCCACATTGTCGATAAAGCCCATCATCCTCCCGCTGCCCATGTTCTGCCTGGCGGACATGCAGAAGATCGGAAAGAGTTCCCGGTTGCGCATGCCGATCTTGAGCCCCATGCGCATCTCATCCTCATCCAGGTTGCCCTTTTCAAAATAAAGCTCCATGAGACCCTCGTCGTTTTCCGCGGCCTTTTCCACCAGTTCGTTGTGCAGCCGTTCCGCCTTCTCCTTCTCGCCCTCGGGGATGGGCAATTTCTCCGGCTTGCCGCCCTCGGGCGGGAACCGGTACATGGTCATCTTGAGCAGATCGATAATCCCGTTAAAACCCGCGCCCTGATTGACCGGATACTGCATGAGCACCGCCGCCTTGCCGAACCGCTCCTGAATGGAAGAAACCGCCTCGTCATAACCGGCCTTGGGATGATCCACCTGATTGATCGCAAAGATAGTGGGCTTGCCGAATCGTTCCACCGAGTTCCAGACCAGCTCCGTGCCCACCTCCACCCCGTACTGGGCGTTGATCAGCATGACGCAGGTGTCGGCCACTCGCAGGGCGGAGACAATCTCGCCCACGAAATCGTCCAAGCCGGGGGTGTCGATGATGTTGATCTTGTAATCCCGCCATTCGGTGTGCAGGGAGGTGGCGTACACCGAATTGCCGCGCTCCTGCTCGATCTGGTGATAATCGGAGATGGTGTTCTTGTCCTCGACCGTGCCGCGTCTTTTGGTAAGCCCGGCCTCGAAAACCATGGTCTCGGCCAGGGTTGTCTTGCCGGACTTGACACTGCCCAGCAACACGATGTTCTTGATGTGCTTGTCGTCATAGAGTTTCATGGAGCGCCACCTCTCTTGGTCGATATGGTTACCAGCCAGCAGATCATGGACTGGGGGAGATTGCATTAGATTCAGGATAGCAAAAAAGAAGGATGGCCAGCAGATTTTTTTCCCAAGGCAAAACAGTTTTCTCCCCAGCCCGGCGACCGTGACAGATATTGGCGTTCCGGGCCGCAGCATGGTATAGTGCGCCTTTGCCAAGCGCACGTTTTTCCTGCACCGTACAACAAAGGAGCATCCTGTTGCCCACCACCACCACCTTCCAGGCCATGGCCGTAACGCAAACCGCCCCCGGCCACTTCCAGCGGGGTATCGTCACCAGAAATCTCGACGATCTGCCGCCGGGCGAGGTGCTGATCCGGGTGCGCTACTCTTCGCTCAACTACAAAGACGCGCTGTCCGCCTCGGGCAACCGGGGCGTCACCCGACGCTTTCCGCACACCCCTGGCATTGATGCCGCTGGCGAGGTGCTGGAAAGCGGTTCGCCTGCTTTTTCCCCCGGAGACGCGGTCATTGTCTCCTGCTATGATTTCGGCATGAACACGTGGGGCGGCTTTTCCCAGTACATCCGGGTGCCGGCCAAATGGGTCATGCCCCTGCCCGCCGGCCTTTCCCTGCGGGAAAGCATGATCTACGGCACCGCCGGTTT
>JAJZRF010000059.1:13796-15234 GCA_021847425.1 Deltaproteobacteria bacterium | reverse complement strand
CGGATGGGGTGCAAGCGCTCCTTGACAAGCGCATCACCCTTTTCATTTACGATGGCCCGGTGCTTCACACCTTTGCCGCCGCAAACGGCGCCGACGGCCTGGTCCTGCTCCCGTTCCCCTTGACCAGCGAAGAGCTCGCCTGGGCGGTGCGCCGCGATGACCCTGCCCTGCTGACGGAGATAAATTCCGCCCTTGCCGGTTGGAAAAAAGATGGCACCCTCCACGGGCTTCTCAAGAAATGGCTGCCCCAATAACCAACCGCCGGGCGCCTTGCAAGGCTCAGGCTTGCTGGGCCTTGCGCCATCCCGCTGCCTTGAGGCGCGCGACCCGGCCGATATTCCAGCTTTGGATGGCCTGAAGATACTGCCGCTGGCCCTGGCGCAGGAGGGTCATGATCTTTTCCTTCTCCTCCCGAATCTCCTCCCGTTCTCCGGGATACATCTCCAACCAGGAGGCATATCCCTGATCAAAAAGAAATTCCGGCCGCACCACCTCGGGTTCCACCTGCAATTTTGCCGTGAGCAGCATGGTGGCGAGGATCATATCATACTCAACCACCCAGCCGTTGTCGTTGAGCATGGAGCATTCATCAAACCCAGCGTCTCCTGGACAATTCGGGCAGAATAGCCGCTGGATAACATCCGCTTGCAGAAGGTTGTCGCGGAGATGAAACTGAACGGTTTTGGCGCCGCACTCACAGGTTTTCCGCACATCAATGCACATGTCTCCCCTCTTTTCCTCGACTTTTTCTCTGCTTCCAGAATACCCGCCCGGGAAGGGGCTGCTCTCAAAACCTTCTCGGCAGAGGAGAGGAGTCCTTGCGGCCATCGACCATCTTCTGGAGTTGCAACCGTTCAGCCCGCGCCTCCTGAAGCTCAAGCTGGATCGCCGTCTCTTTCTCCGGCGGCGCGGAAAGCAGAAGCTTTTCCAGCCGTTCAACCTGCTGCTGGGCCCGATAGAGTGCCCGTGCCAGATCCCGTAAAGACATGCGTCACCTCTCTGCCCGGTGTTCCTGTATTGCCCGGAAAGCTGTCAGGGCAACGCCGTTGAGGCCCGCCCGCTCTGTCATGATAATCTTGACCGGGATGGCTGCAAGTATCCCGGCCATCCGCCCTTTACTGACGAAGCGTTCCATGAATCTCTTCGGGTCAAAGGCGGAAAGAAGGCGGGGCAGCATGCCGCCGCCCAGATAAAGTCCTCCGGTGGAAAGGAACTTGATCGCCATGTTCCCGGCCTCGGCCGCCAGAATATCGAAAAAAATCTCCAGGGTCAGACGCGCGACTTCACCGTTTTTTCCCAGAGCCTGGCCCATGAGAACCGGAGTAATATCCGCGGCCGCATCCAGCGCCTCCTGCAACTCCGCAGGAACCTTCATCCCTGCCCCCTGGGTCAGGTACCGATAAATATTCGGGATTCCTTTTCCTGAACAGACCAGTTC
>JAJZRF010000059.1:0-13696 GCA_021847425.1 Deltaproteobacteria bacterium | reverse complement strand
TGAGAACCGGAGTAATATCCGCGGCCGCATCCAGCGCCTCCTGCAACTCCGCAGGAACCTTCATCCCTGCCCCCTGGGTCAGGTACCGATAAATATTCGGGATTCCTTTTCCTGAACAGACCAGTTCGTAGCTCACATGATCGTGTTCCGCCCGCAAAAAAGAAAGCAGCGCCTGTTCCATCTCCGAGGTTGGCGCAAAATCGGCATGCCCTCCTTCCGAGGGGTAGGTTGCGTAGCCTGTGCCGTTCCAGCAAAGATACGCCTCGCCAAGCCCTGTCCCTGGAGCAAGAACAGCCATGCTGCCTTGGGGAACCACCGTTCCTCCATTGACCACCGACAGATCTTCCGGCGATAAAATTGACACCCCCTGGGCCACGGCCACCAGATCGTTCAGCAAGAGAACCTCGGCAAACTGAAACTGTTCCCGCAAGAGCTCCTGGTCAATGAGCCAGCCCAGGTTGGTCATCCGGGCCTTTCCGCCGGTAACCGGTCCGGCCACGCCAAAGGCGGCCATCTGGGGCCGCTGCTCGGAGCCCCGCAAAAAAGCAGCGATTATTGCGGGGAAATCGTCATAATCGCTGCTGACAAAACGCTGCTCCCTGATCAGGGCATATCCCTGGTCTGTTTCGGCATACAGGGCCAGGAGAGTTTTTGTCCCGCCCAAATCTCCTGCCAAAAAATAGCCCATTTTTCTCTCCCGAGCATGGGGTGGAATCCCGTTTCAACACGAAATGGCGCTGTCCCAGCAAAAGAGGCCGCGCCCATGCCGGGTGCGGCCTCTTGCAACAACTTGCAATCTCAGGGTCTCTTCAGGCAAGACAAGACCCGCCCTCCTTAACTGCTGGACTCCTTTTTTCCCTCAACCAGCCGGGTAAGATGCCCGATATTGTCGCGGAGCATCAGGGTCTGGGAGGTAACCGCCTCGGAGGCCGCGGCCAGTTCCTCGGCATTGGCCGCCATCTGCTGGGTGCCGGTGTCCATCTCGGTCACTGCCTTATTGATCTGCATGACCCCCTGGGTCTGCTCGTGGGAAGCGGTGGAAATCTCTTCCACCAGGATAGCCACTTTCCGTGAACCATCCACCACATCCGTGGACTCCGCCACAACCTCATTCACCTTTTTCAGGCCGTCATTGACATTGCCGATGGCCCGCTCAATCAGATCACTGGAGTTTCTTGCCGATTGGGCGGTGCGTTGCGCAAGATTGCGCACCTCATCGGCAACCACGGCAAAGCCCGCGCCCTGTTCCCCGGCCCTGGCCGCTTCCACCGCCGCATTCAAGGCAAGCAGATTGGTCTGGAAGGCGATCGCCTCGATCTCCCGAATGATTGTGGCGATCGCATCACTGTCCTTTTTGATGTTCTGCATGGAAAGCTGCATGGCCGCCACATTGGCGTTTGCCCTGGAACCGATCGCCTCGTTCTGCTTCATCGAGGAGTTGGCCTCGGCGGAGTTGTGGTCGTTCTGCTGAACCATGGCGGTGATCTCTTCGAGGGAAGCACTGGTCTCCTCCAGGGATGCCGCCATCTCCGAAGCCATTTCCGCCACCATCTGGGAGGTGCTGGCCGTGGACTGGGCCTCCTCGGAAATACGGTCGGCGCTCTCGTCCAACTCACTGACAATGGTGTTGATGGACCGGACGAGCATCTGCACGACCAAAAAGGCGAACAGGCCAACAGCCACAAGAGAGATAGCCCCGCCAATGATGAAGAACAGGCCGAACATCTTCACCTCGGCCATGGCCTTTTCCTTGGTCGCCTCCTGCCCCGCGCGCAACTGATCAACCGCGGCCTTGGTACTTTGCATCAGGCTGTAATACTTATTAAAAAAATCACCGTCAAAAGCCTCCTGGGCGGTGGCCTTGTCCCCTTTTGCCAGGGCCGGCAGGATCTTTTGGTTGATGATCTCGTCCATCTTCGGCCAGGAAGCGGCCAGTTCGTCATAGGACGCCATCACATCCGAGGCCTGCTCCACCGCATGGCAGGAGCCGCAGTAGATTTTCTTGCCTCCGGGATTAACAAGACTTTCCCGCATTTCCGTTATGGCTTCCTCAAATTTCTTGCTGGTGGTTTTCAGGCCGCTCAAGGTTTCCGGATCGTACTCCATGATCTGGCCCTTGAGGATGCTGTTGAGGAGGTTCAGATTGAGGCGGATTCGGGCGACCTTGTCGATGTAATCCATCTTGAGCTCGATGCCGGTGTACATCGTTCCCCCGATCTGCACCCGCTGGATGATGAACTGGGCGATCGCAACGCTGGAAACCATGGACAAGGCGACAAAGCCAACCAGGAGAAAAAGCTTTACCCGCAGACTCAAGCTGTCAAACCAATTTTTCATAGCGACTCCTTATACGTACATCATGAACTCCATGTCCACCCATCGTTCCATTATATGGTATACTCTTGCTTTTTTTACCACACATTTTTCTCACGTATTTCCCGGTGGTTGCCAAAAATATTGGCGGCAAGAAGGCCCAATAAAAAAAGGCCTATTCATGCTGCTCTCTTTTCAGTTCCATACCGCCCCAAGCGGCGCGAAGCCTTTATCCCGGTTTCAGGCAAGAAAATCGATGGAGAGATTCCGCTGTCCGCCCTGATATCTTGCCCAGAAATAGTATAATTTTTTGTATCCTTGCAAAAAAATTCCTCTCCGCCCTGACGCCCCCTGTGCATTTTCAAGCCCTGCCCCCAGAAAAATACCCTCCCACCCCTAGTACAAAAAAAACTTTCACACATGCAACATGCTGAAAAAACATAACAAAACTTACACGCCAATCTTCGACTCCTCCTTGTCCGTTCAAAATTTTATACATCCTCTCTCTTTTCATTCCTGCGGCCCCTCCCCAGAAAAGCCCATGACTCCACCAAAAGCCCCAGAAAAAAGAAAAATGAAAAAACTGGCACGGTTGTTGCATTTTGATATAGGTCAGTAAAACAACTCTTATCTCCTTTCTCCTTAAAAGAAGACCGACTTTCCCGCAGGGTCGGTCTTCTTTTTTTTGTGCAGACCGAGCAACTCAGAAGAATCCCCGCCCGTTTTCTGTCCGAGCAGACACTTTCCCCGGCCCCATACTTTTTTTTGCTGTTTGCACTCTGCACTGAACCCCGATATAGTGCGAATCCTGCGGCAGTCGGTGCCTTGCCCGCCAATAAAGACGCCGCAGCCAACCCTCCCGAACCCGGCAAGGGGGTTCGGTTTACCCCTCTGCTCTTTATCCGCGCCAGCCGGTCAGGCGCACAGTTTAGGCTCTCGCGGGGCGAAGAGATGCCGCCTAGGCCACCACCCGTCTTTTCCGTTTGTTTCACCTTCACAAGAGCATCAGCCCCAGTGAGCCTGCAATGATCTTTCCCTTCAGGGCGATTCCCACGAAAAATCCTTTTATTCTGGCCCCCATGGCCGGTTGCACCGACCTGCCCTTCCGCCTGCTCTGCAAAGAGCATGGGGCGTGCCTCTGCTATTCCGAGATGATCGACTGCCATGGCCTGGTGGCCCAAGAAGAAGAGTGCCTGGGACTGCTCCGCACCACCGTGGCGGAGCAGCCTGTGGCCATGCAGCTTTACGGCTGCGACCCCGGCATGATGGGAGAAGCCGCGGCAATCCTTGCCGGACTCCCCATTGCCTGTATCGATATCAACATGGGCTGTCCCATGGAAAAAATTGTTCAGAAAGGCAGTGGAGCCGCGTTGATGAAAAACCCGCGCCTGGCTGAAAAGATTATCGCCTCCGTCTGCAACAACTCCCCAAAACCGGTCACCGTCAAGATCCGCTCGGGCTGGAATCAACACACCATTAACGCGCCGGAGATTGCCAAAATAGCCGAAGGTGCAGGCGCGCAAGCCATTGCCATCCATGCCCGCACCTGGTCCGACGGATTCACCGGCCCCATTGACCACCGGGCGATACTACAAACCATGGAAAACGTTTCCATCCCGGTCTTTGCAAACGGCGACATCACCTCCCATGAACAGGGGGTGGCCCTGTTGAAAAAACTCGGCTGCGCCGGCGTGATGATTGGCCGGGCCGCCCTGGGCGCGCCCTGGATCTTTTCCGGGGCAGTAAACCAGCACCCCTCCATGGCCTACAGAGTCAAAGCCCTGCTGCGCCATCTTGAACTTGCCGAGACTTATCTTGCTCCGGAGCCAAACCTCTCCAAAATCAGAAACCATGCCTGGAAATACTTCCGCGGCACAACCAATGGCCCTGCCATCCGCAAACAGATCGACGCCGCCACCTCCTACCCGGAACTGAGGACTTTCATCCACAATCTTGCCGAGCGGGTGTTTCGGCAATGATCTGCCTGAACTACTTCGGAGATTGATCCTGCCGCGAAATCCACGGAGGAATCCATGGCCCGCTTTCGCGGCGTGTGACCATGCCCACCCGCTATTGTGATCGATGGCGGAACAGCCAGGCGGCAAGCGGCAGGGTGACGCAAGCCAGCAGCATGAGGGGCCAGAGCTGGGGCCAGATCATGGTGGAATCGGCGCCTTCGAGGAAAATGTCCCGCAGGGCGATGATGATATAGCGGAGCGGATTGCCCAGATCCGCCACCTGCAGCCAGTGGGGCATGTTGGCGATGGGGGTGGCCAGGCCGGAGAGGGTGACGGACGGCATGATGAAGACAAAGGAGCCGAGCAACCCCTGCTGCATGGTCATGGAAAGGGAGGAGATCAGGAGCCCGACGCCCACAATGGTGACGATAAAGCAGAGCAGGGCCAGGATCAGGGCCGGGATGGTTCCCCGAAACGGCACCTCGAACCAGTAGACTGCCCCGAGCGCGAAGAGTAGGGCGTCCATCAGGCCGAAGACCATGCCGGGCACGGATTTGCCGATCAGGATCTCCCCGGGGGTAAAAGGAGCCACCAGGAGCTGGTCGAAGGTTCCGAACTCCCGTTCCCGCGCCACGGTGAGACTGGTAAGGATCATGACCACCACCATGCTGATAATGCCGCCCAGGGCCGAGACAATAAACCACCTGCTCTGCAGGTTGCCGTTAAACCAAGCCCTGTCCACCAGCCGCACCCACGGCCCGGCCCTGGTCACCACCCCATGCCGCAGCAGATCCTGGTTGAACTGCTCCACGATCGTGCCGAAATAGCCCAAGGCAATGAGCGCCACATTAGGATTGCGGCCATCGGCGATGACCTGGACGGTGGCAGGCAGACCATTGCGCAGATTACGGTCGAACTCGGGGCCGATATGGATCAACAGCCGGGCCTCGTCGTCGTCGATTACCGTGGCGGTCTGCCGCTCGTTCAGCAAACTTTTGCTCAACCGGAAGATCCCCGAGCCCTCGACCCGGGAAAGAAGCTCCCGGGAGAGGGTGCTGCGGGACTCGTCAAACACCGCATAGCGCACATTTTGCAAATCGTAGGTCGCCGCATAGCCAAAGATGATGAACTGGATGATGGGCGGGCCGATGATGACGAAACGGCTCTTGGGGTCCTTCAAGATCAGGATGAACTCCTTGACCATGAGTGCCAGGATACGACGCAGGGATTGCATTATCTCTCCAACCGCTTGGTGATGTTACGAAAGGCCAGACCGATAAAGAACACGGCCATGCCGGCCAGAACCAGACCGTTGGGCAACAGGATCGGCCAGATATCGCCGGCCATGAACAGGGTGTGGCTGATGGCGACGAAATAGCGGGCCGGCACCGCATGGCTGATCACCCGGATAAAGCGGGGGGTGCTCTCCAGGTCGAAGAGCAGGCCGGAGAGGAAGAAGGCCGGCAAATAGCCCGCCAGGATGGAGACCTGAGCCACCACGAACTGGATGCGGATGGCCGCCGAGAGCAGCAGCCCAAAACCCAGGGAGGCGAGCATGAAAAGCGAACTCAGGAGGAGCAGGGCGCCAATGGAGCCGCGAAACGGCACATTAAATACCGTGACGGCCACCCCCACGGAGAGCCCCATGCCGATCATCCCCAGGAGATAGTAGGGAATCACCTTGCCGAGCAGCAGATCCACCCGGCGCAGGGGGGTCACCAGAAGCGCCTCCATGGTTCCCCGCTCCCACTCCCGGGCGATCACCAGGGCGGTCAACAGGATGCCGATCAGGGTCATGATCAAGGTAATGAGCCCCGGCACCATGAAGTTGCGGCTATCCGACTCCTCGTTGAACCAGACCCGCTGGGCAACGGAGACCGGCGGGGTGGCCGCCTCCTCCCCCCGGGCCCGGCGCTGCATGGCCCACTCTCCCATCACACTCCGCACATAGCCCTGGATCAGCCGAGCCCGGTTGGCATCGATCCCGTTGACGATCAGCTGCACCGGCACCTGTTCCCCGTTGTGCAAACGGCGGCTAAAATCGTTCTGCAGCCGGATAATGCCGTCAATCCGCTGCTCGTTGAGCTGTTGCACGGCCTCGGCCATGGAGTGCAGGCGGGTGGTGGCAAAGTGGGGCGAGAGGTCGAAACGGGCCACCATATCGCCAGCCATGGGGCCGGTATCGGCGCTGACCACGGCGAGGGGGATGTGTTCGGCATCAAGGGTCACGCCGTAGCCAAAGATAAAAAGGAGCACCAGGGGCATGACGATGGCCAGGGCGATGCTGCTAGGATCGCGCAGGATCTGCAGCGTCTCCTTGCGCAGGATGCCGCGCATGCGCATCAGGAACAGAGCGGCAGGGCTCATTTGTCAGCTCCCTCAGTGCTGCCGGCGTCGGACCGGATCACGAGCGGCACCACCTCCCCTTCGGCCAGGGCGATAAAGGCATCCTCGATGGTGGGCTGAGGGTTGTCCGCCGAACGGACCAGAGCCCGGATCTCATTCGGGGTGCCCATGGCCAAGGTGTCTCCCTGACTCATGATGAGCATCCGATCACAGTACTCGGCCTCTTCCATGAAATGGGTGGTCACCACCACGGTCACCCCCTGTTCGGCAAAGCCGTTGATCCGCAGCCAGAATTCACGCCGGGCAAAGGGATCCACCCCCGAGGTCGGCTCGTCCAGGAAGAGGATGTCCGGCTCGTGGAGCAAGGCCGCCGCCATGGCCAGTCGCTGCTTGTAACCGCCCGGCAGGCTGCCCGCCGCCTTGTCACGCCAGCGGCCCAGGTCGAATTCCGCAAAGGCCCACTCCAGCCGCAGGCGCAGACGTCCGGAATCAAGACCATAGGCCTTGCCGAAGAAGCGCAGGTTCTCCAGGGTGCTGAGCTGGCCGTACAACGAAAACTGCTGGGCCATATAGCCGAGACGGGACCTGGCCATGGCCCGCGAGCTGTGGAGATCATTCCCGGCCACGCTGATCTCCCCGGAACTGGCGGCGAGCAGTCCGCAGAGCATCCGGAAGGTGGTGCTCTTGCCTGCGCCATTGGGCCCCAGGAGCCCGAAGATCTCGCCGCGCCGGACCTCGAAGGTCAGCTTCTTCACTGCCTCGAAATCACCGAAAAATTTTCTCAGCTCCCGGGTTCGCACCACCACCTCGTCCTCTCGATCCGGGGTCGCGGCCGGGGTATCCCCTCCCCTGGCCGGTTGAAAATGGTGCTCCGCCCGAGGGATGATCGCCATAAAGGCATCTTCGAAATTCGGCTGAATCCCTTCGATGGCCGCCACTTCCTCGCCGGCCAGGGCGGCGGTGATACTCCCGATACCGACGGTGTCGGTCACCACCCGGACCAGGCCGGAGCGAATGGTGGCATCGACGATGTGCTCCCTTCCCACCAGGCGGGTATAAAGTCTACGAGGCTTGCCGGCCTGTGGCGGCACTACCCTGGAGACCTTGCCCTCCATCCGCTGCATGAACTCGCGGGGTGTCCCTTCGGCCAGGATCTGACCCTCATGGAGGACCACCACCTGGCTGCACCGCTCCGCCTCGTCGAGATAGGCTGTGGAGACGAAGACCCCGATCCGGTCTCTCTCCACCAGTTCATAAACGATCTTCCACAACTCCCGGCGGGAGACCGGGTCCACGCCCACGGTCGGTTCATCCAGGAGCAGGACTCGGGGAGACTTGATCAGGGCACAGGCCAGGCCGAGCTTCTGCTTCATGCCCCCGGACAGATCCCCGGCCCGGCGCCGGGTAAAGGAGGCCAGACCGGTCATATCCTGCAGCCTCCGGTACCGCTCGGCGCGCTCCGCACCGGGAACCCCCTGCAGATCGGCATAGAGATCCATGTTCTCCGCCACGGTCAGATCCTGGTAAAGGCCGAATTTCTGCGGCATGTAGCCCACCCGGCTCTGGATCTCCAGGGTATCGCCGACGCTGTCAAACCCCAGCACCGTCACCCTGCCCTCCGTCGGCACCAGGAGGCCTGCGGCGATACGGATCAAGGTGGTCTTGCCGGCCCCGTCGGCACCGACCAGCCCGGTTACCCGTCCCGCCATGGCCTGCAAGGAGACCCCACGGAGCGCCTGTACCGGGGGCCTTTTTTTGACGGCGAACTCCTTTTTCAGCCCCTGAACCGAGAGCACGACCTCCGCCGGAACCGGTTCCTTCGAATCTATCCCTCCAGCCATTGCGACCGTTACACTCCGCCGGCAGGTGCGCTCTTGGAGGCGGGCACGGCCGGAACCTTGAGCACCGCCTTTTCATCAACGATTACCGAGACCGGCATCCCGAGCCGCAACCGGTCCTTGTCGTCATGGACGTAGATCCTGGCCTCATAGACCAGCTTTGTCCGCAGCTCCTCGGTCTGCACGGTCTTCGGGGTAAACTCGGCCTCCGGCGAGATGAAGCCGACCCAGCCGGCCATGGCCTGGCCCGGGAACGAATCGCTGAACACCCGGGCCTGCATCCCGAGGCGGATACGGCCGAGCTCGGGTTCCGGGATATAGGCCCGCACCCATTTCGGATTTGTCAACGCCAGAGTCAGGACGGGCTGCGCCGGCCCCGCCATCTCCCCGGGCTCCAGGATGCGGCTCTGGATCACCCCGGCGGCGGGCGCCTTCAGGGTCATGTCCTTCAGCCGGACATCGAGCAACGAGAGTTCGGCCTGCAGGGCCTCAAGGCTCTTTTTCGCGGCGGCGACATCCTCCTTCCGCGGTCCTTCAACCACCAGGTTCAAGGCCTTCTCCTTGACGTTAAGCTGAGCCCTCTCCACCAGCAGGCGGGAGCGGGCATCATCGAGGTCCTGGGCACTGGTCGCACCGGCGCCGGAGGTCTTCTTGATCCGGGCCAGAGTATTCTCGTCATTTTGCACCATGACCTTGGCCGCCGTTACCTCGGCGCGAGCCTGATCGATCTCCTGCGGCCTGCTGCCAGCCGTAAACCGCCTCACCACCTCACGCTGGGCGGCGACCCGGGCCTGGGTCTCCTTGATCTGGGCCTGCAGGCGCTCCGGATCGAGCCGCGCCAAGACCTGGCCCGGTTTGACCCGGTCTCCCTCTTCCACCAGAACCTGGGCAATACGTTCCTGTTCGTTAAAGGCCAGATTGGCATCACGGATATCGATGGTTCCGTAGACCTTCAAGGTTCCATCGTTCTCCTCTTCCGTCCCGGCCACGTACCGCCGCACCCCGTAAATTACGGCCGCCGCCACAATGACCAGCGCAATGATGCTGAAAATTCGTTTTTTCATCTCGACACACCATCTTCGTTGTTAAAGGACAGGCCTATCGTCATCGTTCATCCGTCATTATACTCGTCTGATCCTGCCAGCCGCCGCCCAGGGAACGGTAGAGGGAGACGACATCCGACAGGGCCTGCTCCCTGGCCAGCAGCAGCGATTCCTGGCTGGCCACCAGCTCCTGCTCGTTGTCCAGAACCTGAAGGAGGTCGCCCAACCCGCTCCGGTAGAGCGTATCCGCCAGTTTTACGCTCTTCTTTGCCGAACTCTCCGCGCTGGCAAGCGCCGCCACCTGCTCTTGGCTGCGCACGACACCGGCAGCGGCATTCTCCACTTCGGCAAGGGCCTCGATGATCTTTTGCTGCAGGGCGAGCTGCGCTTCCTGCGCCTGAGAGCTACGGACCTTGATGGTGCTCTCGATCCGCCCCCCGGTCAGCAGGGGAAAACGGAGCCCCGGCCCCAGCGAATAGATCAAGGAGTCCGGATTTACCACCTTACCTATGGTATCACTGGAGAGGGTCAGGGTGCCAGCCAGCGAAAGCTGCGGATACCGCTCGGCCTCGGCTGCCCCGATGCGGGCCACTGCGGCATGATAGCGATAGAGGGCCTGCCGGATATCCGGCCGCCGCACCAGAAGATCAGCCGGCAGCCCCAGGCCGATCAGCAGCGGCACGGTCGGCAGCACCCCGGGTTGTAAAACCTGGGCGCTGGGGGGCAGTCCCAGCAACACCTTGATCCGGTTGTTGGCCGCCGCTTGCGCCCGCTGGAGTTCCGGGAGGCGGGCCCGGGTCGACTGCAGCAACCGCTTGCTGCGCGCCACCGCCAGGGCCGTACCGTTGCCCGCCTGATAGCGGCTCTGCGCCAGTTCCAGGGTCTTTTCCTGCAGGGCGATATTCAGTCGCACCATCGCCAGCCGGGCCTCCAGAGTCCGTTCGTTGACATAGGCTTGGGTCAGTTCGGCGGCCAAAGAGACCATCATCCCCTGGTAGTCGGCGTAGCTGGCGCCGATATCGGCGCTGGCGGCCTCGACAAGACGTGTGGTGCGGCCCCAGAGATCGAGTTCCCAGCCCGCCGTCACCCCGGCGGCAAAGAGATCCTTCGAAACCCCCGGCGGCGGCCCTTGGAACGAGAACGCCTCATCGCCGGCTCCGGCATGGGTGTAGCCGAGCGCCGCTGCCAGTTGCAGCCGTTTATCGGCCTTGACCACACCCCGCTGGGCGGAGATTTCGATAATCCGCTGCCGGGCCTGGGCCAGAGCCAGGTTGGAGGAGAGGAGCCGTTTGATCAGAGCGCTCAGTTGCTCATCATGAAACTGGTCCCACCAGGAGGTCATGGGTTGCCTCTCCTCTGTCAACCGCCCATTGAATCCGTTTGCGGTGGCCTGCCAGTTATCCTGCATGAACCCGGAAGTATCCGGCGGTTGATAGTTCGGTCCCACCATACAGCCGAGCACACCGGACAGGAAATAAAACGACAGCCAGAAGATGGCGAAACGACGAAGGTGGTCCTGCATTGTGTTGCTCCTTTGCATCATATTGCCTGCTCAAGGCCGCTGAGCCCAGGGGGAGTCCCGGCAACACTCTCCAGTCGCGGGATCAAGATCCGTGATCACGGGAATAAGCACATCAGCAAGGGTGTGAGAACCTTTTCAGGTCTGACCAGATCATATTATATAAGTTATCATCGAAGAAAAAAATTATGAAGCGAAACCGTTAGGTGAACAGCGCGACAATGCGGTTAAAAGGTCTGGCTGGGAAGTTGAAGATGCCGCTGATTTCATTGGTGTGCGGCCGATCGCACTAAGCAGGAAGGTGGAGGCGGGGGACGCACTATCCGATAACAGTCCGTCACATCAGAGATAGTTGCGACGCTAGAATCCGCTGGTTCCCCTTTAAAATCTGGGAATTCCGGCGACGCGACAAATATTGATTTTAATGGTGCGCCCGGAGGGATTCGAACCCCCGACTCTCGGCTTCGAAGGCCGATGCTCTATCCAGCTGAGCTACAAGCGCACAAACACCATTCTTTCAAACCGGCCGGCTACCACCCCGCAATATTCTTCGGATCGGAAAGCACCTGCCAAGCCCGTTCCGTGATCTCGTCTATCTCGGCCAGGGTCACGGAAAGCGGCAGCCAAAGATACATGACATTGCCAAGGGGCCGCAGCAAAAGCCCCTGCTTGAGCCCGGCCAGATAGACCGGCCAGCCGACCCGTTCGTGCAAACCATAGGGGGCCTTGGTTTCTTTATCCTTTACCAGCTCCAGAGCGCTGATCATCCCGATCTGCCGGAGATCCCCCACCCAGGGCAGGTCGGCAAAGCGGCGCATCCGCGCCCGGAGATGGCTGATCTTGGCCGGCAGCCCGGTCATGGTCTGTTCTTCGGCAAAAACCTGCAACGAACCAAGGGCCGCCGCTGCCGCCAGGGGATTGCCGCTGAAGGTGTGGCCGTGGAAAAAGGTTTTTCCCGCGCCATACTCTCCATAGAAGGCCTGAAAAACTTCCTCGCTGGTCAGCGTCGCAGCCATTGGCAGCATACCAGCAGTCAGCCCTTTTGACAAACAGAGAAAATCAGGGACAACCCCGGCCTGCTCCAAGGCAAACATGGTTCCGGTCCGGCCAAACCCGGTGGCAACCTCGTCAAAAATCAGATGCACCCCGTATTTCCCGGTCAAGGCTGCCATTTTTTGCAGATATTTCGCGGGATAGACGATCATGCCACCGGCTGCCTGGATAAGCGGCTCGATGATCAGGGCGGCGACCTGTCTACCCTGCTCCGCCAGGAGCTCCGCCAGCGGCTGCAGACACTGGCAGTCGCAGGCATCCTGTCTCAGCCCGGCCGGGCACCGGTAACAGTAAGGGGATGGCAGCCGGTGGGAGGGAAAAAGCAGCCGGGCAAAGGGGCCATGGAACTCCGGCACCCCGCCCAGACTCATGGTGCCGATGGTGTCGCCATGGTAGCCGCGCTCTATGCCCACCAACTGACAACGGTCTGGCTGGCCAACCTGCCGCCAGTACTGGAGCGACATCTTGATCGCGACCTCGCAAGCCGTGGAGCCGTTATCGGAATAAAACACCCGGGAAAGCTTTGGCGGGGTAAGGCCCACCAGCTGCTCAGCCAGCAGAATCGCCCCCTCATGGCTGGTTCCGGCTAGCAGCACCTGATCAAGCCGCGCCAGCTGCGAACGGATTTTTTCGGTTATAATCGGGTGGCTATGCCCATGGACAATGCACCACCAGGAAGAAATAGTATCGAAATACCGTTTCCCCTGCTGGTCGAAGAGAAAAATGCCCTCCGCCCTGTCGATGAGGAGCAGGTCGCGCTCGGCATAGTCCTGCATCTGGGTATACGGATGCCAGAGGAACCGCTTGTCTTTCTCCTGCAGGGTTGGCACGGGATTCACCCGGGGCTGACAATCTTATAGATTGCCGGGTACTGGCGGTGCTGTTCCGCATGATCAAGGCCATAGCCCACCAGAAAGCCCTCCGCCACCACAAATCCGGTATAATCCACCGCCACCTCAACCTCCCGCCGTTCCTGCTTGTCAATCAGGGCGCAAATGCGCACGGAGTTCGCCTTTCTGGCCGTCAGGAGTTCCTTGAGGCAGGCAATGGTTCTCCCGGTATCGACAATATCCTCCACCAGCAGGAGATCCTTTCCCGCCAGATCGATTTCGGTATCCTTGGCGCACTGGATGGTCCCGGAAGAACTGGTGCCGGGTCCGTAACTCGACACCCGGATAAAGTCTATCTCAATGGGCAGCTCGATTTCCCGGACCAGATCGGCCAGAAAGATAAAAGCCCCATTTAAAATGCCGATCACGACCAGCTGGCGCCCGGCATAATCACGGGTAATGGTCCGGCCAAGCTCTTGAACCCTCCGGGCGATATCCTTCCGGGAAACGACCTCTTCCTTCTCAATCATCTCTTCCTCTCTTGCTGCTTCCACACAAAACAAGCCTCATAACGAACGGCAATGGTCATTGCCGATGAAAATCGTTGACGCTGGCCAAGGAAAGCACCTATAAATAATGAGCAGCCCTTTTACCTGCAATATTTCGCCAGTCACCACCCTGCTTGCCAAACAGAAAAAGGAGCCCGCCATGAAACGCTATGAATGTTCGGTCTGCGGTTACATCTATGATCCGGCGGACGGAGACCCTGACTCAGGAATCGCCCCGGGCACCCCTT
>JAJZRF010000058.1 GCA_021847425.1 Deltaproteobacteria bacterium | reverse complement strand
GGGAGAGACTTGTAGCTGGTTGTTTCAGCTTTTTTGCGTTAATTTTTTAGTTTTGGAGAAAGCACATGCTGATTGCCAAAGAGATCATGGCGAAAAATGTTATTTCGGTTAAAGCTGATCTGCCGGTGGAGAAACTGGCGGGTGTTCTTTGGTCCCACCGTATCAACGGAGTGCCGGTGGTTGACGACGACGGGCAATTGATCGGGGTGGTGACGGAAAGCGATCTGGTGGATCAGACCAAGAGGTTTCATATCCCCACCGCCATTTCCATCCTTGATTCGGTTATCTTCCTGGACAGCGCCAAGACGGTTGAAAAGGAAATCAGCCGAATGACCGGCGCCACGGTGGGGGATATCTGCTCCCGGGAGCCTGTCACCATCAGGGAGGATACCCCACTGGATGAGATTGCCACCATCATGTCCGAGAAAAAAGTCCATACCCTGCCGGTGCTCAAGAACGGCACCTTGGTCGGTATGGTCGGCAAGGCGGATATCATCCGGACTCTGGCCAGGGGGTAACGGCGGTGTTGCCCTGTCTCAGGCGAGGCGGACCCGGACCAGGCCACGCACCGAATTGCCCACGAAAAGCGCCTCTGCCTGTTCAATATCCTGGCGGGTCAGGATGGCTTCCCGCACCACCAGGGGTGACTGTGCAAGCAGATATCTTCTGAACACCCCTGGCAGAAGCCCGCATTCCATGGCCGGAGTCAGGAGGGTGCCCTGCCGCTGGACAAAGATGCTGGTGATGCTTCCCTCTGTCACCTCTCCCTTGGTGTTTGTGAAAAGCACCTCGTAAAAACCGGCCTCCAGTGCCCGTTGCCGCTCGGTATCGTACGGCTCCCGCAGGGTGGTTTTGTGAAAGAGCCAGGGTGAACCCGGGTCGGTGGCCTGGGCGGAGAAGGTGACTCTCGGCAATTCGGCCTGGGCCGTTTGTGGGGTCGGCAAGGTGACAGCGGCCGGGGCTGGGCATGGGCTGGCGTCAAGCTCCATCCGGCCGTTCTTTGCCAGACTCAGCCGCACCCGCATGGGAGACGCGGCAAAATTCAGGGCCAGCTTCTCGAGACGAGCCATGAGCTCAGGCCTGCTTACGGGGTACCGGAAGTAGGCGGCGGAATCGGCCAGCCGCTCCAGATGTTCGCAGAGAAGCCAGTAGCCGGAGCTTGGTTGCCAGAGCATTGTCTCCATAAGGCTGAAGACCGGGGCCGAATCGCTCAGGAAACGCCCTTTGAGCAGGCATTCCCGCCATTCCTGCTCCGGCTCGGAATCATGGATGATCCCGGAACCGATGCCCATTTCACCCTTGGTGCCGTTGAGTTCTATGGTGCGGATGGGCACATTGAAGATTGCCTCGCCGGATGGGGCGATAAAGCCGATGGCCCCGGTATAGACGCCGCGCGGCCCATTTTCCAGTTCGTGGATGATCTCCATGGTTCGGATCTTGGGGGCGCCGGTGACCGAGCCGCAGGGGAACAGGGCCCGGAACAGGGGCTCTATTTTCGTCTCCCGGGGCAGGTGGCCGGTGATGGTGGAGGTCATCTGGTGCAATGTTTCATAGGTTTCGATGTCGAAAAGGGATCGGGTCGTGACTGTTCCCGGGGTGCAGATGCGGCCAAGGTCATTGCGCAGCAGGTCGACGATCATCACGTTTTCGCTGCGGTTTTTTTCGTCCCCTTGTAAAAATTTTATCAGGCGGGCATCTTCGGCGGGATGAGGGCCGCGTTGGCCGGTGCCTTTCATGGGCCGGACCAGGCATTGCTCGCCGGTTCTCTTGAAAAACAGTTCCGGTGAAAAAGAGAGGATGCGCTGGACGCCGGAACGGAGATAGGCGCCGAAGGAGACGCTCTGGTTGCGGCGTAACGCCTGATACAGGGATTCCGGCGCCCCTTCGAAATCAAAGAGCAGTTTCAGGGTAAAGTTGACCTGATAGGTGTCGCCGCTCTCGATATAGGCCTTGATTCTGGCAAGGGCTGCGGTGTACTCCGTCTGCATGAGGTCGGGGTGCAGGTTGGCGATGCGGTAGTCCGAGGAGGCCTGCGCCGGAGAAGGATCGGGCCAGAGGGTCCCATGCGAGTCCCTCGATTTATGGTCAAAAATCAGGGGGGCGCGGAATACGCCCAGTCGGGCCAGAGGTTTCCCCGGGTTGGGGTGGATTCGTTTTGCCAGGGACGGTTCGAGCAGGTAGCCGAACTCATAACCCAACCAGCCGGCCAGATGCAGGCCATCCGCCAGAAAACCTTCAGCCCGCTGGAAAAACCGGGCAGGATCGTCATGGGCGTAACAGGTAAGATGCGCCACGGGGTTGTGGAAAAAATAGGAGTGGGATTCCTCGGCGGTTACTCTGCTGGTCTCAAGAAAAATGCACTCCTCGGTGGTGGCCGCCGTGGCCATGACCCGGGCTAAGGTCTCGTCTGTCAGGGGGCAAGGCATACGGGCATTTTCGCGATGGTTTTTCCGGTTATAGGTAGGCGTGCGGCAGGGAAGCCGTTGTTCAAGAATAACTGCAGCATTGTAATGTCGTGACCGGCATGAGGGGGCGTAACGAAATGGTCAAAAAAGTAATGGTTATTTCGTAACGGCCCCTAAATATCTCGATCTGGAATGGTATTCCTTTACCGATTCGCGGTAAGTTAAGCAAGGTAAAAAAAAGGAACGGACCAGGGAGTTGCGGCTTTCTTTGTGCTTTTTGGGGGAACAGGCGCACTTCGTCTTGCGGGAACAATAGGAATATTTTATAAAAACAGGTGCTGGGTATCGATCGGCTTGTTTTCCGGTGCGAATAATAATTGCTCGTTGTTGAGCGTTGTCAGACAATTTCTATGGAGGGTTGTGCGTTATGTTGATTAAAGACTGGATGGCGAAAGACGTCCTGACCGTGGATGAGAATACCTCTCTGATGCGTGCCACCAGGATCCTGAAGGAAAACAGTATCCGCCGTTTGCCGGTGGTTTCCCATGGAAAATTGATTGGGATCGTTACGGATCGGGATGTGAAGGATGCCTCTCCTTCCAAGACCACGTCCCTGGATATCCATGAGCTGTATTATCTCTTGTCGGAAATGAAGGTAAAGGACGTGATGACCTCCAATCCTCTTACCCTGAGCGAGGACGAGACCCTGGAAAAGGCAGCCCTGGTTATGCTGGAGGACAGAATCTCCGGTCTACCCGTTGTGGACGGATTGGGGCATCTTGTCGGGTTGCTGAGTGAGACCGATGTCCTGCGGGGATTCATTCACAGCACGGGAATCAAGGATGGCGCCGTTCAGTTTGTTCTTGATTTGCCGGATGCCGCTGGTTCCGTGACCAAGGTTATTGAGAGCCTCCGCAAATTCGACACTCGGATCATCAGTATCCTCACTTCATTTGAGGATGCCCCCGAAGGAAAAAAACGGGTGGCCATTCGCGTGATGATTGATGATGCAGTGCAGGAGGAGGCGATGACCAAGGAGCTGCGGGAAAACTTTACCGTGGTGTATCATGGCAAGGACGAGTTGAAAAATATGCCGCGGAAGCGGGCTGTTTGATTTAGCAGGCTGTTGAAAAACTCAGCAAATATCGAGACATTTTAATCCGCGCCAATGTATTATGTAACAACCTAGAATAACTCGTAAACATTGAGGAAAACATGCGCGGAACCGACACCTGACCTTCCCCCTAAAAACTGAGCCATTGCGTAGTTAGTGATTTCGGTCTAGTACAATGTAACACAATTTAATTCGTATTTATCATAAGCGGTGATATACTGGTGGCACCTAACAAAGGAGGCTGCCATGTCACCGAGATACAGAGTCACCTTGACCGAAGAGGAACGCAACGAACTTGAGTCACTGACGAAGCGGGGGAGAGTTGAGGCCAGGAAATTCGTCCATACTCGCGCTTTGCTTTTGTGTGACGCTGGCCCTGAAGGTCCGGCCTGGAAAGTTGCAGATGTCGCGGCTGCGCTTGGCGTAAGCAGTCGCTCAATTGAACATCTCAAGAAACGCTTTGTTGAAGAAGGGCTCGCGGCTGCCTTGGGACGAAAGCCGCGAGAAAAACCACCCCGAGAGGTTACTTTCGATGGGGCATTTGAAGCAAGACTGATTGCCTTGGCTTGTTCTGATGCCCCGGAAGGGTACCAACGTTGGACGGTCAGACTTCTTGCGGAAAAGGCGGTTGAGTTGAGCTTTGCAGATACGGTATCGCACATGACAGTGCATCGGGCATTAAAAAAAATGAACTTCAGCCTCACCGCAAAAAGTACTGGAAAATCCCGCCACAGTGCAACGCGGCCTTTGTAGCCGCGATGGAAGACGTGCTGGAGGTCTACCATCTTCCGTATGATTCCGAGTATCCGGTAGTGTGCATGGACGAGTCTTCCAAACAGCTGATCGGTGAAGTCCGGAAGCCCATACCGGGCAAACCCGGTAGAGTGCGGCGCATTGACGATGAATACGTCAGAAATGGCGTGGCGGAAATTTTCATGGAAGTTGAGCCGCTGGCCGGACGGCGGCATGTAGCGGTCACAAAACGGCGGACCCGCAAGGATTGGGCGGAACAGATCCAGCAAATGCTGGATGAGCGCTATCCCCATGCACGCAAGGTTCGTCTGGTTATGGACAATTTGAACACACACAATATCGCCTCACTTTATGAAGCCTTCGAGCCGCAGGTGGCCAGACGCTTGGCGGAGAGACTCGAAATCCACCACACGCCCAAGCACGGGAGCTGGCTCAATATGGCGGAAATCGAACTCAGTGTTCTCAAGGGGCAGTGCCTCGACCGCCGCATTCCCGAGATGGCGGCCATGCAGGCCCATGTGGCTGTCTGGGAGAAAGCCAGAAACAACAGCGCGAGAAAAATTGTCTGGCAGCTCAAAACATCAGATGCTCGCATCAAGCTGCGCCATCTTTATCAGAAGTTGTAGCTGTTACGTGGCACTAGTTTTCTTCCACTTCCCCCATCCCAAGTAAACGCAATGGAATCCATGGCCAGTAACGCTGATTTTTTTCTTGCCTCTTATCAGTTCGTGCTGCCCGAGGAGAGTATCGCTCAGCACCCCTTGGCCCGGCGTGATTCTTCGCGGTTGCTGGTGGTGGATTGTCCGGCCGAAGAGACCAGGGATCGGCAATTTGCCGACCTTGGTGACTATCTCGCTCCGGGGGATCTTCTGGTGGTCAACAATACCCGGGTTTTTCCCGCTCGTTTGCTGGGCAGAAAGGAGACCGGCGGCAAGGCGGAGCTGTTGATTTTGCAATACCCGGTTCCGGAGCCAGTGGCTGTCAGTGGGGATAGCGATGGCTGGCAGCAGGTCGAGGTGGTGGGGTTGGTGAAAAGCGCCAAGCGGCCCCAGCCAGGGAGCCAGCTGTTTTTTTCGGAAAATCTGCTTGGCATGGTGCGGGAGTTGCTTGCCGACGGCAAGGTGCGGGTTGCCTTACGATATCGGGGCGATTTGGCCCGGCTTTTGGAAGAGCACGGGCAGATGCCCCTGCCTCCCTACATCCGCAGGGAAGAAGGGCAGACCGAGGAAGACCGGCAGCGCTATCAGACGGTCTATGCCGAAAATCCGGGCGCCGTGGCCGCGCCCACGGCCGGGCTCCATTTCACCCCCGAGCTGTTGGCGCGGATTCAGGCGCTTGGGGTCCGCATTGCCCAGGTCACGCTGCACGTCGGGTATGGAACCTTTGCCCCGGTCCGAGTCGAG
Organism: Deltaproteobacteria bacterium; assembly: GCA_021847425.1. Classification (GTDB taxonomy): domain Bacteria; phylum Desulfobacterota; class Desulfobulbia; order Desulfobulbales; family Desulfurivibrionaceae; genus Thiovibrio. The sequence continues at coordinate 9,706 of JAJZRF010000058.1, read as the reverse complement.
GATATCCGGGAGCATGCCATCCACGCCGAATATCTCAAGGTTTCGGAAGAGACAGCCGCGCTGGTCAACGAAACAAGGGCTTCGGGCGGGAGGGTCTGGGCGGTGGGCACCACCTCGGTGCGGGCCCTGGAGTTTGCCGCCCAAGCCACAGGACAGGTCTGTGCCCGAAGCGGGTTCTGCGATCTGTATATCTATCCGGGGTATCGGTTCAGGGTGGTTGACAACCTGATCACCAACTTTCACCTGCCGCAGTCATCCCTGCTCTTTTTGGTCAGCGCTCTGGCGGGACGGACGCGGATTCTTGCGGCATATGGGGAGGCGGTGGCAAAGGGGTACAGGTTTTACAGCTACGGGGATGCCATGGCCTTGATTACCAAGCATCCCCGGGAGTGATTTCGCTCAGCAGCACTTGCAGGCGCAGCTTTCCTTGCCCGGACAGGATGGGGCCGCGTCTGGGCTTGCCGTCTGGCAGGATGAAGTCGTCTTGCCGGGGCTGTTGCTGTAACCGTCGGAATACCAACCCCCGCCTTTCAGCTGGAAGGAGCTTCTGGAGATGAGTTTTTTGAGATTGCCCGTGCAGGCGGGGCAGGTGGTCAGTGGTTTGTCGGACAGGCTCTGCTGCGCTTCAATTACGTTCTGGCAGGCCTCGCACTGATATTCATAAATAGGCATTTTTCTGGTCCCTCCGTTTTGAGTCCAGTAGGGTGATACATTAAAAAAATGCCGGAAACAATTTTTTCGTTGTTTCCAGCGAACCATCTGTAAACTTGCTATATTTTATAATATGGCCATTCTTGGAAATGGGTTATAATCTAATGCTGGTTGTCCAATCTGTCAATGTCTAGCCACGGATTTCCCTGGGGGACGCGGGGAAGGGGTAATCCCAGAAAAAAAGAGGAGCAGGCGTGCAGAGAATACTGATGGCTCAAGCCGGTCCGGGGATGATTCTGGCCAAGGAGATTCTTAACCCCGAGGGGATGGTGCTCTGCGGGGCCGGGACGGCTTTGAGCGAAGCCCTGATTGAGCGGTTGGTCAATATGGACGTCGTTGATGTCACGGTGGAAGGGCATCCCGTGAATATTGAGGGAGAAAAGACCCTGCAGGAGGAGTTGCGGGAGATTGATCTGCGTTTTCAGCGGGTTGAAGATATCGTGCCGCTCATGTATCTCAAGAAGCGGATTCAAGCAAGGCTGGTGGCTTCGCGGAGCTTAGAGGCCGTTACGAAATAATCGACACATTTTTTCCACTATCGGTACGGTCCGTTATGCCGTTTGCGATGTTGCAATGCTACCGTAATTTCTGAATGGCGGCTTAGGTTATGATGGATGAACAAAAACGTGCCCAGTTCAAGAAGGTGCTGCGGGAGATAAAAAACCTGCCGACCCTGCCCGGAATCGTTGCCAAGCTGGGCAAGATGGCGGAGAATCCGGATACCACCACGGAGCAGATGGGGAGGGTGATCAGCAAGGATCATATCCTGGCCAGCAAGCTGCTCAAGCTGGTCAATTCGGCGTTTTACGGCTTTCCCCAGCGGATCAGCTCCTTAAACAGCGCCATTATCCTTCTGGGTTTTAATGTTATCAAGAGTTTGATTATCAGCGCCTCCATCTTTGAAGTCATGGAGGCGCAGGATGTGGAGCTTTGGGAGCATTCCCTGGGTTGCGCCGTGGTCTGCAATGTGCTGGCCAAGCATCTGGGGGTGAAGGATCCGGAAGAGATCAGCACTGCCGGGCTTATCCATGATATCGGCAAGGTTGCCATCAAGATGGAGTTGCCCCGTGAGTACGAAATGATCACGGCGCTGTCCCAGGAGAAAAAGATCTCCAGGCTTGAGGCGGAACAGGAGATTCTGGGTCTTGATCATTCCGAGGTGGGAAGCTGGCTTGCCAAGAGCTGGAACCTGCCCAATAAGCTGGTCGAGCCCATTGCCTGCCATCATGACCCGCAGCTGGCCAAGGAAGAGCGGCAGGCCAGCGCCATTGTTCATTTCTCCAATATCATGATCCGGGGGCTTGGTTATGGTCATGCCGGCGATATCTGGGTGCCGCCGCTGAACAACAAAGCCTGGAAGCTGCTGGGCCTTGCCCCTGTGGATATTGATCCGCTGCTGCAGGAGGTGGAGGAAAAACTTTGGGATGTCAAGGGGTTCAGTCTTGATATTCAGACCGGTCAGGAAGGCGCGGCGTGAAAAATTCTTTCGTTGAACGACCTTTGCCAGGGGACCGGCGAAAATGCCCCGGATTCTGATTGCGGGCAGCGACTCCCTGATCATGCCGGAATGCCGGCTGCTTCTTGACGCCAAGGGCTACACCCTGAAGTATTGCGCTACCCTGCCTGATGCTGTGTCGCTGGTGCTGGAAGATCCTCCGGATCTGCTGGTGACGGAAAAGGGTTTTTCCGGAAAAAACGGGGATGTTGCCTTGATCCGGGCCGTGAAGGCTTGTCTACAAAAGGCCAATATTCCCATTTTTCTGGTCATGGATGAGAGCCAGCTTCAGGTCGAGCTGGACTGGGATAACTATCCGGTGGACGATATCATCACCCGCCCTTTTACCCCCGAGATTCTGTTTACCCGAATTCGTCTGGCGGAATCCCGCATGATCCGGGCCTTTGATAACAACCCCCTCAGCCGGCTGCCCGGCAATACCTCGATTATCCGTGCCATCCAGCGGGTTCTCGGAGAACCGGACGGGTATGCGGTCTGCTATGTGGATATCGACAATTTCAAGCCCTATAATGACCGCTATGGTTTTTCCCGCGGGGATGAGGTGATCCTCATGGTGGCCCGGCTCATGGTCAATGTGGTGGACGAGATCGCCCGGAAAGGCAGTTTCGTCGGGCATGTCGGCGGGGATGATTTTGTTTTTATCGTCCAGGAAGAGCTGGTGGAACCGGTTTGCAAAAAGATTCTGGCCAATTTCGATCTGGTGCGGAACATGTTCTTGAGTGCGGAAGACATCGCCGTCGGCGAGTTTGTCGGCCGTGACCGGCAGGACCGCGAGACACGCTTCGGGCTTTTGAGTCTTTCCATCGCGGCGGTGACAACCGGTGGCGGCAAATATACGCATTATGGCGAGGTTTCTTCGGTTGCTTCCCAGCTCAAGCATTGCGTGAAAAAACTTGATGGCAGCAATTATTTGATCGACCGGCGGGATAAATAGCAGCAGCTTGCGGGCATGCAGGAAAGTTGCGATGGCCCGTGACGTAATACAGATGAGATTTGCAGCACCTGTGTCGCACTTGGATTCAGGTGCTTTTTTTTGTGTTGATTTTTGCATGATGATGCAGGCAACAATGGAAAGGAAGCAGTCCTGCAATGAAAAACAGTTGTATGGCAGGTAATTTTCTGCCCGGTGTTGTCTTGAAAAAACTTGCTTTGCTATTTGTTTTGCGATACAGAATAGATATGTTTGTTGTTCACCGGTAACGATCAATGGCGGAGGGTGTGGACATGGGGAAATCGCTTGTGGAAATGGCTGCCGATCTGGTTCAGTCGCAATGTGCTTCAAAAGGGATGAATACAGAAGAGATCACCCAGGCTTTGCAATCTACTTTTAATGCGTTGCAGGTATTGCAGGCAGGCGAAGCAAAACTGCAGGCTGGAGTCTCGGAAGGAACTGCCGGGATGCTGACTGCTCCAGTCATGAGTCCTGAAAAATCCATCCAGAAAAATAAAATAGTCTGCCTGGAATGTGGACAGGAATTCAAGATGCTGTCGCCCAAGCATCTGCGTTCCCATGGCCTTACCGGCAGGGAATATCGGGGGAAATGGGGTTTTCCCCTGCGGCAGCCTCTTTGCGCAAAGGCCCTGTCCGACCGGCGCAAGAAAGCGGGCAAGGACCGTGGCCTGCCGGAGAATTTACGCAAGTCCATTGCCAAGCGCAAGAAAAACGGCCAGGCCAAAAAGGCGGCTGCCGAGAAAAAATAGCCCCTGTCAGGGGGTTTTCCCATTTGTCCTCAAGGAGGGCCTCTGACCTGAAGGTCGGGGGGCCTCCTTTTTTTGTCAAGGCGAGCTGGCTTCTTCTTCTGGAGCGCCAGAGGCATGTCGCCTCATGGTGGGGGATGGAGGTTGACTTTTTCCAGAATACGCAGCATAGTCCCGGTATTTTTTACATCATTCCCGGCTTGGTGTATAATCATCCATTCCTTTTTTTCGTGAGACCGGTATGACGGTTGAAATCGCCCAAAGCCCCGATTGCAACCGTTGCCGCTTCGCTGCTGTAACCTGTCGATCTTAGAGCAGCGGCCCTTTGTGTTTTCTTCTTTTTTTGTGTGACTGCGATGATCGGCATTTTTGATTCGGGTGTGGGCGGGATGACAGTGGCCAAGGCTGTTGAGCATCGTTTGCCGCAATACCGCATTGCCTATTTCGGCGATCTGGCTCGCACCCCCTATGGCTCCAAGAGCCCGGAAACCATTATCGCCTATGCCCGGCAGAATACGGAGTTTCTGCTCGATCAGGGGGCGAAGATCATTATTGTTGCCTGCAATACCGCAGCCAGCGTCGCCTCCGAGATTCTCCAGCAGGAGTTTCCCGTGCCCGTCTTCGAGGTCATCACCCCGGCGGTGAGCAAGGCCATAGCCACCAGCCGTACCGGCCGGATCGGGGTGATCGGCACCCGGGCCACCATCAAAAGCGGGATATATGAAAAAAAGATCCTGGCCGAGCAGCCGGGATACACGGTATATTCCCAGGCCTGCCCCCTTCTGGTCCCCCTGGTTGAGGAGGGTTGGCTGAATAAAAGGGAAACGAAGATGATCCTCCGCCGCTATCTTCAGCCGCTCAGGCTCAGGCAGGTGGACACCTTTGTCTTGGGCTGCACCCATTATCCGCTGTTGAAGGAGTTGGTTCAGGAACGCATCGGCAAGCGGGTGGCGATTATTGATTCCTCCGAGGTGGTGGCGGAAAGCCTGGCCCTTTTTTTGGAAAATCATCCGGCCATCGAACAGCAGCTCGAACGAAACGGGGAAAGCCACTATTATGTTTCCGACGTAACCGATGCAGCCGTTGATATAGCCAAAAAGGTTTTTGGCCGCCCCATTGCCCTGGAAAAGGTTGCCTCTGATATTTTCAACAGGAGTCACTTGTCATGAACAGTACCGCTCTCCGCCTGAAACCCCTGCTCTCCCTGCTGATTGGCCTCATGTTTCTGGCGTTTTCTCCCGCTTCAGGCCAGTGCGCGGCTCCGACGCCCCTGGAGCTTGCCCGGAAACTCCAGGCCCGCTATGAAGAGACCAAGACCATGACCGCCGATTTCAAACAGTCCACCGCAGTGCCGATGAGCAACCGCAAACGGATTGGTGCGGGCAAGGTGGTGATTTCCAAGCCCGGCCGTATTCGCTGGGATTATCTCACCCCGGATAAGCAGGTGTTGATCAGCGACGGCAAGAAGGTTTCCATGTATGTCGCCAATTCCGGCCAGATGATTGTGCAGCCGGTTTCGCAATATATCAACTCCGATGTTACCTATGCCTTCTTTGCCGGTACCGGCAATATTGTTCGTGATTTCAATGTGCTGCCTTCGGAAAGGCAGGAGGGCGCGGGCCTGAGGGTGATCAAGCTCGTGCCCAAGACCGCGCATCCGCAGGTGGAGTACCTCCATGTCTGGATCGACGAGAATTTCATGGTGCGCCGTCTTGAGATTGTCGATCATTTCGGCAGCATAACCGACCTTGCTTTTTCGAATATCCGCCGGAACGAACCGGTCTCGCCGGAGGTTTTCGTCTTCACTCCGCCGCTGGGCACGGAAATCATCGAGCAATAAAAAACCGCCCAGCAGCACCGCATCTGCGTTGTCATCGGCCTGCTCGTGTGCACTAGCACACTTCGCAAACCTCTTCCGCGCATCTGTGGCGCGGCTGAACGGTTTTTATGCTTCTACTGAAGAGCCATAAGAATGGTTGAGATGACAAACCAGTCACGCCCCCCGTTTCGTCTGGGGTTGATCGCCATGCCTTGGGCGCTTTTCAACCGGCCCTCGGTTCAACTGGGAGCACTCAAGGGCTATCTGTCCCAGGCCGAGCCGGATGTGCAGGTGAGCTGTCTGCATCCCTATCTTGGTTTGGCCAAATCCTTAGGTCTTGAACTTTATCGGGAAATCTCCCAAGACGTCTGGTTGTGTGAGGGTCTCTATGCCGGGCTGCTCTTTCCGGAGCAGCGCGGGGTGTTGCGCGGCTTTCTTGCCAAAAGACTCAAGCAGTGCAAGGGGAGTGGCACCCAGGATATAGAGAACCTCTGGCTGAAGGTGGAGGCGCATCTCCGCCAATGGCTGGCCGGGCAGGAGTGGGCCCGGTTTGATCTGGTGGGTTTTTCCGTCTGTTTCAACCAGTTGCTTGCCTCGCTTTTGGCGGCCAAGCAGCTCAAGGCGTTGCGGCCGCAACTGCCCATTGTTTTTGGCGGCTCTTCCTGCGTGGCGGAAATGGGCAGCTCATTGCTCAAGGGCTTTCCCTGGCTCGATTATGTGGTGCATGGCGAGGGGGAGATGGTGCTTGCGAATCTCTGCCAGGTGCTGGCCGGGCGCCAACCCGCCTTGGTTCCCCAGGTCTTGGCTCGAACCCAGCAGGCACACGAAGAGGCATTCTCCGGCTGCCAGTTCAAAACCCTTTCCGAGTTGCCGCCCCCCGATTACGATGATTATTTTTACGACCTGCGCCGGGAATTTTCCGGGGAGCCCTTCGTGCCGGAGCTGCCGGTGGAATTTTCCCGGGGCTGCTGGTGGGGGAAATGCACCTTCTGCAATCTCAATCTCCAGTGGCACGGCTACCGGGGCAAGAGTGCCGAGCAGGTGGAACGCGAGGTGCTGCGTCTGTCCGAGCGGCACGGCTGTCTTGATTTCAGCTTTACGGACAACGTCTTGCCCGGCCGGGAAGCCGCCCCTTTTTTTGCCAAGATGGCCTCCGGTAAAAGGGATTTCCGCTTTTTTGCCGAAATCCGGGTCAACCAGCGGGGTGAGACCCTCAAAGGCTATCGGCAGGGCGGGCTGGTGGCGGTGCAGGCCGGGATCGAGGCCCTCAGCCAGGGACTTCTGGAGAGGATGCGCAAGGGGGCCACGGTCATGGAGAATCTGGCCCTGATGAAGGAGAGCCTTGCCCTGGGCATCCGGCTGGACGGGAATCTGATCACCGGCTTTCCCCTCTCCACCGAAACAGAGGTGCGGGAAACCCTGATAAACCTTGACTTTGTCCTGCCCTTTACCCCCCTGACCGCCGCGACCTTTTTTTTAGGCCATGGCTGCGAGGTTGTCGAAAATCCCGGTGATTACGGAATCCGGGCCATTGTTCAGCACCCCAATAATCGCAAGCTCTTTCCGCCCCAAATCCTGTCGGGTCTGACCCTGCTGATCAACGACTATCGCGGGGACCGGGCACGCCAGCGCAGGCTCTGGCAACCGGTGGTTAGAAAGATTCGCGATTGGCAACGGTTTCACGAGGCACGGCGCACGCCGGCCCATCTGACCCCGCCGCTTTCCTACCGTGATGCGGGCAATCTGCTCATCATCCGGCAGGAGTTGCCCGGGCAGGCGACCCTGCATCACCGGTTGCGGGGCATCTCCCGGGCCATCTATCTTGCCTGTGAAACCATGGTCGAGTTCGAAGCGCTTGCCCGGATGTTTCCCACGGTCGGCACGGCGAAGCTGGCAACTTTTCTTGAGGAACTCACGGCAAAACGGTTGCTCTTTGCCCAGGGAACAAGGTACCTTGCCCTGGCAATACACAGGACCACGGGAAACGGCTTATGATGAACGCTGCAGGGGCCAGGTCGCGCCCCATGAAAAAACTGGTGCTCGGCGGCTGCCGGAGCGGCAAGAGCCGCTACGCCGAGCAATGGGTTGCCCAAAATTTTTCAGACAAGGTCTTTGTCGCCACCCTGGAAGCCCGCGATGACGCGGAGATGGACCAGCGCATCGCCCTGCACCGGCAGAGCCGGGGGATCGGCTGGCTGACCGTGGAAGAGCCGCTGGATCTGGCCGGGGTGCTGGACAAAAACGTGACCGGGGCGGAGGTCTTCCTGGTGGATTGTCTGACCATGTGGCTTACCAATATGATGATGCAGGAATTCAGCGACGAGAAAATCCAGGGGGAGATTGCCCGGTTGTCCAAGACCGTGGCCGGTCTTTCCGCCTCGGTGGTGCTGGTTGCCAATGAGGTCGGCTTGGGCATCGTGCCGGAATCGCCCCTGGGCCGGCGTTTTCGCGATCTGGCCGGCTGGAGCAATCAGCAGCTGGCCCTGGTCTGCCAACAGGTGGTTCTGGTGGCGGCCGGTCTGCCCCTGCGGCTCAAGGGTTGAAAATGGAGGCCAGCATGATCAGCGCCCAGGGCGCCCACGGCGGGGATATTCTTTCCATGGCCAAGCGGCTGGGCTGCAATGTTACGAATCTCATCGATCTGAGCAGCAATCTCACTCCGCTGGGCATGGTACCTGGGCTGCGGGAAGCGTTGGTTGCAAAGCTCGGTGAGATCAGTTTTCTGCCGGAAAGCGGCAGCGAAACCCTGGTTCACCTTTTTGCCGGCAAATACGGCTGTGCCCCGGAGCAGGTTCTGGCGGGAAACGGCACCACCGAATTTATCTATGCCGTGCCGGCCAGCATCCGGAGCAAGCGCGCCTTGGTCATTGCCCCCACCTATGGTGATTATCAGACGGCCTGTGAGTGGGCCGGGCTTGCCGTCGATTCTTTCATCCTGAAAGCCGACGAGGATTTCGCCCTGGATTTCAACCGGTTGTCCGCCCGTCTCACCGGGGGCGAGCTGGTGTTTCTCTGCAACCCCAACAACCCCACCGGCAGGGTGGTGGCAAGCCGCGAACTGCTCGATTTCATCCTCGCCCATCCTGCCTCGGAATTTCTCGTCGACGAATCCTACCTCCCCTTTGTGGGCGAGCCTTCCCTGGCCGGGTTTCCTCTGCCCGCCAATCTGTTCCTGCTCTGCTCCTCTTCGAAGATCTACGGTATCCCCGGTCTGCGCCTTGGTTTTCTCGTGGCCAGCGAGGAGAAGATGGCCCGTTTTGCAGCACACCGCAAGCCGTGGGGGGTGAACCGCATGGCCCAGGTGGCTGGGGAGTATCTTTTGGAGCATGGTGACGGGTATGTCCAGTCGGTGCGCGACTTTCTCGCCCGGGTTCGCCCGGATTTTGTCGCCGGGCTTGCTGCGCTGCCAGGGGTGCGGGTGGTGCCCGGCGCGGCGAATTTTATCCTCTGCCGCTTGGCCGGGCCGATGAGCGCAGCCCAATTGCGGGAGGGTATGCTCCGTCAGCGCATCATGATCCGGGATTGCGGCAACTTCACCGGGTTGGATGACCACTATTTCCGGGTCTCACTGCAGGAGACCCGCCGCAATGAGCTGGCCTTGGCCGCGCTGGCCGGGATTCTTGGGGAAAAGATATGAGGATCGCGATCATCTCCGACACCCACGACCACATCCTCAATCTGCGGGCAGCGGTGAAATACTGCAACGCCTACAGCGTGAGTATGATCATCCACTGCGGCGACCTGATCTCCCCGTTCATGCTTGACGAACTCGCCCGCTTCAGCGGGGCGGTGCATCTGATTTACGGCAACAACCCCGGCGACCAGCATGTCATCTCCCAGTCATGCGGGCTCCGTTTCCCTACGATCAGCCACCACGGTATTCTCGGGGCGGTGGAGGGTGGTGGGCTCAAGATCGCCTTTACCCATTACCCGCAGATGGCCAGGGGCATTGCCTGTCAGGG
>JAJZRF010000057.1 GCA_021847425.1 Deltaproteobacteria bacterium | reverse complement strand
TGACCGGAGTCGTGAAACTGCAAGAGGGTGTTGAGATGGTAATGCCAGGCGACAACGTGACCATCGAAGCGCAGTTGATCACCCCGATTGCGATGGAAGACGGACTTCGCTTCGCGATTCGTGAAGGCGGCCGTACCGTGGGCGCCGGCGTTATCAATAAAATTATCGAATAATCGCCAGCACGGTTTTTAGGAGCCGTTACGAAATATCTGCACTTTTTTGCCCCTTTCGTTACGGCTCCTTATGCCGTTGTGGGCCGTCAAGATGACGACATTATTTCACTAACAGCGGCTGACTGCAAAAAAAAAGGAAAATAGATGCGAGACATTATTACATTGGGTTGTCAGACCTGCAAAAGACGTAATTATACCACGACGAAGAATAAGCGGTCTACTCCGAGCAAGCTTGAGTTTAAGAAATTTTGTCCTTTTTGCAGATCGCATACCCTGCACAAGGAAACGAAATAATTTTTAGGCCAGTAGCTCTAATGGTAGAGCATCGGACTCCAAATCCGAGGGCTGGGGGTTCGAGTCCCTCCTGGCCTGCCAGAGACGAGAGATTATGATTGCTTCGCCCTTTTACTGGTTTGAGGGGGCGAAGTAGTTATTTGGATAATCGGTTCACGGGATTTTGGCCGATTTCCGACCTTCATGTGTAAGAACGACCAGCCTGTGCAGAAAGAGACGATCATCATGGCAAGCAAGGAAGACCGATTGGCCAAAAGCAAAAAAGCAGCTGGCAATGATCCTGAGCAGGGGTCTGTATTCCGGCCGGATCGGGTGAAAGAATTTGCCAACGAAGTGAAAAATGAATTCGGCAAGATCGTTTGGCCGGCCAAAAAACAGACTATGGGCACTACGGCGGTAGTTGTGGTACTGGTGATGATCATCTCCTTTTATTTGGGGGCGGTTGATCTGCTGCTGGGGAAAATAATCGGTTATGTTTTGCGGTAGGAAACCAGCGTAAGCCTGGAGAGAGACAGCATTATGGCACGTCACTGGTATATTGTTCATACATACTCCGGCTTTGAAGAGCAGGTGAAAACCAGCATGCTTGAGCGCATTAAAAATGCGGGTCAAGAGGAGATGTTTGGGGAAATTCTTGTCCCCACTGAGCAAGTTGTTGAAATGGTGAAGGGCGCACGGAAAACTTCATCCCGTAAATTTTTCCCAGGATATATTCTGGTGAATGTCGATCTCAATGATGAGACCTGGCATATAGTTCGTGGAACCCTGAAGGTTACTGGTTTTGTCGGCAACGATATGAGCCCGGAGCCTCTTTCCGATGAAGAGGCCATGAAGATTATTGGCCGGATCAAGGATGGAGCTCTCAAGCCGAAGCCAAAAGTTTCTTTTGAATTTGGAGATGTTGTCCGGGTTATCGATGGGCCGTTCACCAATTTCCAGGGAGTGGTGGATGAGGTTTTTCCCGATAAAGGGCGGGTTAGAGTCATGGTCTCCATCTTCGGCAGGGAAACTCCTGTCGAGCTTGAATATATTCAGGTGAGTAAGGGTTAGTCGTTTTTTTGCAATTGTGGCAAGAATTGCGTAGCATATAGAGGTAGTTTGTTTCGCTAAATTTATGATGTCGGGCTGTCTGGCCCCCTGCGGCAGGGAATAAACAGGGAACCGGTTTTCGACATGTGGGAGTTCCAGCGATGGCTAAGAAGATTGAAGGATACATAAAGTTACAGATTCCAGCCGGCAAAGCGAATCCGTCGCCTCCGGTTGGGCCGGCCCTTGGCCAGCGTGGCGTCAACATCATGGAGTTTTGCAAGGCGTTCAATGCGAAAACCCAGGCGGAAGGCGATACTGTTATTCCTGTTGTGATTACAGTGTATGCCGACCGTTCATTTACTTTTGTTACCAAGACCCCCCCGGCGTCAACGCTGCTTTTTAAAGCATGCAACCTTGGGAAGGGATCGAGCAATCCCAAGAAGGATCGTGTGGCGAAAATTACCCGCGATAAAATCAAAGAGATTGCCGAAAGAAAACTTCCCGATCTGAACGCCTACGACGTCGATGCCGCAATGCGGATTATCGAAGGAACTGCGAGAAGCTGCGGAATTACAATCGTCGACTGAGCATAAGTCTGACTTCTAATAGATTTATTAATGGGTTAACCGTAGGCACTTCTGATTTTGTGAAGGCTTGAATGTTTGGAGAGCACCATGGCAAAAAAAGGCAAGCAATATAAAAAGAGTGCAGCACAGCTTGATCCGATGAAGGCATATAACCTTGAGGAAGCTGTTGCTCTCGCGTTGCAGGGCAAGTTCGCAAAATTTGATGAGTCGGTGGATCTGGCTCTCAACCTCGGCGTTGATCCTCGCCATGCAGAGCAAATGGTGCGGAGCAGTGTTGTTCTGCCAAATGGGACTGGCAAAACAGAACGCGTTCTCGTTTTTGCCAAGGGCGAAAAGGTGCAGGAAGCTCTTGATGCTGGCGCGGATTATGCCGGTGGCGATGAATTTCTTGAGAAAATTCAGGGTGGCTGGCTGGAATTTGACAAAACAATTGCCACGCCGGATATGATGGGCACCGTCGGCAAGATCGGCAAGGTTCTTGGTCCTCGTAATTTGATGCCTAACGCGAAACTGGGCACGGTTACTTTTGATGTCGGCCGGGTCGTCAAGGAGATCAAATCCGGAAAGGTTGATTTCAAGGTTGATAAGGCAGGTGTTCTGCATTGCATGATTGGCAAGTCGTCATTCGGCACCGAAAAATTGCAGGAAAATATCCTGGCCTTTGTGGACAAGGTTATTCAGCTCAAACCTTCTTCCAGCAAGGGGGTTTATATGAAGGCCGTGTATTTGTCCACCACCATGGGGCCGGGTTTGAAACTTGATCCCATGGAATTGCGGGTTCTTTGTAAACATGCCTGATCGGCGTTGATTCCGCTGGTTGTATTCAGCGTTTATATATTTTGTATCAAGCAGTTAAGTCGTCAAAGACCGTGGGTACCAAATGGTTTAATCGGCGCGTTTGTTGCCCTCTAAGGCATAATGCGCTGGCCTGCCGAGGCGAAATGTCATTGCTTTTCGCAGTGTCGTCATATGGGTTGTTTCTGCCAGCATGAAAATTGCGCAGGATGGAAAAAACACATTCGTCTGTTCCGGTCGACCTCGACTGCTTCTCGCTAACCCTAATATACTGTTAGTTTAAAGGAGGTAGAGGAATTGAATCGAGACGATAAGGTTGCGGTAATCGAAGAACTCAGCAGCAGATTGGCCCATGCCAAGTTTGCCGTTGTTTCCGATTATCGTGGTCTGACCGTGCCTGTCATCTCACAACTTCGCCGTGAACTCAAGCAAAGCAACGCCGAAATCCGTGTCGCCAAAAACACCTTGTTGCGGCTGGCCATCAAAGGAACACCCTTTGAGCCCATGGACCAGTTTCTGGTAGGAACAACGGCAGTTACTTTTGCGGATGGAGATCCGGTGGCGCCGGCTAAAGTTTTGGTTGAGTTTATCAAGACGAATCCAAAGCTTGAAATCAAGACGGCAGTTTTAGATGGCAAATTGCTTACGGCAGACGATCTGAAAGCATTGTCCACATTGCCTGGCAAGGATGAACTCCGAGCGCAGCTGCTTGCAGTAATGCTCGCTGTTCCGACCAGTTTTGTGCGGGTGCTCAGCGCTGTTCCGCAAAAGGCGTTGTATGCATTGCAGGCAATAAAGGACCAGAAAGGTCAAGGCGACAACTAAACTAGAATAGTATTTGGAGGATAGAGCAATGGCAGTATCAAAGGAAGATGTAATTGATTTTATTTCTAACATGACAGTTCTTGAGCTTTCCGAGCTCATCAAGGAACTTGAAAATAAATTTGGTGTTTCCGCCGCGGCTCCGGTTGCAATGGCTGCGGCCCCTGCGGCAGGCGGCGCTGCCGCCTCTGCGGTGGAAGAGAAAACCGAGTTTGACGTAATACTTGTCACCGCAGGCGACAAGAAGATCGGCGTTATCAAAGAGGTCCGCGCCATTACTTCTCTTGGCCTCAAGGAAGCAAAAGACTTGGTCGAAGGCGCACCCAGCCCGATCAAGGAAGGTGTTTCCAAAGATGAAGCTGCCGATATCAAAGCCAAGATCGAGGCTGCCGGCGGAACTGTAGAGATCAAGTAGTGTGAACGCCGTACCGTTTTCTTGCGGATCTTCTCAGGTATCAGCAAGAAAAATATAGTATTTTCTGGGGCGCACCAAGCCTCAGGGATCAACAAGAGATGCAGCGACGCTACGGGGGAATCCCCGTAGCGTTCTTGCGTTCTTATCAAAGGGAGAGAATTTGGCCTCCATGATTTATGGCACAATGCATCTTCCGACGCTCCACACCGGGGATTCCGTTCCCATCCGCCACCGCTAAACAGACGAGGGTATTGCTGCATGCAAACTATCAAACGAGTTCGGAAAAGTTTCGCCAAAACCAAGAGTGTTGTTGAGATACCACATCTCATTGAGATGCAGCGGCTGTCCTATGAAAAGTTTCTGCAAATGGACACAGAGCCGGGTCAGCGTTCTGACAGCGGTCTGCAGGGGATTTTTAAAAGTGTTTTCCCCATCCAGGACTTCAACGGCACCTGTTCTCTTGAGTTTGTGCGTTATAACTTTGGAGAGCCGAAATATTCCGTGGATGAGTGTATCCAGCGGGGCATGACCTACGAGGTTCCCGTCAAGATTACGGTGCGTCTTGTCTCCTACGACACGGATGCCGAAACCGGGGTGCAAAATATTCGGGACATCAAGGAGCAGGCTGTGTATCTGGGCAGCATGCCGTTGATGACCAAGACCGGGGTCTATGTCGTCAACGGAACCGAGCGGGTCATTGTCAGCCAGTTGCAGCGGTCTCCCGGACTTTTCTACAGCCATGACGGCGGCAAGACCCATTCCGGCGGCAAGCTTCTCTATTCGGCCAGGATTATTCCGGTGCGTGGCTCCTGGATTGATCTTGAGTTTGACGCCAAGGATATCCTCTACGTCCGCATTGACCGGCGCCGCAAGTTTCCGGTAACAACCCTGCTCAAGGCCCTTGGCTACAGCGGGGATGAACTGTTGCGCTACTATTACGACACGGAAAAAATCTCCGTGAGCCGTAAAAAATTCAAGAAAGAATTCTCCCCCGATGTCATGGTCGGACAACGGGCAACATATGACATCGTTGACCCGAAAACCGGGGAAATTCTTGCCAAGGAAGGCCGCAAGATCGGCAAGGTCCTGGCCAAGAAAATCTCCGAGGCTGGGGTAACCCACTTCGATATCGAAGCGGAGAGCTTGGTTGGCAAGTTTCTTGCCCGCGACATCGTTGAGCCTAAAACCGGCGAGGTTATTTTTCCCTGCAATACTGAGCTGACCGAAAGCATGCTCGATGACATTATCGCGGCGAAGATTACAGAATTTGAACTCCTTTTCATCGACGGGATCAAGGTTTCCGATTCTTTCCGCAAGACCCTGGCCTTGGACAAGGTGAGTACCCCGGAAGAGGCGCTGCTGGAAATATACCGCAGGCTGCGGCCAAGCAGCCCGCCAACCCATGAGATTGCTTCGGCCTTTTTCGACAATTTGTTTTTCAGCGCCGACACCTATGACCTTTCCGAGGTTGGCCGTTTTAAAATAAATGCCAGGCTGGGAGTGAACACCGATATCGAGCACCGCACCCTGACCAAGGATGACATCATGCTGGCGGTAAGGCATCTGGTGCGTCTCAAGGACAGCCAGGGACCCATTGACGATATCGACCATCTTGGCAACCGGCGGGTTCGGACGGTTGGCGAGCTGGTGGAAAATCAGTACCGCATGGGCCTTGTCCGTATGGAGCGCGCCATTCGTGAGCGGATGAGCATTCAGGAGGTTGAGGCCCTGATGCCCCATGACCTGATCAATCCCAAGCCCATCACCGCCGCGATCAAGGAATTTTTCGGCACCAGCCAGCTTTCCCAGTTCATGGATCAGACCAATCCCTTGTCCGAGGTAACGCATAAGCGCCGGTTGAGCGCCCTCGGACCGGGTGGCCTTTCCCGTGAACGCGCTGGCTTTGAGGTCCGCGATGTCCATCCGACCCATTACGGCCGGATTTGTCCTGTTGAAACCCCGGAAGGCCCGAATATAGGCCTTATTGTCTCACTCGCCACCTATGCCCGGGTCAATGAATTCGGCTTTGTCGAGACCCCATACCGGAACGTCAAGAACCGGAAGGCAACAAAGGAAGTTTCCTATATGACGGCCCTGGATGAACAGGAGCATGTCATTGCCCAGGCAAAAACAGAGCTGGACGGGAAAGGCAAGATCGTGCCGGACACCCTTATCGCCCGGCAGGACGGCGAGGTTCTCTCCACCGAGGCTGATGCCGTAACGCAGATGGATGTATCCCCCAACCAGCTGGTGAGTGTTGCCGCCTCTCTTATTCCCTTTTTGGAGAACGACGATGCAAACCGCGCCCTGATGGGCTCCAACATGCAACGGCAGGGCGTTCCCCTTTTGCGGCCGGAGGCCCCGTTGATCGGCACGGGCCTTGAATTAACCGTTGCCAAGGACTCCGGGGTCTGCCTGTTGGCCGGTGGCGATGGTGTCGTGGAAGAGGTCGATGCCAACCGGGTTGTCGTTCGCTATGACAGGCCAGGGACAGATGGCTTTACCACCGGCATAGGGATCTATCGCCTGGAAAAATATAAAAAATCGAACCAGAATACCTGTTTTACCCAGCGTCCTCTGGTAAATCCCGGGCTCCGGGTGAAAAAGGGAGATATTCTTGCCGACGGCCCGGCCTGCGACCTGGGTGAACTGGCTTTGGGCAAGAACGTGACCATCGCTTTCATGCCGTGGCGCGGGTACAACTTTGAGGACTCCATCCTGATCAGCGAGAAGATGCTGAAAAAGGATACCTATACCTCGCTCCATATCGAGGTGTTCGAGACCGTTGCCCGGGACACCAAGCTGGGCAAGGAAGAAATCACCCGTGATATCCCCAATGTGAGCGAGGAGGCGTTGCGCAATCTCGACGAGTCCGGGGTTATCCGCATCGGGGCCGAAATCAAGTCCGGGGACATCCTGGTGGGCAAGGTTACCCCCAAGGGAGAAACCCAGCTTTCTCCGGAAGAAAAGTTGTTGCGCGCCATCTTTGGGGAAAAGGCCGGCGATGTCAAGGATACCTCCCTGCGTGTCCCGCCCGGGGCGGAAGGGGTGGTCATCGACGCCAAGGTTTTTTCCCGGAAAGGGGTGGAGAAGGACGAGCGAACCCTGGCCATTGACGAGTTTGAGCTCAAGACCCTTGAACGGGATATGGAGGACGAGGTTAATTGTCTGAAAAAGGGGGTTCGCAACAGTCTGGCCGATCTTCTTGACGGCAAGACCGTGAAAAGCGCGATCAAGGACAAAAAAGGCGAGGCGTTGCTTGCCAAGGGGAAGAAGATTTCCCGGGAAGTGATTGAACGGTTGTCGCTCTCTGCCATCAAGATGATTGACTATGCTGATAAGGACAAGTTTGAAGGTGAGGTGGCGCTTCTTTTCGAGCGGTATGAAAGTCAGGTCAAACTGGTCAGAGACCGCTATGAAGCGAGGATTTCCCGGCTCAAGAAAGGCGATGATCTGCCGCCCGGGGTTATCCGCATGGTCAAGGTCTATGTCGCCACCAAGCGCAAGCTCTCCGTGGGCGACAAGATGGCGGGCCGCCACGGAAACAAGGGCGTTGTCTCCCGCATCATGCCCGAGGAGGATATGCCCTATTTTGCAGACGGCACCACGGTGGATATCGTTTTGAATCCGCTGGGCGTTCCTTCCCGTATGAACGTGGGGCAGTTGCTGGAGGTGCATCTGGGCTTGGCCGCCAAGAGACTTGGCCAGCAGATCCAGCTTCTTGCCGAGCAGCAGCAGGTTGCCGCGGTGAAGGAAAAACTGCGGATGATTTATTCCGCAGAGGAGTACGGGCAATTGACCGAAGGTTTGGCGGATGATGATCTGTTGCTCCTTGCCAGACGCATGGGCACCGGTCTGCATATGGCCACGCCGGTATTTGACGGGGCCCATGAGAGCGAGATCCGGAGTCTCCTGGTCGAGGCCGGCATGGACGAAGTCGGGCAGGCCACCTTGTATGACGGGCTCACCGGTGAAAAGTTCGACAACCCGGTAACCGTGGGCACCATGTATATCCTCAAGCTCCACCATCTGGTTGATGACAAGATCCATGCCCGTTCCACCGGGCCCTATTCGCTGGTTACCCAGCAGCCCCTTGGCGGCAAGGCGCAGTTCGGTGGTCAGCGTCTCGGCGAAATGGAGGTTTGGGCCTTGGAGGCGTATGGCGCGGCATATACTTTACAGGAATTCTTAACAGTCAAGTCCGACGACGTGGGCGGCAGAACAAGGACATACGAGCGGATCGTGAAAGGCAACAACTTTCTGGAGGCGGGGTTGCCCGAATCTTTCCATGTTTTGGTGAAAGAGCTCCAGGGGCTTTGTCTTGATATGGAACTGCTTGACGAGAAACCGGAAGTTTAGGTCCAGCGTATCTCGCCGTTCGAAGTGATTTGATTATTCAACATAGATAAGGGTGCTGCCGTGGAAGAACTTTTCAGCTTTTTTTCCAATCCGAAAGGACCGTTAAAATTCAATGCCGTGCGAATCTCCTTGGCCTCGCCGGAAAAAATTCGCGACTGGTCTCATGGTGAGGTGAAAAAACCGGAGACCATTAATTACCGGACCTTCAAGCCGGAACGGGAAGGGCTGTTCTGTGCCAAGATCTTCGGCCCGGTAAAGGATTACGAGTGCAATTGCGGCAAATACAAGCGCATGAAGCACCGCGGGGTTGTCTGCGAGAAGTGCGGGGTTGAGGTTATCCAGTCAAAGGTGCGGCGGGAACGGCTTGGGCATATCGAATTGGCCGCGCCCGTGGCCCATATCTGGTTTTTGAAGAGCCTGCCCAGCAAGATCGGCAATATCCTCGACATGACCCTGAAGGAACTGGAAAAGGTTCTCTATTTTGATTCCTATGTGATCACTGCTTCCGATGAGCCGTCCTTGTCTGTCGGCTCATTGCTGACCGAAGAAGGCTACCGCCAGGCCAAGGAAGATTTTCCCGGCAAGTTCAGCGTTGGCATCGGTGCGGCAGCCATTCAAGACATGATGCAGAAGCTCGATCTCGAGAGCCTGTCCAAGGTGCTTCGCCAAGAGATGCGGGAAACAGGGTCCGAGGCCAAGCGGAAAAAACTGGCCAAGCGGCTTAATGTGGTCGAGGCCTTTTACGAGTCCGGCAACAAGCCCGATTGGATGATCCTGGATGTTATTCCGGTTCTGCCCCCTGATTTGCGCCCCCTGGTGCCCCTGGAAGGAGGGCGCTTTGCCACTTCCGACCTCAATGATCTCTACCGGAGGGTCATCAACCGCAACAACCGGTTGAAGCGGTTGCTCGAACTGGATGCCCCGGAAATCATCATCCGCAACGAAAAAAGGATGTTGCAGGAAGCGGTGGATGTGCTGTTCGACAATGGCCGGCGCGGCAAGGTTATCACCGGGCCCAACAAACGGCCGCTGAAATCCCTGTCCGACATGCTCAAGGGCAAGCAGGGGCGCTTCCGGCAGAATCTGCTCGGTAAACGCGTGGACTATTCCGGTCGTACCGTCATCGTGGTCGGCCCGCATCTTCGGCTCCATCAATGCGGCTTGCCGAAGAAGATGGCCCTGGAGCTTTTCAAGCCCTTTATCTACAACAAGCTGGAGATGCTCGGTTATGTGACGACCATCAAGAGCGCCCGGAAGATGGTGGAAAAAGGGACCAAAGAGGTCTGGGACGTCCTCGATGACGTGGTCAAGGAATACCCCATCATGCTCAACCGTGCTCCTACCCTGCATCGCCTCGGCATGCAGGCCTTTGAGCCGGTGCTGATCGAAGGCAAGGCCATTCAGCTGCATCCGCTGGTCTGCGCCGCGTTCAACGCGGACTTTGACGGCGACCAGATGGCCGTGCATGTGCCTCTTACGGTCGAGGCGCAGATGGAAGCCCGGGTTCTGATGATGTCCACCAACAATATCCTTTCTCCGGCCCATGGCGAGCCGGTTATCATCCCTTCCCAGGATATTGTTCTTGGCCTTTACTATATGACCAGGGAACGGTTTTTTGCCGAGGGTGAAGGCAAGGCCTTCAGCTCTCCTGCCGAGGTGCGCATGGCCTATGATCACGGAGCCGTGCATTTGCAGGCCAAGATCAAGGTGCGGCGCAAGGGTGAGTTCGTGGACACCACGGTTGGCCGGGTTCTGCTTGGCGAACTTCTTCCCGAGAACGTGCCGTTCAGTCATGTAAATCAGGTAATGGGCAAAAAGCAGCTGGCCAAGCTCATTGATCATACCTATCGCTATGCGGGAACCAAGGCCACGGTTATTCTGGCTGATCGTCTGAAGGACACGGGCTATGAGTTCTCCACCCGGGCGTCCATCTCCATCTGCATCAATGATATGATGATTCCTGTAACCAAGGATGACCGGCTGGCAAAAGCAGAAAATGCGGTGATGGAGGTTGAGCAGCAATACCGGGACGGGTTGATCACCGATGGCGAAAAGTACAACAAGATCGTCGATATCTGGTCGCGCTCCACGGATGATGTGGCCAATGAGATGATGCAGGAGATGAGCGTCCAGTATCTGCGCGACAAGGATAACAAGCTGTTTGAGTCCCCCAGCTTCAACTCCATCTATATCATGGCCGACTCCGGGGCTCGTGGCAGCCGGGACCAGATCCGGCAGCTCGCCGGGATGCGCGGCTTGATGGCCAAACCCTCCGGCGCGATCATTGAGACCCCGATCAAGGCAAACTTCCGGGAAGGTCTGAACGTTCTTGAATACTTTATTTCCACCCATGGTGCGCGGAAAGGTTTGGCTGATACCGCGCTTAAAACGGCAAACTCCGGATATCTGACCAGGCGGCTGGTTGATGTGGCCCAGGATGCGACAATCATCGAAAAGGATTGTGAAACCCTGGACGGAATTTTGATGGAAGCTCTGCTTGAAGGCGGCGAGGTGATCCAGCGGGTAGGCGATCGAATTCTGGGGCGGGTTGCCCTGGAAGATGTGATCGATCCCTTCAACGGAGAGGTTCTTGTCGAGGCCAACGAGGAGATCACCGAAGAAAAGGTCAATCTTATCGAACAGGCAGGGATCGATCGGGTGATGATCCGTTCCGTGCTCACCTGCCAGGCCCGGCGCGGAGTTTGCAGCTCCTGTTATGGCCGGGATCTTGGCCGCGGGCACATGGTTAATATGGGTGAGGCGGTCGGGATTATCGCCGCTCAATCCATTGGCGAGCCCGGCACCCAGCTCACCATGCGGACCTTCCATATCGGCGGTACGGCAAGCCGGAGTGTGGAACAGGCCGAGGTTCGTTGTCAGCACGGCGGGACCGTGCAGTTTCAGAACATGCACTATGTTCAGAATACTGCCGGAAACATGGTTGTGATGAACCGGAATGCGGCTGTCTCCATCATTGGCGCCCAGGGCCGTGAACGGGAACGCTACCAGATTAATTATGGCGCGCAAATTTTTGTCAGGGAAGGGACTGAAATCGAGCCCGACACTCTCATCGCCAATTGGGATCCCTACACCATTCCCATCGTCAGCGAGATCGGCGGCGTGATTAAATTTGGAGATATCCTTGAAGGCGTCACCATGCAGGAGCGTGTTGATCCGGTTACCGGAAAATCAAGCCATGTCATCGTGCCTTCCCGTTCAGGGCAGCATAATCCGCGGATTACCGTGAAGGATGAGACCGGTAAGACTGCAAAACTCCCCAAAACAGGTTCTCCGGCCCGATATTCCTTGCCGGTTGGCGCTTTGATTTCGGTGGCGGAAGATACCGTCATCGAGCCGGGAACCGTACTTGGCAAGATTCCGCGGGAAACCACCAAGACAAAGGATATTACCGGCGGTCTTCCCAGGATTGCCGAACTTTTTGAGGTCCGCAAGCCGAAGGAGTATGCGGTCATCACCGAGATTGATGGTCAGGTAAGCCTTGGCAAGGATCTCAAGGGCAAGAAGCGGGTGATTATCACTCCTGAGGTGGGTGAGGCCAAGGAATATCTTATTCCCAAAGGCAAGCACGTCGCCGTCCATGAGGGGGACTATGTCAAGGCTGGCGAGGCATTGATGGACGGTTCCCCCGACCCGAATGACATCCTCCGGGTTATGGGCGTCAAGGAGCTGGCCAAATTCCTGGTGAATGAAATCCAGGAGGTGTATCGCCTGCAGGGCGTAAAGATCAATGACAAGCACATTGAGGTGATCGTCCGTCAGATGCTGCGTCGGGTTCAGATTACCGGGGTGGGTGATTCCACCTTTATGCTTGGTGAGCATGTCGAGTGGTGGCGTTTTAAAGAGGAGAACGAGAAACTTCTTCAGGAAGATGGCCGTCCGGCAACGGCGGAGCCTTTGTTGCTTGGCGTGACAAAAGCCTCCCTCAGCACCGACAGCTTCATTTCCGCGGCTTCCTTCCAGGAAACCACCAAGGTCTTGACCAATGCCGCCATGGCAGGGAAGATCGACACCTTGAGGGGGTTGAAAGAAAACGTGATCATGGGCCGTTTGGTTCCTGCCGGGACAGGCTTTAATGAGTATGGGATTGGCAAGGAGAATTAATACACATTTGCCTTGACAAGGATTCGCCCTTCGAGTAAATATGCCGTTTTCCTATGCCGCGCAGTGAGTTTCTGGCAGAGGAAGATGCTTCTAACTAATATCAGTAATATGGGAGTCGATTTCAATGCCAACCATTAATCAGCTGGTGCGGCACGGCCGGAAAGTTAAGATAAGCAAAACCAATACGCCTGCGCTCAAAGGTTCTCCGCAGAAGCGAGGTGTTTGCGTCCGTGTGTATACCACTACCCCCAAAAAACCAAACTCCGCCTTGAGAAAGGTTGCCAGGGTGCGGCTGACCAACGGGATCGAGGTTACCTCTTATATCCCCGGTATTGGCCATAATCTTCAGGAGCATTCAGTTGTTCTGATTCGCGGTGGCAGGGTGAAGGATCTTCCCGGTGTCCGCTACCATATCATTCGCGGTACCTTGGACACGCTTGGTGTTGCTAATCGTAAGCAGGGTCGTTCCAAGTACGGCGCCAAGCGGCCGAAATAAGCGGTTTGTCTGCTGCCTGAGAAGGAGTTTTAGAGATGCCTAGAAAAAGACTTGTTGCAAGACGCGGAATTGAGCCTGATCCGCGGTTTAATAGCGTGCTGGTTTCCAAGTTTGTCAACGGCTTGATGGAGTGCGGCAAGAAGAGCATTGCCCGTGGCATTTTTTACGGCGCCATGGATATGATCGAAAGCCGCATCACCGAGGCTGATCCCATTGTGGTGTTTGAGAAGGCACTGGAGAAGGTGCGGCCCCGGCTTGAGGTGAAATCACGTCGGGTGGGTGGCGCAACCTATCAGGTGCCGGTCGAGGTTCGCCCCGAGAGGCGGAATGCCTTGGCTATCCGTTGGCTGGTCACGTTTGCCCAGAAAAGACCAGGGAAGACCATGGCTGACAAGCTGGCCGGTGAACTTGCTGATGCCTATAACAATCGTGGCGCTGCAGTGAAAAAACGCGAGGACACGCACCGCATGGCCGATGCCAACAAGGCGTTTGCCCATTACCGCTGGTAAATTCTTGGGCTCTTGGCTTTCCTTGGTTGACAAAACGGCAGGGAGGAGGTATTAACACCAATCCTTGCCGGGCGGGCTGGATTAAACAGCCTGTAAAATAAGTTGCCAGGGGATAAAGAGTGGCTGTGAAAGATTCGCTGCGGTATCTGCGTAATATAGGCATCATGGCCCATATCGACGCAGGGAAGACAACAACAACTGAGCGCATTCTCTATTATACGGGGCGTTCTCATAAGATGGGCGAGGTCCATGATGGCAATGCCGTTATGGACTGGATGGAGCAGGAACAGGAACGCGGCATTACCATTACGTCGGCGGCCACAACCTGTCAGTGGAAAGACCACACCATCAATATAATAGATACACCGGGGCATGTTGACTTCACCGTTGAGGTTGAGCGATGTCTCAGGGTTTTGGACGGTGCCATCGCGATTTTTTGTGCGGTGGGAGGGGTTGAGCCCCAGTCCGAAACCGTGTGGCGACAGGCGGATCATTACAAGATTCCCCGGATTGCCTACATAAATAAGATGGACCGGCTCGGGGCAAATTTTCAGCGTTGCATCGAGATGATTGAGGAGCGGTTGGGGGCAAATCCTCTGCCTCTTCAGCTTCCGGTTGGAAAAGAAGAGACATTTAGGGGTATCATTGATCTCGTCGAAGAGAAAATGATGCGCTTTGATGAAGATACAAAGGGATCCAGGATTGAGTACGATCCTGTCCCAGATGAGTTCAAGCAAGAGTCTGCGGCCGCAAGAATGGCCCTTATCGAGAAGTTGGCCGACTTCGATGATTGGGTCATGGAAAAATTTCTGAATGAGCAACCTGTAACGGTTGATGAGATCAACCGGGCAATCAGGACTGCAACTCTGAATCTTGATGTCGTGCCTGTTCTATGTGGTAGCTCCTTTAAAAATAAAGGGGTGCAGCCATTGTTGGACGCAGTGGTCGCCTATCTGCCTTCGCCTGTCGATGTTTCATCGGTGCAGGGGGTGAATGCGGATGGTGTGACGGAAACGCGACGGGCAAGTGACGATGAAAATCTGTCCGCCCTGGTTTTCAAACTGACATCCGATCCTTTTGTGGATATCCTCGCGTATGTGCGTGTCTATTCCGGCGTAATGAAAGTCGGGGACAGGGTGTATAACCCGGGGAAGAAAAAAAAGGAAAAGATCGGCCGGATAGTCAAGATGCACGCCAACAAGCGGGAAGAGGTTGGTGAGCTGACGGCCGGCGATATCGGTGCGGTTGTGGGGTTGCGATTTTCCATTACCGGGGATTCCCTCTGTGAGTCGGGAGACACTTTTACTCTCGATACCATGGAGTTTCCTGAGCCGGTAATAAGCGTTGCCATTGAGCCGAAAGGGAAGGCGGACGAAGAAAAGTTGAGGGATAGCCTGGCAAAGATTGCCCTGGAAGATCCCTCCTTTAGCGTTTCCACCGATCCTGATTCCGGTCAGACCCTCATCTCCGGGATGGGCGAGTTGCACCTGGAAATTATTGTTGACCGTCTCATCCGTGAATTCAAGGTTGGGGCTAATATCGGCAAGCCCCAGGTTGCTTATAAGGAAACGGTAACCGGGCTGAGCAGGGCGGAAGGGAAGTTCGAGCATCCGACCACCGCCGGCAAGAGCCAATACGGGCATGTCTGGTTGCAGATCGAGCCCCTTGACCGTGGTGAGGGGTTCCGGTTTGAAAGTTGTATTGCCGAGGAGGTTATTCCCCCGGCGATTGTTCCGGCTATCGAAAGAGCTGTGCATGATAGCTTGGACGCTGGAACCTTGATCGGTTTCCCGATGGTCGACCTCAAGGTGAGTTTGGTTGACGGTTCCTACCGGGATGAGGACTCGGCCGAGCAGGCTTTTGGCGTTGCCGCGGCCATGGCCTTCCGGAGCGCGGTATCGGAAGCAGCGCCTGTTTTGCTTGAACCGGTTATGGACGTTGAGATAACCCTGCCCGAATCATATCTCGGCGAGGTTATTTCCGATCTGACCGCCAAGCGGGCCAAGATACACGGGATGGACAACCGGGATGGCGGCTTGCAGGTGATCAAAGCGCAGGTGCCGCTGGCGGAGATGTTCGGATATTCAACGGATTTACGCTCCGCCACCCAAGGGCGAGCAAATTTTACCATGCAATTCGCGGCATACGATAGAGTGCCGGATCATATAAGTGAAAAGATAATTAAGCGGATTCGAGGCCTTTAACTCGAACGAGACGCAAGCAAATAAAGAGGAAAGGACATGGCAAAAGAGAAATTTGAACGCAAGAAACCGCATGTGAATATTGGGACGATCGGCCACATCGACCATGGCAAGACCACCCTGACCTCGGCCATTACCCGGGTATTGGCCACCAA
>JAJZRF010000117.1 GCA_021847425.1 Deltaproteobacteria bacterium | reverse complement strand
TATTGATCCGGCCACCTCCCCCTTGCGCGAGGACTTTGCCCAGACCTATTTCGCGCTCCGCCAGCATAAGGGGATCACCGAAAAAACCGCCATGGACACGGTGGCCGACCCAAACTACTTCGGCACCGTGATGATCCACAAAGGGTTGGCCGACGGCATGGTTTCCGGGGCGATACACACCACCGGGGACACCATCCGCCCGGCCTTGCAGATCATTCGCACCCAGCCGGGTGTTTCCCTTGTTTCCAGCGTCTTTCTGATGTGCCTGGCCGACCGGGTTCTGGTCTACGGCGACTGCGCGGTGAACCCGGACCCCAATGCCCAGCAGCTGGCGGAGATCGCCATAAGTTCGGCGCAAACCGCCAAACTCTACGGCATTGAACCCCTGGTCGCCATGTGCTCCTATGCCACGGGCACGTCGGGCAAGGGCGCCGATGTGGACAAGGTGCGCGAAGCGACCAGGATCGCGAAACAACTCCGGCCCGACCTTATGATAGAGGGACCCATCCAGTACGACGCCGCGGTGGACGCCGGGGTGGCGAAGACCAAGCTGCCGGAGAGCCAGGTGGCTGGCAAGGCCACGGTGTTCATCTTCCCGGACCTGAACACCGGCAACAACCTGTACAAGGCGGTGCAGCGCTCGGCCAACGCCGTGGCCATCGGCCCGGTCCTCCAGGGCTTGAACAAGCCGGTCAACGACCTGAGCCGCGGCTGCACCGTGCCCGACATCGTCAATACCGTGGCGATCACCGCCATCCAGGCCCAGTAACTGTGGCGCAGCACCACATCTGCTTTGTCATCGGTCGGCTCGCGTGCAACAGCACACTTCGCAGGCCTCTTTCGCGCATCTGCGGCACTGCGCCACAGTTACTGTTGGTTGGGATGTTTAAACCTGTTTTTAAGTTTTAGCTGAATCGTTACCAAGGAAAAAACCCATGAAGGTTCTGGTGCTCAATTCCGGCAGCTCGTCCATCAAGTACCAGCTGTTCGACATGCGGGACGAATCGGTGCTGGCCGCAGGCAGTATCGAACAGATCGGCGAGCCGGGCAGCCACCTCAGCCATGCGCTCCCTTCGCCCCAAGGGGGGATGAGCAAAACAGTGCGGGATCTGCCCATTGCCGATCACCGCCAGGGCTTTGCCTTGATCGCCTCGGTCCTCAAGGAAAGCGGGGCGCTTGCCGATACCGGAGAGCTCAGGGGCATCGGCCACCGGGTCGTGCACGGCGGCGAACAGTTCAAGGAACCAGCCCGGGTTACTCCCGAGGTTCTTGGTGCGATCCGGGGTTTGATCCCCCTGGCGCCATTGCACAATCCCGCCAATCTTCTCGGCATGGAGGTGGCCATGGAAAGCGCGCCTTCCGTGCCCCAGGTGGCAGTATTCGACACCGCCTTCCATCAATCCATTCCGAGCCACGCTTACCGCTATGCCATTCCCAAAAAGCTTTACGAGGCGCACCATGTCCGCCGCTACGGCTTCCACGGCACCTCCCACCGCTATGTGACGAAAAAGGGGGCGGAGTTTCTTAAAAAACCGCTGGATTCCCTCAACCTGATCAGCCTGCATCTGGGCAACGGCGCCAGCGCCGCCGCCATCCACCAGGGGAGATGCATCGACACCTCCATGGGCCTCACTCCCCTTGAAGGGTTGATCATGGGCACCCGCTGCGGGGATCTCGACCCGGCGATCATCTTTTACCTGGAGCGGGAAACCGGGCTTTCCTCCGCGGCCATCGAATCGATCCTCAACAAGGAAAGCGGCCTCAAGGGAATCTGCGGGGTCAACGACATGCGGACGGTGGGCGAGCTGGCCAAAGCGGGCAATCCGGAAGCACAGCTTGCCATCTCCATGTACTGTTACCGGATCAAGAAATACATCGGCGCCTACCATGCGGTGCTGGGGGAGCTGGATGGAGTGATCTTTACCGGCGGCATCGGGGAAAACGCCGATTTTATCCGGGCGGAGTGCTGCGAAAATCTTGCGCATCTTGGCCTGGAGATGGATAATAGGAAAAACCGTGGGCGCCAGGAGGGATGTTTCGCCCTGGAAAGCAGGGCCAGCCGGGTGAAAATCCTGGTTATTCCCACCAACGAAGAGCTGGAGATTGCCGAACAGACGGTAGCCTGTCTGGGAGGCTGAGACGTTGTTTAAAAACAAGAGTCAGAGTGAACGGCATCGGCACACGGAGCTGTGACAAAAGAGCCAGGGAGCGCACCATGTCTAGCAAAACAATTACAACAAAAATCATCGCCGTGCTGTGCGGCTGCTTCCTGTTCAGCCTTGCGGCCTGCAGCCTGAACGAAAAGAGCACCGCCCCCCTGCCTTCTTGGCAAGACGGGGTGCTGCGGGTCGGAGTTACGCCGAATTATCCCTGCTTTATCGATAAAGCAGCAGGAACCGGGCTCATTTCCGGGTTTGAAGCCGAATGCGCCGCGCTGCTTGCTCAGCGGCTGCACAGCAAACTCGAGTTTGTCGAAATGAAATGGCAGGATCAGATTCCCGCCTTGGAGCGCAAGAAGGTCGACATCATCATGTCCGCCATGTCCATCACCGAGATGCGCAAGCTCCAGGTGGCCTTCAGCGAACCATACTTCACCATCAACCAGATGGCCCTGACCACCAAAGCCGAAGAGAAAAATTTTCCGACCGCCCAGGATATTCTCACCACCCGCAAAGCCATCGGCGTGGAAGAAGGAACCACCGGGGATCTCTTTGTCAAGCGCTATTGCCCCGGGGCCGAACCGTTTTTTTTCTCGTCGCCCGCGGATGGGGTGCAAGCGCTCCTTGACAAGCGCATCACCCTTTTCATTTACGATGGCCCGGTGCTTCACACCTTTGCCGCCGCAAACGGCGCCGACGGCCTGGTCCTGCTCCCGTTCCCCTTGACCAG
>JAJZRF010000056.1 GCA_021847425.1 Deltaproteobacteria bacterium | reverse complement strand
AAGCAAACCGTGGCCGAACTTGACCGCTATATCATCGGCCAGGATGCGGCCAAGAAATCCGTGGCCATTGCCCTGCGCAACCGCTGGCGGCGGCAGCAGGTGCCCATGCCCCTGCGCGAAGAGATTGCCCCCAAGAATATTATCATGATCGGCCCCACCGGGGTCGGCAAAACCGAGATTGCCCGCCGGTTGGCCAGCCTGGCCCAGTCGCCTTTCCTCAAGGTGGAGGCCTCGAAGTTCACCGAGGTGGGCTATGTGGGGAGGGATGTGGAGTCCATGATCCGCGATCTGCTCGATCTTGCCATTAACATGGTGCGTGAGGAAGCGCGGGAACAGGTGACGCAGAAGGCGGCGGAACAGGCGCAAGAGCGGATGCTCGACCTGCTGGTGCCGCCGCGTCCAGCCCCTTTGGGCCAGGTTACCCCCATGGCGGAACGAACCGGACACGGCGGCCGGGCAGGGGAGCTGCCCGATTCCACCAGGGAAAAATTCCGGCAGATGCTCAAGGATGGCAAGCTCGACGGGCGGCAGGTGGAAATGGAGATCGACCAGGCGCAATCACTGCCCATGATCGAGATCCTCTCCCACGGCGGCAGCGGCATGGATGACATGGAATCCGGGCTCAAGGATGTGTTCGGCAAGATGTTTCCCAAGAAAACCCAGCGCCAGCAGATGCCGGTCAAGGACGCCATGGAGGTGCTCAAAAAACGTGAGGCCGAAAGGCTGATCGACATGGAAAGCGTTACCCGGCTTGCCATCCAGCGCACCGAGCAGTCCGGGATCATCTTCCTCGATGAGATCGACAAGATCGCCTCGCGGCAGGGCGGTGGAGGCCATGGCCCCGAGGTTTCCCGCGAGGGGGTGCAGCGCGATCTGCTGCCCATTGTCGAAGGCTCCACCGTGACCACCAAGCACGGCATGGTCAAGACCGACCATATCCTCTTCATCGCCAGCGGCGCCTTCCATGTCTGCAAACCCTCGGATTTGGTGCCGGAGTTGCAGGGGCGCTTCCCCATCCGGGTTGAACTCAATGCCCTGGGGGAGGAGGAATTCTACCGGATCCTCACCGAACCGCAGAACGCCCTGATCAAACAGTACATTGCCCTCATGGCCACCGAAGGGATCGCCCTTGACTTTGCCGAGGACGCCATCCGGGCAATGGCCAGGATTGCCGCTACGGTAAACCGGAAAACCGAAAATATCGGGGCGCGGCGGCTTCATACCATCATGGAACGTCTGCTCGAGGAACTCTCTTTTGACGCCACCGACCTTGCCGAAAAGAAGTTTCTCGTTACAGCCGAATATGTGAAAAAGCAGCTGCAGGATATCTCGGAAGACGAAGATCTGAGCCGGTTTATTTTATAGCTGTCAGCTGATAGCTTAGAGTTTTTTTAGGCGACCAATATGATTGAACACGACTTGAAATACTGCCCGAAATGCCGGGACGAGTACCGGGTGGAAATGCAGATCTGCGCAACCTGCGGTGTGCCCCTTATTCTGGGCGCGGACCTGGCGGTAATGGAAAATAAGGGTGCTTCTCGCCGGACCCGGAAAGGGGCCTTGACTCCCGATGATCAGCTGGTCGTCATTTTTCAGGGTGCTCTTGGTGACCTCAAACACCTGAAAGTCTTGCTGGAGGCTGAACAGATCGGCGTCATGATCAGCAAGGACGGCGAGAGTTGCGGCGGTGGCTGCTGCGCGCCCAAGTTTCTGCTTCAGGTCCGACAGGAAGAGGTGCGGGATGCCTTGGAGGTGCTTGCCGAAGAGCATCGCCGGGCAACCGCTCTGGCCGAGCACGACGCCACCCATTCCGGAGCGGTTTTTAACCCGGAGGCCGGGGAGGCGGTATGTCCGGCCTGCGGTTTTGCCTTTGCCACCACCGCCACGACCTGCCCGGACTGCGGGCTCTGTTTCGGCTGAACTGAACGATGGCGCTCAAAAAATCCCAACTCTATGGCTCTCTCTGGCAGTCCTGCGACGAACTGCGCGGCGGCATGGATGCCAGCCAGTACAAGGACTACGTCCTCGTTCTCCTGTTCATCAAGTATGTCAGCGACAAATACGCCGGCCAGTCCTTCGCGCCCATTGCCATTCCCGATGGCGCGAGCTTCAGGGACATGGTTGCCCTTAAGGGCAAGCCGGACATCGGCGACCAGATCAACAAGAAGATCATCGGACCGCTGGCCAATGCCAACAAGCTGTCCGACCTGCCGGACTTCAACGAAGCCGGCAAGCTCGGCAGCGGCAAGGAGATGGTGGAGCGGCTCACCAACCTCATCGCGATCTTCGAGAACAAGGCCCTGGATTTTTCCAGGAACCGGGCCGAGGGCGACGATATCCTGGGCGATGCCTACGAATACCTGATGCGCCACTTCGCAACCGAGAGCGGCAAAAGCAAGGGCCAGTTCTACACCCCCGCCGAGGTCAGCCGGATCATCGCCCAGATTGTCGGCATCCGCGAGGCCAAAACCAGCGCCGCCACCACGGTTTACGATCCAACCTGCGGCTCCGGCTCGCTGCTCCTGAAGGTGGCCGATGAGGCCGGCACTGCCGTTACCCTCTACGGCCAGGAAAAAGACGCCGCCACCAGCGGTCTGGCCCGCATGAACATGATTCTGCACAACAACCCCACCGCGCTCATCGTGCAGGGCAACACCCTGGCCGATCCCAAGTTTAAGGAAGGCGACACCCTCAAGACCTTCGACTACGTGGTCGCCAATCCGCCGTTTTCCGACAAGCGCTGGTCCACTGGCCTCGATCCGCTGCATGATCTCTACCAGCGCTTCCAGCCCGTTGGCACCCCGCCAGCCAAGCAGGGCGATTACGCTTATCTGCTGCACATCGTCCGTTCGCTCAAAAGCACCGGCAAGGGCGCCTGCATCCTGCCGCACGGCGTGCTGTTTCGCGGCAATGCCGAGGGTGACATCCGCAAGAATCTTATCCGCAAGAGCTACATCAAAGGGATCATCGGCCTGCCCGCCAACCTCTTTTACGGCACCGGCATCCCCGCCTGCATCGTGGTGGTCGACAAGGAAGACGCCACCGCCCGCAAGGGCATCTTCATGATTGACGCCAGTGGCGGCTTCATGAAGGACGGTCCCAAGAACCGTCTGCGCAGCATGGACATCCACAAGATCGTGGACGTTTTTACCCGGCAGTGTGACACGCCCGGCTATGCCCGCATGGTCTCGTTTGCCGAGATAGAAAAGAACGAGTTCAACCTCAACCTGCCGCGCTACATCGATAGCCAGACGGCCGAAGACCGGCAGGACATCGAAGGCCACCTGAAAGGCGGCATCCCCGTGACCGATGTCGATGCCCTGGCGCGTTACTGGGCTGTCTGCCCGCAGCTTCGGCACTCCCTGTTCAAGGATGGCCGCCCCGGCTATGTGGAGCTGGGTGTGGAGAAGTCGGCCATCAAGCCCGCCATCTACGAGCATGCCGAGTTCGCCAGCTTCATCCAGGGCATGAACACCCACTTCGCCGCCTGGCGCCGGACGAGCGCCGCCACCCTCAAGGCGCTGCAGGTCGGCTGCCATCCCAAGGAGATCATCGTCGCGCTCTCCGAAGACCTGCTGGCCCATTACGCGGACAAGCCGCTCATCGACAGATACGACGTTTATCAGCACCTCATGGACTATTGGGCCGAGACCATGCAGGACGATTGCTACCTGATCGGTGCCGATGGCTGGAAGGCAGAGACCTATCGCGTTATCGAGACCGACAAGAAAGGCAAGGAGAAAGACAAGGGCTGGACCTGCGACCTGATCCCCAAGCCTCTTGTCGTCGCCCGCTATTACGCCAAGGAGCAAAGTGCCATCGACCGGCTCGGCGCCGAGTTGGAAAGCGTCACCGTCAAGCTCGCAGAACTGGAGGAGGAACACGGCGGAGAGGAGGGCGCTTTTGCCGAACTCGACAAGGTGAACAAGGCCAATGTTACCGCCCGGCTCAAGGAAATCAAAGGCGACCGGGAGGCCAAGGATGAAGCCGGTGTGCTGACTAAGTGGCTCAAGCTCAACGGCGAGGAGGCGAACCTCAAGAAGAAGTTGAAGGAAGCCGAGGCCGCGCTCGATGCCGAGGCCTACACCCATTATCCCAAGCTCACCGAGGCCGAGATCAAGACGCTGGCGGTGGATGACAAATGGCTCGGTGCGCTGGATCGGGATATCCACGGAGAGATGGACCGTATCAGCCAGGCACTTACCCAGCGTGTGAAGGAGCTGGCCGAACGCTACGAAACCCCGCTGCCGCAGCTCACCAACCGGGTGGCCGAGTTGGAGGCCAAGGTGAATTGTCACCTGGAGAGGATGGGGTTCGCATGGGGGTAACCGCAAGGTGTTTGCTTGACGACCCATTCGAGCGATGTTATTAAAGAAATCAGTATATATTTTTAATAAGCCAAGCTCTTATTCAAGGATCGTTCATCATGCGTCGTGATGCAACAGGCAGCTATGCCACCAGTGTCGCCGGAGGCGAAACCGTCCGCGCCTTTGTGCCCGCCCCTTTGCCACCAATGCCGCCCCTTGATTTGAGCGGGGCGCGGCAGCCCTTGCTCGAACGCGCCACCCTGGCCCTGGGCCGTTTGGACAGCGTCAGCCTGCTGTTGCCTGATCCGCAGCTTTTTCTCTATGCCTATGTGCGTCGCGAGGCGGTGCTGTCGTCGCAGATCGAAGGTACTCAGTCTTCCCTTTCCGATCTGCTGTTGTTCGAGCTGGACGAGTCACCTGGCGTACCATTTGACGATGTAGTGGAGGTTTCCAACTATATTGCTGCACTGGAGCATGGCATGGCGCGGTTGCGGGAGGGTTTTCCCCTTTGCAACCGGCTGTTGCGGGAGATGCACGCCCGCCTGATGGCGCGGGGGCGCGGTAGTGACAAGGCGCCGGGCGAATTTCGCCGCAGCCAGAACTGGATTGGCGGCACCCGCCCCGGCAATGCCCAGTTTGTCCCACCCCCGCCCCAAGAGGTCGAGCCCTGCATGACTGCGCTGGAGCGGTTCATCCATAATGAACCGGGCGCCATGCCGGTGCTGCTCAAGGCCGCGCTGGCCCATGTCCAGTTCGAGACCATCCATCCCTTCCTCGATGGCAACGGCCGCCTTGGCCGCTTGCTCATCGCCCTGCTCCTGCGTGAGGGCGGCGCACTGAGCCAGCCGCTCCTCTACCTGAGCCTCTACTTCAAGCAGCACCGCTCCCACTACTACACCCTGCTCGATCGGGTGCGCACCGAGGGCGACTGGGAGGCATGGGTCGATTTCTTTCTCGAAGGCGTGGAAGAGACCGCCAATGGCGCGGTGCAGACCGCCCAGCGTTTGGTGGCCCTGTTCCAGCAGGACACCCGGCGGGTCCAGGCCAGCGGTCGCACCGCCGCCAATGGTCTGCGGGTGCTCGATGCCCTGCGCCAGCGGCCCCTGTGTAGCCTGGGCCAACTTTGCCACACCACCGGCATGACCTTCCCCACCGCCACCAAGTCCATGCTGAAATTGATGGAGTTGGGCATTGTCCGCGAACTCACCGGCCAGCGCCGCAACCGGTTGTTTGTCTATGACGCTTACCTGAGCATCCTCAATGAAGGCGGGGAAGCGCTGTGAGGCCGGGTTACAAGCAGACCGAGGTGGGGGTGATTCCGGAGGATTGGGAAGTGCAACCATTGGGTGCTCTCACCGAACCCAAGAGACCTATATCGTATGGAATTGTCCAAACAGGCCAAAACATCCCGAATGGAGTTAAGTGTCTACGCGTAGTGGACATTGAAGATGGGCGAATTAATAAAGCTGACCTTATCACGACCACCAAGGCAATCAGTGATGCCTATCGGCGCACGATTTTGAGAGCTGGAGATCTTGTGACACCGCTCCGAGGCAAGGTTGGTGACGTCGCCTTAGTGGATGAAGACTTAGCTGGCTCTAATCTTACAAGAGGCGTTGCTGTTATAGCGATCCGTCCCGATTTAAATGCTCTGTTCTTTAAGCAGTTCATCTCATCCGTTACGACACGCGGTAGGCTTGAGCAGTCGATGAATGGTTCCGCCTTACAAGAAGTCCCCATTGCAACTCTACGCGCATTTAAGGTTGTTTTCCCTTCTACCAAAGCCGAACAGGAGGCCATCGCCGAGGCGCTCTCCGATACCGATGGACTCATCGAATCCCTGGAGCAGCTCCTCGCCAAGAAACGGAACCTCAAACAAGGCGTCATGCAGGAATTGCTCACCGGCAAGAAGCGGTTGCCGGGCTTCAGCGGAGAGTGGGTGGTGAAGCGGTTAGGGGATGTTATTGAAAAATTCATAGGGGGTGGCACTCCAAGTCGTTCAAACCCGCAATATTGGGATGACGAGATTCCATGGGTGACGGTGAAGGACTTCGCAACTTTTAACCCTCGCTACTCACAGGAAGCGATTACCAAAGTAGGTTTGCAAAACAGCGCATCGCACCTGATCCCAAAAGGAACGCTCATTACCTCAACCAGAATGGCGCTTGGAAAGGCTGTCGTTTATGAAGTCGATGTTGCCATTAACCAAGACCTCAAGGCTCTCTTTCCCAAACCAGTTTTGGCGACGCAATACCTCTATTTTTGGTTTCAGTATTACGGGCAATCAATTGATGAACTCGGGAGCGGTAGCACCGTTAAGGGCATTTCTCTACCCGACCTCAAAAAAATTGAATTTCGACTCCCGTCCCGTCCAGAACAAACCGCCATCGCCGCCATCCTCTCCGACATGGACGCCGGGATCGTCACATTGGAGGAAAAACTTGCCAAGGCCCGCGCCATCAAGCAGGGCATGATGCAGGAACTGCTAACCGGCAGGATTCGCCTGGTTCGCCCGGCCTCGAATGTCGTGCCGCTTCCGGTCAGGCAGGAGAGGAAAGCGGCCGCTACCCCGCCACATAACCAGCACATCAACGAAGCTGTGGTGATCGCAGTCCTGACCCATCGCTTTGCCACTGAAAAGTTCCCGCTCGGCCGTTTCCGCCGCATGAAGTTCACTTATTTGCTGCATCGTCACGTCGAGCATGAGGCTCGGGGCTTCGTCAAGCAAGCTGCCGGACCTTACAACCCCGTCGTGAAATATGGCGGCGCGGAGAAGATCGCCATCAAGAGCGGTTATGTCCGGGAGCATCGTGCAGGCCAGTACAACGGCTTCCTGGCGGGCGACAATATCGCAAGCGCGGAAAACTATTTTGCCGCATGGTACGGAACGGGCGTACTGAATTGGCTGGAGCAATTCCGCCGTCTGAGTAATGATGAATTGGAGTTGCTGACCACCGTGGACATGGCCATGGAAGACCTGATCCGGGAAGGAAGAACGGTTGAATCGGAGGCGGTGAAACAGGTCATCCGCGCTCATCCTGAATGGGAGGCCAAGCTGGAGCGGAAGATATTTTCCGACGCCAACATCGGTCGCGCCATAGCGGAATGCCAGGCGCTTTTCGGGGAGTGAGGAGAGACGGATTATGACAACAGGAAGGGAACATCAGCACATCGAATGGAAGGAGTCTTGGCGGGACGAGTACCTGAAATGGATCTGCGGCTTTGCCAACGCGGAAGGCGGCATGCTGGTCATCGGCCGCAACGACAAGGGCGTGGCGGTCGGGATCAAGGAGGCGAGGAAACTCTTGACGGACATCCCGAACAAGGTGCGGGATGTCCTGGGCATCATGGTGGACGTGAACCTGCGCGCAGAAACCGGCAAGGAATTGATCGAAATCCTGGTCGAGCCTTATCCCAGCCCGGTGAACTACAAGGGCGAATATTTCTACCGGAGCGGCAGTACCAACCAGATGCTCAAGGGCGCGGCGCTTGACCGGTTCCTGTTGCGCAAGCATGGACGGACCTGGGATGGCTCGCCCCTGCCGGGCTTGACTCGGGCCGATCTGGATGCCGGGGCTTTGAAGACCTTTCGCAGGCTGGCGCTGAAGAGCCAGCGGTTGCCGGAGGCCGTGCTGGAGGAGCCCGACCAGGCCCTGCTTGAGAAGCTTCATCTGGTGGAGGGACGCTACCTGACCCATGCCGCGGTCCTGTTGTTCCACCCGGAACCGGACCGTTTCTTCACAGGCGCCTATGTGAAGATCGGCTATTTTGAGAGCGACGCGGACCTGCGCTATCAGGATGAGGTGCATGGCGATCTGGTCAGCCAGGTGAACAAGACCATTGAGATATTGCAGGCCAAATACCTGCGGGCCTGGATCAGCTATGAAGGGCTTCAGCGGCTCGAAACCTGGCCGGTGCCCATGCCGGCGCTGCGCGAAGCAGTGTTGAATGCCGTGGTCCACAAGGACTATGCCTGCGGCATCCCGATCCAGATCAGTGTGTACCCGGATCGTCTGATGATCTGGAACCCCGGAGAACTGCCCCCTGACTGGACCCTTGAAAAGCTGCTCGACAAACACGCATCCATCCCCTTCAACCCGGATGTCGCCAATGTCTTTTTCCGCACCGGAATGATTGAGTCCTGGGGACGTGGGATTGAGCGGATCATGGAGGCCTGTCGGGAGGCGGGCACTCCCGAACCGAAGATACAATACGAGTATACCGGCCTGTGGGTGGTGTTTCCCTATCGGTCTGAGCCCAAGGGGAAGAAAGCCCAAGAAACTACCCAAGAAACTACCCAAGAAAAAATTCTCGCATTGCTTAAAGCCCATCCGCAGATCACGCGCAAGGAACTTGCCGCCCAACTCGGCATCAGCGCGGACGGTGTCAAATATCATTTGGCAAAAATGAAGTCCGGCGGGATTATCCGGCATGTGGGACCAACGAAAGCAGGACACTGGGAGGTGCTGCAATGAACCCCATAGGCCAGCCGGAACGCATCACATAGAACCGGGTTATTGCCC
Organism: Deltaproteobacteria bacterium; assembly: GCA_021847425.1. Taxonomy (GTDB): domain Bacteria; phylum Desulfobacterota; class Desulfobulbia; order Desulfobulbales; family Desulfurivibrionaceae; genus Thiovibrio. Next base: position 7,370 of record JAJZRF010000056.1, on the reverse strand, counting down.
TGTTCCGCGACGAATTGGAGTATAGCTATCTGGGCGACTGGTCCGACCGCGGCGGCAACCGCAATGTCGAGGAGGGGCTGCTCACTCAATGGCTGGAGAAGAACGGCAACACCCAGGCGCAGATCAGTGTGGCCCTCCATAAACTGCGCACCGAGGCGGACAACCATGGCCGCAACCTCTACGCCAACAACCAGGCCGTTTACAGCCTGCTGCGCTACGGTGTGCCGGTGAAGATCGAGGCGGGCCAGGTTACGGAGACCGTGCACCTCATCAACTGGCAGGAGCCGGAGCAGAATGATTTCGCCATCGCCGAGGAGGTGACGCTCAAGGGCAACCACGAGCGGCGGCCCGACCTGGTGCTCTATGTCAACGGCATCGCCGTCGGTGTGCTGGAGCTGAAGAATAGCCGGATTTCCATCGGCGACGGTATCCGGCAAAATCTCTCCAACCAGCAGCCGGAGTTCAACGCCTGGTTTTTCAGCACCGTGCAGTTCCTCTTTGCCGGCAACGATTCCGAGGGGTTGCGCTACGGCGCCATCGGTACGCCGGAAAAGTATTTCCTGAACTGGAAAGAGGACGAGGCGGACAACCGCCGCTTCAAGCTCGACAAGTATCTGTGCAAGATGTGCGAGAAGCACCGGCTGCTCGAGTTGATGCACGATTTCGTGTTGTTCGATGGCGGCATAAAGAAGCTGCCGCGCGTGCACCAGTATTTCGGGATCAAGGCGGCGCAGGAGCATGTGCGCCGGAAAAAGGGCGGCATCATCTGGCACACCCAGGGCAGCGGCAAGAGCATCGTGATGGTGCTGCTTGCCAAGTGGATTCTGGAGAATAACCCCCACGCCCGCGTCGCCATCATCACCCGACCGCGATGAGCTGGACAAGCAGATCGAGCGGGTTTTCAGCGAGGCGGGCGAGGCCATCAAGCGCACCAGCAGCGGCCGCGACCTGATGGGCCAGCTCGGCCAGGCCAAGCCGCGCCTGCTCTGCTCGCTGGTGCACAAGTTCGGCCGCAGGGACGTGGATGACCTGGACGCCTTCATCCAGGAGCTGGAAGCCCGGCCCAGCCAGACAATGGGCGAGGTCTTCGTGTTCGTGGACGAATGCCACCGCAGCCAAAGCGGCAGGTTGCACCGGCTGATGAAGGCGATGATGCCCAACGCGGTGTTTATCGGCTTCACCGGCACGCCGCTGTTGAAGAAGGACAAGCAGGCCAGCCCGGAGGTGTTCGGCGGCTATATCCATACCTACAAGTTCAGCGAGGGGGTGGAGGATGGGGTGGTGCTCGATCTGGTCTATGAGGCCCGGGACATCGACCAGCACCTCGGTTCGCAGGAAAAGATCGACCAGTGGTTCGAGGCCAAAACCAAGGCATTGAATGATTGGCAAAAGGGTGAGCTGAGGCAGCAATGGGGCACGATGCAGAGCGTGCTCAGCTCCAAGTCGCGCATGGATCGCGTGGTGGCGGACATTGTTTTCGATTTCAGCGTCAAGCCTCGCCTGAGTAGCGAGCGCGGCAACGGAATTCTGGTGGCCTCCAGCATTTACGAGGCGAGCAAGTATTTCACCCTCTTCCAGAAGACCCCGTTCAAGGGCAAGTGCGCGGTGGTGACTTCGTACAACCCGCTGGCGAAAAACGTGACGCTTGAGGAAACCGGCGCCAACACCGAGACCGACAAGCAGTTCATCTACAATACCTGCACCGAGTTGCTCAAGGACATTGAAGCCAGGCCCGGCATGACCAAGACCGAGACCTATGAGGAGTGGGTCAAGGCGCTTTTCGTCAAGGAACCGGCGAACATGCGGCTGCTGGTGGTAGTGGACAAGCTGCTCACCGGCTTTGATGCCCCGCCCTGCACCTATCTCTACATCGACAAATCCATGCAGGATCACGGCTTGTTCCAGGCCATCTGCCGCACCAACCGGCTGGACGGCGAGGACAAGGAGTTCGGCTATATCGTGGACTACAAGGATCTGTTCAAGAAGGTCGAAAACGCCATTTCGGTTTACACTTCGGAACTGGCTCACAGTGCCGCCGGGGTCGCCCCCGAGGTGCTGCTGCAGGATCGTTTGCAGATCGGCAGGAAACGCCTCGACAATGCCATCGAAGCGCTGATATTGCTCTGCGAGCCGGTCAAGCCGCCCAAGGGCGAATTGGAGCACATCCACTACTTTTGCGGCAACACCGAGATCGCCTCCGATCTGAAGGAGCGGGAGCCGCAGCGGGCGGCGCTCTACAAGGCCACCGTGGCGTTGGTGCGCGCCTACGCCAATATCGGTGACGAACTGGGAACTGCCGGCTACGACGCGGCCGGCATCGCGCGCATCAAGAAGCAGCTTGACCATTACCTGAAGCTGCGCGAGATCATCCGCAAGGCCAGCGGCGAGACCCTGGATCTCAAGGCCTACGAGGCCGATATGCGGCACCTGCTCGATACCTACATCGAGGCCGACGAGGTGCGGCAGATTTCACCCTTTGACAACATGGGCCTGTTGGAGCTGATCGTGAAAACCGGCATCGCCAACGCGATCAATTCGCAGCTCGGCGGCTTGAAGGGCAACAAGAACGCCATCGCCGAAACCATCGAGAACAACGTCCGCAGCAAGATCATCAAGGAGCACCTGAACGATCCCGCTTTTTATGAAAGGATGTCGGCGCTGCTGGAGGAGATCATTGGCGCCCGGAAGGCCAAGGCCGTGGCCTATGAGGAATATCTGCACCGCATCGTCGAGCTGGCGAAAAAGGTGGAGGCGGGGCAGGGTGAGGATACGCCGGAACGACCGCGGAACAGTCCCGCGCTGCGGGCAGTTTACAACAATCTGCGGAAGAAGGATAAAGCCGCCGACCGGGGATTGAGGGTTGCCGAAGAGTGTGCCGAGTTCATCGTATCAGGCGATCCGGCGCTGCATCTGGCGTTCTCGATCGATGCAGCGGTCAAGAAAACGCGGCCCGACGGCTGGCGCGGGCATCAGGCGAAGGAGAACATCATCAAGGCGGCTTTGCTGCCGATTTTGGGAAATGACGTGGACGAGGTCGAGCGGATTTTTCTCATCATTAAGGCGCAGAGGGAGTACTGATGGCCGACAGGTTCCATCTCGGCGAGATCAAGGTTGATGTGGTGTTCAAGGACATCAAGAACGTCCACCTGAGCGTCTATCCCCCCAGCGGCCGGGTGCGGATTTCGGCCCCTTTGCGCATGAACCTCGATACCGTCCGGGTCTTTGCCATTGCCAAGTTGAGCTGGATCAGGCAGCAGCAGGACAAGCTTCGCGGGCAGGAGCGGGAGAGTCCGCGGGAATTTCTGGACCGGGAAAGTCACTACCTGCGGGGGAAACGCTATTTGCTCACGGTGGTAGAGGAAGACGCGCCGCCGACCGTGGAACGCAAGCACGGCAAGCTGCTCCTGCGTGTCCGGCCCGGAACGGATGAGGCCGGAAGGCAGGCTGTTGTCGAGGCGTGGTACCGCAGGCAGCTCAGGCAAGAGGTGTTGCCGTTGATCGTCAGGTGGGAGCCCCTCCTAGGCGTGAAAGTGAAACGGTTTTTCGTGCAGCGGATGAAAACCAGATGGGGAAGCTGTAATCCGGCTGCCCGCACCATCCGTCTCAATACCGATCTGGCCAAGAAGCCACGGGAGTGCCTTGAGTACATCGTCGTGCATGAAATGGTCCATATCCTGGAACCGACGCATACCGCCCGCTTTGTTGCGTTTATGGATCAATTCATGCCGAACTGGCGGTTTTATCGAGACCAGTTGAACCGGTTGCCGGTAAGCCACGGGGATTGGGGGTACTGATTTCTATAAGCGACATCCGACCGTTGTGGAGGGGCAACCTTGAAGAGAAGGAAAGCTGCACCACCGTGTGGCTGAAGAGGAATGGGAGCAACCAGGAGTTCAAAAATGTTCACTGAACTGATCACCCCCGCGACCCTTGAGAAACTGGCAGGAAAGGCCGCCTTCCTGCGTGGCAGGGACTATTTCGCCCTTGGCGCGGTCGGCCCTCTCCGCATCACCGAGACAAGGATTTCCGCCAAGGTTGAAGGAACGGAGGCCTACCGGGTAGAGCTGCGGGCCGGTGACGAGCTGGACTATGACTGCACCTGTCCCCGCGCGGCTGACGGCTATTTCTGCAAGCACTGCGTGGCAATCGGGCTGGCGTGGCTGGCCGAACACGGCGACGGCCGGAAGAAAGCCGCCGCATCCGGTAAAAAAAAGAAGCGCGATCCGTGGCGCGACATCCGGGAGTATCTGGCCGTACAACCACAGGATGCCCTGGTTGCGTTACTCCTTGATGTGGCCGAGCGGGACGAGCGATTGTATCAGTCCCTGCTGCTCAAAGCGGAACGCAGCGGCGGTGATGTCGCCGCCGTCTTCCGGCGGGCCATCGACGGTGCGACCCGCATTTATGGGTTTGTCGATTGGCGGGAGGCGGACTCCTTTGCCGACAATATCGAGGATGTGGCGGATTCATTGGCGGAACTGCTCGAGCCCGGCACCGCAGCCGTCCTGGTCGAACTGACCGAATATGCCATCGCCCGGACGGAAGACGCACTGGAGCAGATCGACGATTCCAGCGGCAGCGTGGGCGAGATTGTTTCCCGATTGGGCGAACTGCACCTCAAGGCCTGTGCCATGGCCAGGCCGGAACCGACGGAGCTGGCCGGGCGGCTGTTTCGGTTGGAAATGGGGCTGCCATTCGGTCTGTGCAGTTTCAGCGCCGTCACCTATCGTCATATTCTGGGAAAGGCCGGGTTGCAACGCTACCGGGAGTTGGCGGAGGAGGAGTGGAGCAAGATCAAGCCTCGGAAGCAGAACGGGAGAGACTTTGACAGCCATCGCTTCCGGATCACGCACATCATGGAACAACTGGCCGAGGCGAGCGGCGATATCGAGGAGCTGGTGGCGATCAAGGCGCGGGATCTCTCTTCCGGCTACAGCTATCTTACCATCGCCGAAATCCTGGGTAAAGCCGGACAGGACGACAAGGCACTGGATTGGGCGGAACGCGGCCTTAAGGCGTTCCCGGATCGGCCGGACAACCGGCTGCGTGATTTTCTGGCGGCTGCCTACCTCAAGCGCAAACGCAATGACGAGGCCCTGCAGCTGACCTGGATTCAGTTCAAGGAGCGGCCTGGTCTTGAATACTACAAAAAATTGCATGGAGTCGCCAAACAGCTCGGCATCTGGCCCGACCAGCGCAGCCGGGCATTGGCGCTGGTCCGTGATGCCGGCGTCCGCGAAGCGACCAGAACAAACCACTGGAAAACGAAGCCGTCGGCTCCAGACCATTCACTGCGCGTGGAAATCGCCTTGTGGGAAAAGGATCTCGATGCTGCCTGGGCAGCGGTGCAGGAAGCGGTCTGTAATCGCAACCTGCTGATCGCCCTTGCCGAAAAGCTTGAGCCGGCACGGCCCGATGATGCCGTTGTCCTCTACCGGCGGGTCGTGCCTGCCATTGTCGAACAGACCAACAATGCCGCCTACGAGGAGGCGATCAAGCTGGTGCGCAAGATCGGCAAGTTGATGGGCGCGCAGAAGCGATCCGGTGAGTTTGTTGACTATCTCACGGAATTGCGGGTGCGGTTCAAACCCAAGCGGAATTTCATCAAGTTGCTGGACGGGGCGGCACGTGTCCTGCCCACCGGCTGAAAGCGTTACGGCATGATCTGCCGCAGCACCTCGGCTGCCGCCTCTTCCACCTCCCCCAGCGCCCCGGTAATCGCCAACCCCGCCCGTTCGGTTTTCCGGATCGCGGCGGAATCGGGAAAGCAGGCCAGGGGTGGCTGGCCGAGGGCCTCGGCCAGAAAGGCCCGGTCGTCGTCATCCATCACCAGATTGCCGACAAAGGAGATGCGGGGAATGCCCGATTCCTCGGCGAGCTTCTTGATTTTGAGCGCGGTGCGCACCCCGGATTTCGAGGGGATCACCACGATCAGCAGGTGATCCACCCCGGCAATGGTGCCCCTCCCCAGGTGCTCCACCCCGGCCTCCATGTCGAGCAGCACCACCTGGGGAGGGGAGAGCAGCAGCTTGGTGAGCATTCTTTTCAGCACGTTGCTTTCCGGGCAGGCGCAGCCGCCCTTGGCGGTCTGGATGGCGCCCAGCACCATGAGCTTGATTCCGTTTTTTTCCACGATGAAGCGGGCCAGCAGATCGTCCACCTGCGGGTTGATGTTGTAGAAGGGCGAGCCGTCCACCTTGCCGGAACGCTCGACCAGCAGATCCTTCATCTCGGCGATGGGGGTGATTTTTTCATCTTCCGCCAGGCCGAGGCTCTGGGCCATGTGCGGGCTGGGGTCCGCGTCGATGACCAGCACCTCTTTCCCCTGTTTTTGGAGATATTTGGCCAGCATGGCCAAGATCGTGGTTTTGCCCACGCCGCCCTTGCCGCTGATTGCTATTTTCATGGGGTAAATCCTTTGCCGTGCACGAAGATCGTGGCCTTTGCCTGCCTGTTCGATTATATTCCACTGATGCCCATGGCTACACTAATCAGCCATGGGAAAAGTGCAAAGAAAAAAATACCGGGCGCTGCCCGTCATTCCATCCCTAGCCTGAAACTGGAGAACCATGGTTACCCTTGGAATCGAGAATCTCTTGGCATCCCCCCCCGCGTATCTTGCCGGTAAACGGCTTGCCCTGCTCTGCAATCAGGCCTCCACCGACCGGAATCTCCGCCACAGCCGGGATCTGATCATGTCCGCCTTTCCGCGCCAGCTCACCTGCCTGTTCACCCCCCAGCACGGTTTTTTTGCGGAAAAGCAGGACAACATGATCGAGTCGAATCATATGACCGATCCGGTCAGCGGTCTGCCGGTGTTCAGCCTCTACGGCGAGGTGCGTCGGCCAACCGCCGGGATGTTCGAGCATTTTGACGTGCTGCTCGTTGATATCGTTGATGTGGGCACCAGGGTCTACACCTTTCTCTACACCCTGGCCTACTGCATGGAGGAGGCGGCCCGCCACGGCAAGAAGGTGGTGGTGCTGGACCGGCCCAACCCCGTGGGCGGGGAGGCGGTTGAGGGCAACCTGTTGCAGGATGATTGCCGTTCCTTTGTCGGGCTGTATCCCCTGCCCATGCGCCACGGCCTTACCTTTGGCGAGCTGGCCCGGTTGCTTAACGCAGAGTATGGAATCGGCGCGGACCTTGAGGTTGTTACAATGGACGGCTGGCAGCGGCGGATGCTTTTTGCCGACACCGGGTTGCCCTGGGTGTTCCCCTCGCCCAACATGCCGAATCCGACCACGGCCCTGGTCTATCCGGGGCAGGTGATCTTTGAAGGCACCAACATCTCCGAAGGTCGGGGCACCTCCTTGCCCTTTGAGCTGTTCGGCGCCCCGTTTCTTGACTGGCAGACGGTCTTGGCCGAC
>JAJZRF010000055.1 GCA_021847425.1 Deltaproteobacteria bacterium | reverse complement strand
ACCTTTGCCGATTTGTTCAGCAAGGGGCAGGGAAAGTAGGCTGGGGCGCAGTCTGTGTGTTGTTTTTCTCCCGGACCGGGAGAGTTGTCTTCAGCGTCAGCAGCTGTCGTTAACGCCCTGGCTGTATGCCGCAAAGCGATACAGGTAGTCGTTGAGCTCCAGCAGCTGCTCCTTTGTCATGCCATTCCAAGAGCCGTCCTTGGCGCATTTCGGATAACGGGTTGCAAAAACCCGGTTCCAGGCATCCGAGCTTTTTGACTCTGTCCAGAGAAAGGGGGCGCCTTTGTCATTGTTGTGGGAGTGACAGCTCTTGCAGACCTCCTTGAAGAGCTTGCCGCCCTCACCCCATGGGCGGCTCTCCCATTCCAGCGGGCCATCGCTGAGAACCCGGCAGGTTTGGGTGGTCGCGTCATAGCGGGTTTTGGGGGCGGCCTCCGCCTGATTGGCAAAGGCGGGAACAAGAAGCAGGGCAGCAAGGGACATCGCGAAACGGTTCAAGGGCAGCCTCCTGATTTTTTTGTACCAAACGATACAATATGAGTTAAAATATAATCCTGTTTTTAGGGGTGTCAATAGTTTTTCTTGATCGAATGGCAACGAAGGTATCGGTGGAGGAAATCAGTGACGCGGACAAGGGGGTTCGATGAAGATAAGGTGCTGGCGGCGGCGTTGCGACTTTTCTGGGAAAAAGGCTATGCCGCGACCTCGCTGCATGATCTGGAAAAGGGGACAGGGCTCAACCGGACCAGCCTCTACAACGCCTTTGGCAACAAGCGCAGCCTGTTCAAGCGATGTCTGGCCCTCTACATCGGCCAGGTGGAGGCCATGCTTGAAAGCATCATCGGGGCAGCAGCTTCATCCCGGGAGGCGATCAAAAACTGGCTGGCTTTTGTCATTGATTTTAACTTCAATCCTGAAACGCCGGGCGGCTGCCTGGTAATTCTCTCCGCGCTTGAGCGCCACCAACATGACCTGGAAACCAAGGAAATGGTGGCCGCCTTGTTCCGCCGCGAGCGGGAAATGGTGCAGAACCTTCTTGCAGCAGGGGTAAAACAGGGGGAGTTTTCTCCGGGCTTTGACTGTGCCGGGGTGGCTGCGGCGATTACCGCGACCACTTCGGGCATGGTCGTCATGACCATGGCGGACGCCCCGGTGAGCGTGCTTCAGGAGGTTTTCCGGGCAACCATGCGGCTGCTTGACGGGAACTGAGCCGGATTGTCCGGCGACTGCAGGGCATTGCGTACCGTCTGGGCCAGCTCCCGCACCGAAACGGGCTTCATCAGATAGGCCCGGATGCCTAAGGCCTGTGCCAGCTCCTTGTTGATCAGCTCGCTGAAGCCGGTGCAGAGAATAACGGGCAGGTCAGGGCGGATGGCCATGGTCTTTTTTGCCAGGTCGAAGCCGGTCAGGCCGGGCATGGTCATGTCGGTGATCAGCAGGTCAAGGGCTTCCGGGGCTTGTTCTATAAAGGCCATGGCCTCCAGGCTGTTGTCGAAAACGGTGACCTGATAGCCGAGATTTTGCAGGATCAGCCGCAGCATCTCGGCGATCTGTTCTTCATCGTCCACCACCAGCAGCCGCTCCGTGCCGGTGGGGATGGTTTCCCGGCATACCGCTCCGGTTGCCAGAGCAGGCGCTTCCGCGATTCTGGGCAGATAGATATGGAAGTTCGTGCCCCGGCCCGGTTCGCTGTACACGGTGATCTGCCCCTGGTGGCTTTTGACAATGCCGTGGACCACGGAAAGCCCCAGTCCGGTTCCTTCCCCCGTGGGTTTGGTGGTGAAGTAGGGTTCGAAAATCCGGGCCAGGGTTGCGCGGTCCATGCCGCAACCGGTATCGCTTACCTCAAGCAGCACGTACTCGCCGGGCGCAAGCTCGGCGCTGATCACCTTGCTGTCTTCCTCCCCGACGGTCACATTGATGAGACTTACCCCCAGCACCCCGCCGGTCTCCCGCATGGCCTGGTAAGCGTTGGTGCAGAGGTTCATGATGATCTGATGCACCTGGGTCGGGTCGGCCAGAATGGCTCCGCACTCGAGGGAAATCTCCTCGCGAATCTCGATGGTGGAGGGCAGTGAGGCCCGCAGCAGCTTGAGCGTCTCCTTCACCACCAGATGCGGCTGCAGGGGTTTCCGTTCCTTGGGGGATTGGCGGCTGAAGGCGAGAATCTGCTGCACCAGATCCTTGGCCCGCAGGGCGGCCCGGGTGACCTGCTGCAGGTCTCCGGCCAGAGGATCCTGCGGGGAAACCCGGGTCAGCGCCAGCTCGGTGTAACCGAGGATGGGGGCCAGAATGTTGTTGAAGTCATGGGCGATGCCGCCGGCCAGAGTGCCGATGGCCTCCATCTTTTGGGATTGCCTGAGCCTCTCCTCCATCCGTATCTGTCCGCTGATGTCCTTGGCGATGTGGACAAAGCCGATGAGCCCTGTTGCATCGACCAGGGGGAAGGAGGCCGCGGCAAAGGTTTTTTTTAGATTATCATGGCAGATATTTCCCTGGTGGTTTTGCAAATCCATTTGGGCCAGAACCTCTGGGCATCCGGCGCAGGGTTCGGCCGCTCCCCGGAACACCTCGTAGCAGTGTCTGCCGATCAGCTCTGCCGGCGCTACCCCGAACAGGGCGCCGGCCGCCTTGTTCGCCCGGAGAATCCGCATCTCATGGTCATGGATGGTCACGACATCGTCAATGGCGTCAAAGGTCTTTTCCCACTGCTCCTTGCTGTAGCGCACCTCGATTTCGGCGAGTTTCTGTTTGAGGATGGCCCAGACATTGTTCATGTACAGGGAAAGCTGGTTGGCGTCCGCTTGATCGTAGGGCAGCTCCTTGTTGCCCACCCCGATGACGGCAACAATCCGCTCTTCGTCAAAAATCGGCACGCTCATGTGGCGGAGCACAGGGAAATGGCCCTCCGGGTAGCCCTTCCGGTTGGGGGTATTTGGGTAGTCGTTGTGGATCACCGGCTGGCGGAGCCGGGCGCAATCTGCCCAGATTCCGGCCTTCTCCATCGGATAGTGCACCGACTTTGCAGCCGAGCATTCGGCCTTCACTTTTTCCGACCAGGAAAACATTTCGATGGTCTGCTGATCTTCGTCTATGAAATGGAGGTAGCCCACGGGACTGCCGGTGAGCCGAACCGCCTCTTCCAGGGCATAATCGGCCATGGTCTCCCTGGAGGTCCATGGTTGCCGGGCCAGGTCGAGCAGGGCCTTGGCCTGCTCTTCCTCGCGCCTGGTCATCTCCTCGGTCTTCTTGCGGGCTGTGATGTCGGTGGCAATCTCCAGCCGCACCAGCCGTCCGTCGAGCCAGGGGATGGCCCGGTCGTGGAGGTGAAACCAATGGCCGGTGGAGGTGTTTTGGAACTCCCAGGTGTGGATTTCTGCCGGCTTGCCATCCGGGGTTAAGAGCAGGTTGTTCGTGCAGAAGGAGCAGGGGCCGGTCTGGCCGGTCTGGATGGTCTGCCAGCAGATGGAGCCGGTGATGTCGCCCAGCAGATCCCGGCAGTAGCGGTTGACGAACAGCACTTCGTAGGTCTGCATGTCGGCCACATAGACCATGGCCTCCAGGCTGTCCAGCACGGTTTTCAGCATGGCGTGGGAGGCCATGAGCCGGTGGTGGCTGGCCAGTTGCCGTTCCAGCCGCTGGTTTAAGGCGGTGAAGCGATTGCTGGCGGTTTTGGCCTGGGAGCAGCGGAGAAAGATCAGGGGTGAATCCGTAGGCCGGGCCTGCACCCGGTAGCCCAGGCAGCTGTAGCGGAGAATCTGCCCGTCCGGCTTGGGGCGGGAAAGGGAGCCCGGCATCTGCTGTCTGTTTTTGATGCAGATGGCAAGATAGCCGGAGAGTGTCTCGGCGGATTCGCGGACAAACTCGCTCAGGGTGTGCCCGGCTGTCTTGCGGGGGGGCAAGCCCGAGCATTGCCGCGCCGGCGGGGTTGGCCGCCTTGACCTCCCCGTCTCTGGCAAGAAGAAAGCAGGCATCGGGCCATGGCTCGCTCAGTTCGGCAAACAGTTCGGTCAGCATCCGTTACGTTCCGTAATATTCCCGGACCAGGGCCGCATCCGCCTCGGCGCCCGGTTGCAGGTGGACAACGACCCGGCAGTGTCCGCATCGTGCGGCAATGGTTTCCTCCAGTACCACCTTGGCATAGCCCAGGTTGGCGGCGGTGATGACCCCGTGAGGCAGCGGAAAAATGGACAGTGAAGCCTCTGTTGTGTAGCGCGGCACGTTAGTTGTTATTTGGAACAGTGCTGCGTTCTTTCCTTGATTGCTCTGTGTTGCTCAATTTTGCGGCGATCTCCCAAGGCCAATAACTCGCGTAATCCCAGTAGCTCTACTCCATTGAAATTGTGGGAGATAACAGCCGTGAGTGTCGTGGCATCCCCCAAATCGAGAAGGAACGCTTCGAGATCACCGTTGTATTGTTCAAGAATGAGATTCTTATAAGTAGTGTACCACTCGGAACCGGGATAGGGGGTCGCGAGGAAAGGATAGGCCTTTATTCCCAAATGTTGCCAGACCTCAAGATTTTCGAGGATTGAGTCGAAATCTTCTCCTGGAAAGCCCATGATTTGGTTGGGGATGGCTCTGATTCCCACCCGCATTGACGCCTTGAGAGCATCGATATTCATTTTTTTGGTTGCGCTTTTGCCTGCTTCCTTGAGGATCTTGTCCGAAAATGATTCGAACCCAAAGTCTAAGTGGCTGCACCCCAAATTTTTGAGCCGCTGCATGAGCTGCGGTTGGGCTAAGGAGGCGTGGCACGTGGTACCCCAGTGCATGCCTGTGCAGGAATCGGTATGCTCATGACCATTTCGGCAGCATTCCGGCTGCAGACCAGCCTTCAACCAGAGATCCTCGAATTCGGCCATCCACTTGCCATTGGAAAATTTATCCAAGGCAACAAAGTTTTCGTCCAGGAAGGAGATGAAATCTGCCCCGAATTTGTCTCTGGCATAGCGGGCGAGCTTCACCACATATTGCGGGCTGTGATAGCGCACGTTCCGTTTTTTGGTGATGTTGACTTCAAGTCTACCTGTCTCGCTTGACTCAATGCTAAGTTCACCGGAAAGACCGAGATGGAAACAATATTTGCATTTGTAGGGGCATCCGTAACTGCAGCAAAACTCCAGCCGCCGCTTGGCCCCCATGGATTCTTCGGACAGTAGCAGAGAGCTGTTTGCAAAATAGATATCCAGAGGGAACATCTCCCATGCTGGAAAGGGAAGGGAATCGAGGTCTTCGAGTAGTTCTCGACCATTGTTGATTTCGAGCTCTCCCTGAGAATTTCGCCAAATAATGCCTTTGACCATGGAGTAGTCTTTGCCTTGTCCGGAATCGAAGGCATCAAGAAGCTCAGGTAGCGTTCGGTATCCTTCGCCGATGACCCCCACGTCCACTTGCGGTATGAAAGACATCACGTCCCTGGGGATGGGAGTCAGTACACCGCCGCCCAGAATAAGCAAGCTTTTTGGGCACTCTTCGCGAGCCATGGCCAGGAAGTTTTTGATGTAGCCATACGAGGTGACCAGCCCACCAATCCCTATAACTTCCCATTGGTCAGCGCGCAGCACCGAACGGATTTGTTCTTCGCTGGGACGCCAAGCGCCACAGTCAAAGACTTGCACCTGATGCCCGGCCTTGGAGATGATAGCAGCTAGTTGTGCCAGTCCGAAGGGAACATGCCGGGGTTTGTCCGTTTGCCGGATGACAGGGTTCACTAAGAGGATTTTTGCCATTGTCGTTCCTTATTTGAGATCTTGCAGGGCCTGGCGGAAGGATTTCCATTCAATCCCTTCGCCGAACAGGATGCCACCCTCGGTGCAATTGACGGTCCTGCCTGTGGCGGCTGAGATCATCTCCCGAAAGCACTTTGAGTACCAATAGTAGGCCGGATCTGTCTGCCAGTCCTGCTCCAGGTGCGGATTGTACACGGAGATCAGACCCTTAGCCGGGTTTTCGGGAAAGAGTTCTTTGAGTACCTCGTAATACTGCGTGTTGTAGACATCGGTACCGGGAGGGTATGAAAAGTCCATGCCCACCATAAGTACAGTGGCGCTCTGTAAGATAGCTTGGGCAAAGACCCAACAGCTCGATCCGACATTGCCGCCTGTTGTCATGCACGGAACCTTGAGCTCGCGGCATAATTGCTTTGAGGCGCTGGTGTCCAAACCGAAATCGTCATAGAGTGGCGTCCACCAGTATAGTTCCATCCCCGCCTCTAAGGCCCGTTCAGTGATTTCCGGCGTCACGCTGGTGGAAATGATGAGCTTGATCCGTGGACCGTAGGTGTTGACCAGTTCGATGGTTTCCTCATTACGTCTGATTTCATTTTCTCGTACTTCCGGATCAATGTCCTGACGTTGGAAGTAGTCGTCTTTCGGTCGCTCGGATAATCGGGTATCGCCGAACCAGCGAATGATTCGGTGCGGGTCGGGATCTACCGTGAGTACGTAGTCTGGGACAATGCCGTGGCGGAGGCAGTGCCCCATGGAGCCATCTGCGGCAATGACGGGTCCAGTGAAACCATTTTCCTTGAGTACTTGAATGTGTTTATTGCTGTGCAAGCTCGGACCGCCGGAGACGACAACCACAGAGGCAGGGGCGGGGCCTATAAGTTCGCGACGTAAGTTTTTGATGGTCTTATTTATGTATGGTTTATTGAGGCGCGCGTGCTCAATGCCTCGCTCAATGCATTTGCGGTAAGTACCTTCGGATAATCTGGACAGAAACGCATCGTCAAACTGCATATGGTTCACTCGTTGCTTTGGTTCATGGGAACGCTCTCTCTTGAGGTCTGTGTCGTCTTATTCCCCATCTTCGTTATCTTCGTCCCAGACAAACTTGTTCCCTTTCATGACGAAGGCGATGCTGCCGCCAAGGCGCTCCATGGCCTTATCTTCAAAGTCTTGCTTGTCGTCACTGGGAAGTGCGGCCGTGGTGCCGGTTTTATTTTTTACTTCGTAGTTGCCTTTAAGAAGGTTGTTCATGATTCTCCTCTCTTCGTCTCGCCATGAATTCGGCAAATTCGAAATCTATAGGTTCGTCGATATCGACCGATCGTTCAAGTGGCATGATGTGCAAGCCCGTGCGTGGCGAGATGATCAGGTTGTCCACAAAAAGAGCCCGGCGACGCGTGGCATAAACTCCGCCGTTGGGCATAGCCAGTCGGGGAAGTGACTGGACGACCCCGGTTTCGCCTCGGAGGACCTCGCCGAGGAACAATGAAGCTGTCCCTTGATCGTCGACCCGAAACATCCATTCCGGGCGTTCGTGGACAATGCTGCCGGCAAAAACGGAATCCCACTGTCCGTTGTTTCTCAACATAGACACGCAGGCATCTATATCATCTGCGCAGGTGAACGGTGTGGTTGGTTGCATGGAAACAGCGATCTCCACCTCTTGTCCTTGTTCGTTTTCCACGAAGGATATCGCGTGACGGCTTACGAGTTCCGATGGGCAGTCCGTGGAGATTTCCTTAGGCCGCATGAACGGCACTTCTGCGCCGTACTGTAAGGCAACCTTCTTGATCTCCTCGTGATCGGTGGAGACTATCACCCGGTCCAGGCTTTTGGATGCCATTGCCGCTCGAATTATGTAAGCGATAAGAGGCGTCCCGTTTAGGGGTTTGATATTCTTGAGAGGAATGCGGGTGGAACCGCCTCTGGCGTGGATGATTCCTACGACTTTGGCTATCTCGTCTGTTGGCATATGCTCACCATTTGTAGCCGAGGGCGGTCTCGCTCTCCGGGCAGTTTGTAAGTTCTGTCAATCCGCTAAAAACCTTGCGGAATGCCTCGGCGATCTGCTCCATCTCGGCTGCTCCGTTGGGTCGGTTGATATGGTAGAGCCAAATGAATTGGTTACGCAAGAGATTTTTGGCGATTGGGCAGGGAAAGGTAGGCGGAGTGTAACCTTCTCCGGCGCAGGTCCATGGACAACCACGCCGTCCATAGGCCACTCGTCGGGTGAACAATGGATTCTCGCTCATAAGTCGGACGTAACCGGAGCCAACTGGCACTCCCTCTTCGCGAAGGGCGCGCAACACCAGAGCACGGGAAACGCCGGTCTTCTCGGCGTTGTAGAGCATTGGCATAATGTGGGGCACCCACTCGGCTGCGAAGGGTACAGGGAGGAGGCCGGGAAAGCCGGCCAAGGCTTTCGTGAGATAGCGAGTGTTTTCTGCCCGTACTCGGTTATTCTCCGAGAGCTTTGCCATCTGCCCCACGCCGAAGGCCGCCGTCATTTCCGTCATACGGAAGTTGAAGCCCACCACGTTTACGAGGTCTTCGTTGCTCCAAGTGTCATCGGGAACTGACTCGCCGTGGTTGCGAATCAGCCGGGCTTTGCGTGCTATGGCGGGGTTGTTGGTAGCGAGTAACCCTCCTTCGCCGGTCTGAAAATTTTTCGTTTCCTGCAAGCTGAAAATGCCCGCATGGCCGATGGTTCCCACATAACGTCCGTCGATCTTGGTGCCAGGGGCCTGGGCACAGTCTTCGATCACTACGAGGCTGTGTCGTTCGGCGATAGCCATGATCGCGTTCATATCTGCGGGGAAGCCCAGTAAATGAACCACCAAAATAGCCTTGGTTCTCGGTGTGATGGCCTTTTCTACTTCCACCGGGTCCAGGCAAAAGTTTTTTGCCGAGACATCCACGAAGACGGGGATGGAGTTGAACATCAGGATACTCATGGCCGTGGCGTTGAAAGACATGCAGGTGGTGATGACTTCATCGCCGGGGCCGACACCGGCGGCGGCAAGGGCCATGGACAAACAGCTGGTGGCGGAATTGGCCGAAACCATGTACTTGACGCCGAAATAACGGGCGGCATCTGCCTCAAAACGACGGATCATTCGTCCGCCGAGAAAGGTGAAGTACTGGGGGGAGTAGTCCTCTGCCTCCACCGACGGTAGAACCAAGACCTCCTCGATGTCGGGTGTGGGGCTTCCCATGAAGCGGGAGATTTCCCCTCGGTCCAGCACTTCGTTTACGAGTCGGCGCTCGTCGTCGTCGATGACCACGGAAGATTTGAGCGGTAAGGTCACAGCCTTGGCCCCACCCAACAATGCCAGGTTGCTCATTTGTTTTTTCCTTTATGAAGTTAATGTTCCAAGGCCGGCCACGGAACGTGGCGCACCCCCAGCTCGCATCGAACCCAAAAGCGCGTCGATTACCGCCATAGTCCAGTAACCATCTTCGGCTGAGCAGGCCGGTTTTTCGGACAAACCGTCCAGCACCTGGGCCATGTCGCGAACTGTATTCATCAAGAGGTCTCCCGGACCAGGCACGTCCAGAGGCTTGGGTGACAACTCCCGGTAGCCTGAATAATTGGGACTATCTTCAAAGTGGTACAGCTCCACGGAATTCCCATTGTTGATTACACGAATCCTGCCATCGTCGCCGATCACGTCGATTTCGAATACCAAGTTAAGTCGGCGTCCCGTGGCAGCAAAGGTGCAGGCCAGCCCGTCTTCCAGGGTCAAGACCCCGGTCACTGAGGGGTCAGTTGGATCGGAAGACTCGACCTGGATCCCGACAACAGACAGGGGCCTGCGCCCCGCCATCATCAAAAGAGTGTCGATCAGATGAGTTCCGATGTTGTAAAGCTGGCCGGGGTAGAAGGCGTGCAGGGCGGTGAGTCGACCAATGCCTCCTTGAGCAATAATGTCGGCGGCCAAGCGGTAGTTGTCGTTCCATCGCCGCAAGTGATTGACCGCAACCACAACGTCTCGCTGGCGGGCTAGATGCACCATTTGTTGGACTTGAGCAAGATTTTCCGCGAAAGGCTTCTCGCATATGATGCCCCGAACCGGCCGGGATGCAACCTCTTGAAACATGGGGTAGTGCATAGCTGTCGGGGTGCAGATAGAGACGAGGTCTGGAACGAATGCATTGAATAGGTCCTCTATCGTTGCAAAAAGTCGCACGTCAGGAAATTCCTCGGCAAACAGCGTGCGCTTAACTGGGTCTGGGTCCACTCCGGCGGCCAGCACGGTTCGTTCACAGCCATGGTACGCATGGCTGTGGCTCCATGTTCCCACGCGCTTGGCGTCACGCGAAAACAGGTAGCCGATATTGCCCAACCCGATAACGGCCCCTCGGTAACAAGTCTCTTCGGGAACCATTACGCGAAACCTCCAGAGAGTCTCAAGTGTCCTATGAAACAGGATTTGTTACATCCGATTGGGGCAACGAGTCCCCGCCCGACCGCCAAAATATTTTTCTTTGCAACTCTCCACAGTATTTTTGCTGTATTCATTTTTCCTCCCCGAAAACCTTGGCGTACTCAGACTGCGCCAATTCAAAATCGCTCATTTTCCCGATATCCAGCCAGTATTCCCGGATGGGGAAAACAGCTGATTCTTGTCCGGAGGCGATAATTTTTTCGAACAGAGAAGGCATGTCAAAAAAAGTGTCAGCGGGGATGTGGTCGAGGGTGTCCGGCTCAAGCACGTAAATACCTGCATTGACGAAAAAGCTCTGGGTCGGTTTTTCGGTGATTTCTTGCAAGCGGTAGCGGTCCACCTTCAGGACCCCGTAAGGGATCTGTAATTCGTATTTATAGGCGCACATTGTGGCGGCGGCCTTATGCTCGGTGTGAAAGTCCAGCAATTGAAGGAAGTTGATCTTGGTCAGGATGTCGCCGTTC
This sequence comes from Deltaproteobacteria bacterium, assembly GCA_021847425.1. Classification (GTDB taxonomy): domain Bacteria; phylum Desulfobacterota; class Desulfobulbia; order Desulfobulbales; family Desulfurivibrionaceae; genus Thiovibrio. The sequence continues at coordinate 5,707 of JAJZRF010000055.1, read as the reverse complement.
ATGACAAAAAAAGGTTGTTGTGGTCGTTCCTGTAGCCGACTCAGTGCGCCCGCTGTTCCCATGCGTTTATCTTCGTGGATGTATTCGATGCTTACATCCCAACGGGATCCGTTACCGAAATAATCTATGATCATTTCAGCCTTGTAGTTGACGGAGATGTAGAATTTGTGAAAGCCATAGGAAATGAAATTTTCCAAGATCGTTTGGAGCACGGGTTGGTTGCCGATGGGTAACAGCGGTTTGGGGCAGTTCTGGGTAAGCGCGGAAAGTCTGCTTCCCAGGCCGCCCGCCATGAGGATAACCGGATTATCCTTCGACGTTGGGCGAAGCAATGTGTCGAGAATTTGGAGACCCACGACCCGATTTCGATCATCCACGATCGGCACCCGTGAAAAACCAAGCAGGCGCATGGCGGTCAGCATATCTTGCCTGCTTTCATCGGCCTTAAAGGTGGTCGGCCGCCTATTCATCACTGTATCTATTCGTTCCTTGAGTTCCGTCCCTTTGAGAATCGCCCGTCGGATATCACCGTCCGTGACCGTGCCCAGTAATTGGCGCTCTCCACTGACTACAATGATAATCTGCAAGGCGGTCTCATCCATGAGGCGCATTGCCTCAATTATCGAGGTTTCGGGCGCAACCAATACTTTTTCCCAGATGACATCTTTCATAACAATTCCTGCTTAAAGGTTATGCAGATCGTAAAAAGCCTTTTTCAAATGAATCGGACCAGTAGTTGCTAAAATTGTGGCTATGTCACGCGCCGTATTTTCTTTGGCATGCGGATTTACCGTCTGGCTTGCCTTTGCCCTGAATTTTACGGAGAGGCTTTTCCGGATGGCGGCGGCTATGGATCTAGCATCCGTCTTGCAATCAATGATGCTAGTAGCACGCACTCGTCCTTTTTGCCGGTCGCCGATATTCACGGTTGGCACCCCGAAACTGGGGGCTTCGATAATGCCGCTCGAAGAGTTTCCCACCACCGCGCTTACCTGCTGCATGGCGCTCAGGTAGCGGGTCTGGCCCATGGTCGTGAAGGCCACAGCCCGACCCGGGTTGGCAGCGACGTAATCGTCGATCATCCGGTTAATGATCCTACCATCCATATCGGCATTGGCTTTGGTGAAAATAATTTTTACGTCGTTGAAATTCTCCAAGGCCTGCAAAAGCTGAGCGAATTGGTCACCCGCGGCATTTTTTTCCAAGGTGATCGGGTGGAAGGTGACAAGCGCACTGTGGGGTCCTAAGCGGAAATTGATCTCCTTTTCCAATGCCTCCAAATCTAATAACGTGCAGTTGCGGATATTTTCAATTCCTAAGGCCCCGACATTGAACACTCGCTTTGGATCTTCGCCTAATTGGATTACGCGTCGCCGATATTCTTCGGTACTGGTAAAATGGAGGTGGCTCATTTTCGTAATGGCATGGCGGATTGGCTCATCCACGGCGCCGGTGGTTATTTCTCCGCCGTGAATGTGTGCTATGGGTATTCTGGAGATCATAGCGGTCGCGGCAATAGCGAATGCCTCATATCGGTCCCCGAGTACAACGAGGATATCGGGACTTAAGCGATCTAGGGCTTCGGCAAAGCCGATGAGCCCGAGTCCCATGGATTTACATATGCCGATTGACGTGTCAGAGCTCATTACTATCTCGACTTTTTCATTAATGCTAAAGCCGGATTGTTCAATTTCCCGAAAGGTCATGCCAAATTCCGGAGAAAGGTGTGTGCCAGAAACAAGCAACTGGAGGGATAAAGAGGGATGTTTAGTTATGGCTGCCATCAGCGGTTCGAGTATGCCATATTCGGCCCTTGTCCCCGTGAAGATGCAAATTTTTTGCACGTGTTCCTCTCGAATAATCGTCATCTATAGCTCAATGAGTTCATCGGCCATAAAGTTATGTGAAGCAATCTTGCCAAGAACCTCATCCCAGCGCATGGGAGAGATTCCAGTCCCCGGCCTTTTGAGCGCCAGGTTTTGTTCTGTAAAAATTTCTCCTTCGTTGATCGAGCAAGCGGCCACGATGCTCTTTCTAGCCACCATGCGATTGGATGTCTCCGAGCGAGTAGGTCTCTTGATCCCATCCCCCGTTGCTATTTCAACATTGCGGATGGCCGCGATCATCGCCTGTAGTTCATGGGGCTCCAAGCTGGCTTGGTGATCCGGCCCGGGGAGGGTTTTATCCATAGTGAAGTGTTTTTCTAGCACAACCGCGCCCAAGGCCACTGCTGCAATCGCCACTTCAATGCCTTCTGTATGGTCTGAGAATCCGACCGGGACGTTAAAGGCATCGGCAATGGTCTGCATGGCGGCTAGGTTCACATCTTCCATGGGAGTGGGGTATTCTGTATTGCACTGGAGGATCGTAATGTTTTCCCTGGCTGTTCCGGTCTTGATAAGTACGTCAAGGGCTTCTTGGATTTCTATCATATCGGCCATGCCGGTGGACAAGATGATTTTTTTCCCGAGCCCACCGATTTTACACAGATAGGGCAGGTTGATGATCTCTCCTGAGGGAATCTTGAAGGTCTCAAGCCCTAGCGAAACCAGGAAGTCAATGCTTTCAAGATCGAAAGGAGAGGAAAGAAAGTTGATTCGCCGTTGGCGGCAATGGGCGTGTAACATGCGAAACTGGTCTTCATCGAACTCCAGCCGTTTGAGCATGTGGTATTGGGACTCTTCTGATCCGGAGCTGCGTTGTTGGTAATCGGCCTTGGGCGCATGTCGGGCTACGAGCTTATCAGCCTTGAAGGTCTGGAATTTGACTGCGTCTGCCCCGGCGGTCGCGGCCGTGTTGATCATTTTTTTGGCTAACTCGAGGTCGCCGTTATGGTTCACGCCGGCTTCAGCGATAATAAAAGTTTTTGGTCTCATACTGTTCTCGAAGTTTGAGTTGTGTGTGCGAAGGGATATCGCTTAGTACCGTGTTGCCGCCGCCCACGACCGCCTGTTCGCCGATAGTGACCCTTTCGCGGACCATGGTCCGGCTGCCGATAAAGGAGCCCGCACCGATTTCTGCGTCGCCGTTAACAATAGCGCCGGTGGCGATGTGGCAGTGGTCGTGGATAACCGCATCGTGTTCCACCAAGGCGTGGGAGTTGATGATGCAATTGTTGCCGATGATGGCGCAGGCATTGACTGTGGCCCCGTGCATGACGATGCTGCCCTCGCCGAGGCGGGCATGGGCGGAAAGATAGGCCCGCGGTGAGACGATGGTGGCGATTTTGGCACCAGCCTCTTTGAGTTTCGCGTAAATGGCAAGCCGGATGGCAGGGCTTTTGATTTGCCCCACCGTGATAAGAAAATGATGATTCTTGGCAAGCCCTGCGATCTCTTCATCGGTGCCGATGATTGGATAATCAAGGAGCTGGGTGCCTACCAGTTCAGGCTTGTCAAGGATGCCCGCGATCGCATAGCGACCTTCTTGCTCGACAACATCGATGCAGGATTTGCAGTGGCCGCCGCCGCCGATGAGGATGAGGGGTGCCTTCATAGGCGTACGCTGCTTGGGATGTTGACGATTCTCTCCGCCAGCCAGGCTGCGTTGGCGAGCTCGTCTGTCTGGCAGTGGCTATAAATCTCCAGCCGGTTGAGCAGGGTCCAGGCCGGACGAGTTTGGATACCGGCCTCGTTGCTTTTCGTAAGAAACAGGTCGCGGGTGGTACGGTCTTTCAGCAGGATCGCGTTGAGCCAGTAGTTTGCCCTGGTATCTTCGGGCTCGGTAATAAAATCTATTGCCGATTGGGTGCTGAAAAAATTCCGATACAGCTTTGCCAGTTCACGTTTGTCGGCCAGAAAGCGGTCGAGGTTTTCAAGCTGGGCGCAAGCCAAGGCGGCATTGAGGTTTGGCATGCGGTAGTTGAATCCTATCTCGTCATGCTCGTAGAGATAGGGATGCGGCTTTTTGGCTGTGGTGGTGAGATGCTTGGCATGCGCGGCCAGAGCCTTGCTGTCGGTGACGATGGCGCCGCCGCCCCCGCAGGTGATGGTCTTGTTGCCGTTGAAGCTGTATACGCCGAGGGCTCCGAAGGTGCCGGTCTGTTTTCCGCTGCGAGCGCTGCCCAGGGATTCGGCCGCGTCTTCGATCAGGAAAAGATTATGCTCCCGGCAGAGTTCCGTGATTTCTTCGATCCGGCAGGGATGGCCGAAGGTATGCATGGGCACGCAGGCGCTTATCCTTCTGCCTGTTGTCTTGTTGCGGCAGACATTCCCCGACTGTTCGGTGTGTTCCTCCAGAAAATCCCGGAGGGCGGCGGGGGAAAGGCCCAGGGTGTCGCGGTCCACATCAAGAAATACAGGGTGCGCCCTGCAGTAGGAGATGGCATTCGCCGTGGCGACAAAGGTAAGGGGCTGGGTGATGACCTCATCCTCCGCGGCAACGCCTGCAACCAGCAAGGCCGCATGCAGGGCCGAAGTGCCGTTTACCGTGGCGACCGCATGGCCCGCCCCGCTGTAGTCGCGCAGCATCTCTTCAAACCGATCGACAAACTTGCCCACCGAGGAGACAAAGGTTGAGTCGATGGTGGCAGAGAGATATTCCTTTTCCCTGCCGATGAATTTCGGTTCGTGCAGGGGAATGAAATCCCTGCCCGGGAAAAAGGAGCGGATCTGGGCGATGACCTCGTCAAACATTGTAGATATGCGCCTTGTACTTGCTGAGGTTTGCCGGGTTCGAAAGCCAGGCGATGGTTTTTTCAAGGCCCTGGCGCAGATCATGCTCGGGGGTAAAGCCGGTCAGACCGTGTATTTTGGTATTGTCGCACCAGAGACGAAATACCTCGGACTTGGAGGGGCGCAGCCGGACCTGTTCGGTCACGATCTCAATGTCGCTGTGCATGAGATCCTTGATGGTATCCACAACCTGGCCCATCGTCACCTCCTGGTTTGAGCCGATGTTCACGGTTTCGCCGACACACTGGTCGCATTCCGCCAGGGCGATGAAGCCGCGGCAGGTGTCGGTGACGTAATTGAGATCGCGGGTGGGGGTGAGGTCGCCCAGCTTCAGTTGCGAAGCCCCCTTGGCAATCTGGGTGATGATGGTGGGAATAATCGCCCGGGCCGACTGGCGGGGGCCGTAGGTGTTGAACGGGCGGGCGATAACCACCGGCAGCTCGAAGGCGTTATAAAAGCTCAGGGCCATGCAGTCGGCGCCTATTTTCGAGGCGCTGTAAGGGGATTGCGGTTGCAGCGGGTGCTTCTCGTCGATGGGCACATACTGGGCAGTGCCGTATACCTCCGAGGTGGAGGTGTGGATGATTTTCCCGCAGCTGTTTTCCAGCGCCGCCTGGCAGATGTTGAGGGTGCCCTTGACGTTGGTATCCACATAGCTGTCAGGGGCGACATAGGAGTAGGGGATGGCGATGAGGGCCGCCAGGTGGAAGATGATATCGACATTTTTGCTGATATGTTTGCAGTAATGCGGGTCACGGACGTCGCCGGTGAGAACTTCGACCTCGGCCAGGCAATCGAGGTCTTCCAGCCAGCCCCAGGAATTGAAGGAGTTGTACTGGCTGAGACCCTTTACCTTTGCGCCTTTTCTGACCAGCATCTCGGTCAGGTGCGAGCCGATGAACCCGTCGGCGCCGGTGACCAGGATGGTTTTGTTTATTATATTCATTAGGATGTGTTTATGGTGTGAGCGCGAGCTATTGCACGCTGGTTGTTGTGGCTTCGATGGCTTGCATTTTTCCCTTTAAAAGAAGGTA
>JAJZRF010000116.1 GCA_021847425.1 Deltaproteobacteria bacterium | reverse complement strand
GACAAACGCTCAAACAGCCGCCCCGGTTACCGCAGGCGATGCCGCCGCCACCTCCGCTCCCCCACCCCAACCCTCTTCCGGCGGGAGAGGGAAACAAGGCCGCCCCCCCTGTTGAACCAGCGGGGGAGAACGCAGGTCGAGTGCATCCCTCTCCTTTCATGGGAGGGTCACCATGAAAAACAAATCCTCGGGCCGCTGTCCCGCGTACCATACCACCCTGCCAAACCACCAACCGTGGCGCTCCCGATGACGACACCACCGAAACGCAAAAAATTTGGCGACATTCTTGTGGAAGGCGGGCTGATTACGGCAACCCAGCTGCAACAGGCATTGTCCTATGGCGCCGACCGCGACATAAAACTGGGCGAAGCCCTGCGCGAACTCGGCTTTGTCAACGATACTGCTGTTGCCAACACCATTGCCCGGCAGCTGAAAATCCCTTTTATTGATTTTCACAAGATCGTTGTCGATCCCGAGGTGGCCCAGATCATTCCGGAAGCCGTCTCCAGGAAGTACAAGGTCATTGCCCTTGGCAAGCGCCCCGGCGAGGTGCTGGTCGCCTTTGCCGACCCGCTCAATATCTTCGCCATTGATGAGGTCGGCCGTTACACTACGGACAAGACGATAGTCTGCGTGGGGGTGGAATCGGAGATCGTCGCCACCATCGACCGCTTGTACACCTCGGTGATCAAAACCGAGCAGCGGTTTGAAGACTCCGGAGAAGAATCCGCCACGGTCAGCGCCATCAATGATATCCTCCTCAAAGCCGTGCGGCAGCGGGCCAGCGACATCCACCTCGAACCGGATCATGAACGGGTAAGGGTCCGCGCCAGGGTGGACGGCATCCTCCGCGAGATCAACACCTTTCCCCTGGACATGCACCCCAATCTCGTCTCCCGTATCAAGATCATGGCCCATCTTGATATCGGCGAGCGCCGCAAGCCCCAGGACGGCCGGTTTGAAATGCCCATTTTCGGCAAGGAGTTTGACGTGCGGGTTTCCATCCTGCCCTTAAACGCCGGAGAAAAGGTGGTGCTGCGGTTGCTGGACAAGGGCACGATGCGCTTTAACCTGCAGGAACTGGGCTTTGAACCATACCAGCGCGCCCTGTTCATGGAGCATCTTGCCAAACCCCACGAGATCATCCTGGTCACCGGCCCAACCGGCAGCGGCAAGACCACCACCCTTTACAGCGCTTTGAATTATCTCAACTCGGTGGAGAAAAATATCGTCACCGTGGAAGACCCGGTGGAGTACGAACTGGCCGGGATCAACCAGGTGCAGGTCAATATCCGGGCAGACCTCACCTTTGCCAACTCCCTGCGCTCCATCCTCCGCCAGGATCCGGACATCATCATGATCGGTGAAATCCGGGACGCGGAAACCGCCGAGATCGCCATCCAATCCGCCCTCACCGGCCATCTGGTGCTTTCCACCCTGCACACCAACGATGCGGCAGGGGCAATCACCCGGCTCATCGAGATGGGCATTCCGCCCTTTCTCGTTGCCTCGGCCGTGGGGCTGGTTGTGGCCCAGCGTCTCCTGCGGCTGCTCTGCCCCAACTGCAAGGGTGTCTTCACCCCGCCGGAGGAACTTCAGGAAGCCATGGGCCTTGTCCATGACCCGGCCCTCCGTTTTTACAAACCGGTGGGCTGCGACAAATGTGAAGGTTCGGGCTTCAAGGGGAGGATCGCCATCTACGAAACCATGGTTATTTCCCAGGCCATCGAGGATCTTATCCTTAAGAAAGCCTCCAGCCACGATATCTTCCGCCAAGCCCAGAAAGAAGACCTCACCTCCCTGCGCCAGGCCAGCATTGCCAAGGTAATCAGCGGCCAGACCTCGGTGGACGAAGCGTTCCGCGTCACCATGGAATTGAAGGGGTAACCGGTGCCCATCTTCCGTTACGAGGCCATCAACTCCGCCGGGCGGATTGTTTCCGGCACCCATCCCGCCGAGATCATGCCGGAGGTGGAAAACTGGCTGCAGAAGAGCGGCTTGAGCCCGGTGAACATCCAGGTTCTCTCAGAGCAGCAGTCCGCCAAGGCAAAAGACACCTCCCGCGCCGCGGCAGGGCCGACACTTCGCGAACAGCTCTTCGGGGTTACCCTGGAAGACAAGATTCTTTTCTGCCGGCAACTGGCCACCCTGCTCGCCGCCGGGGTCAGCCTCATCGAATCCTTTGGTATCCTGACCCTCCAGGTAAGCAACCCCATCCTCCGGGAGATCATCCTCGCCATGACCGCCGAGGTGGAAGGCGGCGCCAGCCTGAGCGATGCCGTGAGCAGCCAGCCCAAGACCTTCAACCTGCTTTTCTACAATATCGTCAAGGTGGGCGAGGAAACCGGCTCCCTGGACAAGGCCTTTGCCTATCTGGCCTCCCTCTATGAAAATGAAAAGGCCATCAAGGAACGGATCAAGTCCGCCACCCGGTATCCAAAGCTCGTCATCATCGCGCTCACCGGGGCCACCTTCTTCCTGATGAGCTTCGTGGTCCCTAAATTCGCCAAGCTCTTTGCCGCCGCCCATGTCCAGCTGCCCCTTGCCACCCGGATTCTCATGGGGGTCAGCACTTTTTTTGCCAACAACACCCTTGGCATTGCCGGGGCGGCGCTGGCCCTGTTCATCGCTTACCGGCTGGCCCTGGGCGCCCGTGAGTTCGTGTTTTTCCGCGACCGGCTGCTGCTTAAGATCCCGATCTTCGGTCCCCTGGCCATCAAGATTTACATGGCCCGCTTCTGCCGGGTTTTTTCCGTGCTCACCACCAGTGGAATCAACATCATCAAAACCCTGCAACTTTCGGCAAACGCCCTGGAAAACCTGGTCCTGTTCCAGATGATCGAGGAGATCACCGGCGAGGTGGAACAAGGAGTCAGCCTGCACGAGGCCCTGGCCAGGCACCACGCCATCCCGCCCATGGTTTCCCAGATGGTGGCGGTGGGAGAGCAGTCCGGCCATTTGGACGAGATGATGCAAAAGGT
>JAJZRF010000008.1 GCA_021847425.1 Deltaproteobacteria bacterium | reverse complement strand
CGGTGGAGCTGACGATCATCGGTTTTGCCGAGAAAAGGGCGGATGCCTGCACGGAAACCTGCATCTACCGGATCGTTCAGGAAGCCCTCGCCAATGTGGCCCGGCATGCCCAGGCCACGGAGGTGAACGTGATCCTGCAATGGCGCGGGGAGAAAATCCGGGGCGTGATCGAGGACAACGGCATTGGTTTTGCGCCGGAACTGGTTGACGCCAAGACCAGTCTCGGGGTACTGGGTATGCGGGAGCGGACGCAGTTGCTGCAAGGGGCTTTCCGGATTGAAAGCAGCCCGGGCGAGGGCGCCATGCTGGTTTTTGAGATGCCTGCCAATGCGGGAGTGTGCCATGAACAATGAAATGATCCGGATTCTGGTGGTTGATGATCATCCGGTGCTCCTCTCCGGCCTGACTCTGCTGCTCAATGCCGAATCGGATATGGAGGTGGCGGGGACGGCGGATTCGGGGCCAAAAGCCCTGGCCCAGGCCAAGGAGCTGCAACCGGACATCGTGCTCCTCGATATCTCCCTGCCTGGGACCAGCGGGCTTCTGCTCTTGCCGGAGATTTTGCGGCAGGCGCCTAACGCCCGGGTCCTCATGCTGACCATGCATGAGGACCACCAGTATCTCAAGGAAGCCCTGGCCAATGGCGCCAAGGGTTTTATTCTCAAGAAATGTCTGGATGTCGATCTGCTTTACGCCATCCGTTCGGTGATGCGGGGGCAGATGTACATCCATCCGGCCATGATGCCGGATATTCTGGCCGAGCAGGAAAAAGGCCCAGCCTCTCCCGAGGAGATGCTCTGGCTCTCGCTCAGCAATCGGGAGCAGCAGGTCATGCTTGCGGTGGCCATGGGCTTCACGAGCAGGGAAGTTGCCGAGCAGCATTTCCTCAGTGAAAAAACCGTGGCCACCTACCGTTCCAGGGCCATGGCCAAGCTTGGCCTGGAGACCAGGGCCGAACTGGTTGAGTTTGTTTCGCGGCAAAAACGGACTGCTGGCTGATCCGTTTCCGGCAGACGCCTGTCAGGAAAATCCCTACAAAGAAATCAAAGAATCCCCGCTTGTTTTCCTCCTGTGCTTCTCCTATCCTGATCTGTAATCCGATGTATTTTCGGCTGTTTTTTCTTTCCTCCCCGTGAGCAAAGGGTCTGTCATAGTTCCATCAATCAAGAGAAGGGAGGCTTATGGGAGTGGTCGAAGCGGTCTGCATCAGCGAAAAAAAAGGCATGGTGAAAAAAGAGGTGCCTGAGATTCTCTTGGAGGAAAACTGGGGGATCACCGGGGACGCCCATGCCGGGATTTGGCACCGGCAGGTGTCGCTGCTGGCCGGGGAAAGTATCGATGCGGTAAAGAAAAAGATGCCCCACCTGAAGCACGGAGTGTTTGCCGAGAACATCGTCAGCCGGGGGTTGGAGTTGATGACGCTTGCCATCGGCGACCGTCTGGTCATTGACGGCAAGGTGGTGCTCGAAGTCACCCAGATCGGCAAGGAATGCCACAACGCCGGCTGCGCCATCAAGAAGGCCACCGGCGACTGCATCATGCCCAAGGAAGGCATCTTCACCAAGGTCATCCATGGCGGGATTGTCAAGGCCGGTCTTTCCATTGAAAGAAAACGGCTTGATTAGGAAGAGGACCGCTTTGTGGTCCCGCCAAGGCCCCAGGGCAATTTCTTATCACCTATCACCTTAACCTGTACAATGGGAGGCAACGTATGAACAAGGATAGGCCCGACAGAACGCCTGAATCGGAAGAGCGTCGCGCCGTTTTAGGGAAAATGGCTTCGGCGACTTTTGCCGGCCTGATGTTAAGCGGGGTACTGGCGCGCGCACAGGATGCCGCACCGCAAAAGACGCCGATTCCTGCCCGCCCGTTCAAGGGTTCGTCCGATGCCAATCAGGATGTGCTGATCCGCATGCAGGGGGAGCTGGAGCGGGCCATGCAGAAGCCGATCAACGAGCGCCGCTGGGGCATGGTCATCGACATGCGCAAGTGTACGGGGTGCGCCTCCTGCACCGTGGGCTGCGTCATGGAGAACAAGCTGCCTCCCGGCGTGGTGTACCGCCCTGTCATCGACGAGGAGAAAGGCACCTATCCCAACGTGACGCGTACGTTCCTGCCTCGGCCCTGCATGCAGTGCGAAACTCCCGCCTGTACGCCGGTCTGCCCCGTGGGGGCCACCTGGAAGGGGGCGGACGGCATCGTGGTGATCGACTACGATGTCTGCATCGGCTGCCGGTACTGCATCACCGCCTGTCCCTACCAGGCCCGCACCTTCGACTTCGGGCAGCACTGGACCGACAATGCCGCCAAGGGCGAGGATGGCGCCCTGGCGCTCAAAAGCGCCAGGGCCTACCAGGACCCGCCGAACTTTGAATATGGAAAAGAATGGAAACGGCGGGAAGGAATCATCCCGAAGAGCCCGGTGGGCAACACGCGCAAGTGCACCTTCTGCGCCCACCGCCTGAAGGTGGGGATGCTGCCCATGTGCGTTTCGACCTGCGTTGGACGCGCCACCTTCTTCGGCGACCTGAACGACCCCAAGGCCCTTGTCTCTGAACTGGCGGGGATGGCGAACGCAACACAGTTGAAGCCGGAAGCCGGAACCCATCCCAATGTCTATTACCTGGTCTAGGAGGCGTACCCCATGAAACAATATGCAAAAATCATCTGGGCGCTCTGGATCATTCTGGCCCTCGTGGGCGGGTACGGCCTGATCGAACGGCTCGTCACCGGCCATCAACTGGCCACCTATTCCAGTTACGTACCCTGGGGTATGTGGGTGGCCGCCTACATCTTCTTTGTCGGTCTTTCCTCCGGCTCATTCCTGCTGGCCAGCCTCTACTATGTCTTCAAGATCACCAGGCTGGAACGGATCGCCAGATTGTCGCTGTTCACCGCGGGGGTGACCATCATCATGGCGCTGGTGACCGTCGGGCTTGATCTTGGACGGATGGAGAAGGCGGTCTCGGTTTTTTATCGCCCCCATTTCACCTCATTGATCACCTGGGAGGTCTGGCTTTACACGGCCTACCTGATCCTGGTCATCATGGCGCTCAAGTATGCGGTCCGGAAAAAGCTCAAAAAGCTTGACCCGCAGGTGACAAAGGACGACGACCAGAGGCTCAAGCGGCTGATGACCTATGGCATACCGCTGGTCATCGCTTTCACCGGGGCGGGGGGTGCACTGTTCGGCACCATATCGGCGCGGGCCGCGTGGCATACCTCCCTCTATCCCGTCATCTTCATCGTCGGCGCCCTGCTGAGCGGCGTTGCCCTGATGACCTTCATGGCCTGGGCCTTCTGCGACAATCACGACGAATCCTGGCATGAACTGCTTCAGTTTCTGGGCAAACTGGTACTGGGGCTGATTTGTATCGAACTGATTCTGGAGTGGGCTGAATTTTCCATCCCGCTCTGGTACGGTGTCGGGTCCGAGGCGGAACTGGTCAAGTTCGTCCTCTTCGGGCCGTTCTGGTACGTCTTCTGGCTGGTCCGCATCCTGCTGGGGGCCGTGCTTCCGCTCTACCTGCTTATGGGCAAGAAGGATGCCAAGTCCATTGGCATCGCCAGCTTCCTGGTGGCGGTCACCTACTTTGCCGTTCGTCTGAATCTGGTCATTCCCGCCCAGGTAACCCCTGAACTGCGGGGCTTGGAACACGCCTATCTGGATCCCATCGGGAATCACCTCTCCTTCCACTACCTTCCCAGTTTCTTCGAGTGGCAGGTTCTGATGGGGGTCGTGGCCCTGGGTATGGCCCTGTTCTACTTTGGTCAGCGGTATCTTTCTCTGATGCAAACTCTTAACAACCGCGAGGTGTCTCGATGAAAATTTCACGGCGTACTCTCATCAAAGGCGGCGTCATGGCTGGCGCCGGCGCCCTTCTCGGCAGCGAGGGCACCCGGCTGATGGCCGCCATCAATCAGTCGGAGCAGGATGATCCCGCGCATGCGGCCTATGCCCTCTGCCAACCGGAGAACATCCTCTACTCGGCCTGCCTGCAATGCAACACCCAGTGTACGGTGAAGGCCAAGATCCAGAACGGCCTGCTGGTGAAGATCGACGGCAATCCTTACAGCCCGATGAATATGCAGCCCCAGGTGAGCTATGATCTGAGCCCCCAGGCCGTGGCCAAGGTGGATGGCCACCTCTGTCCCAAGGGGCAGAGCGGCGTCCAGACCATCTACGACCCCTATCGCATCCGCATGGTGCTGAAGCGGAGCGGCCCCCGCGGTTCCAGCAAATGGAAGGCCATTCCCTTTGACCAGGCCATCAAGGAGATTGCGGAGGGCGGCAAGCTCTTCGCCGAGATCGGCGAGGATCGACAGGTGCCTGGCTTCAAGGAGGTCTTTGCCCTGCGGGATGCCGATCTGGCCAAGACCATGGGCGATGACGCGGCTGCGATTCGCGGCGGCAAGATGACCGTGGATGAGTTCAAGGAGAAACACAAGGATCACCTTGACGTCCTGATTGACCCGAACCACCCCGACCTGGGCCCCAAGAACAACCAGTTCATTTTCCAGGGCGGGCGTATCGGTCCGGACCGCGAGATGTTCGCCAAGCGCTTCACCTTCGCCGGGTTGGGTTCCGTCAACTGGTACGCCCACACCACCATCTGCGAGCAGGCCCACCATGTGGCCTTCCTCTGGTCCACCGCCCAGTGGGAGGTGAAGGATGGCAAAGGCGGCTGGAACAAGGGCGCCAACCACATGAAGCCCGACTACACTCAGGCGGAATTCGTGATCTTCTGGGGCACGGGATACACCGAAGCCAACTTCGGCCCCACCCCCATGGGACCCCAAGTCTCGCAAGCCATCGTGGATGGGAAACTCAAGATCGCCGTCGTCGATCCCCGGCTGTCCAAGACCGCGGCCAAGGGATGGTGGATTCCGGTCCGGCCTGGAGGCGATCTCGCCCTGGCCTTTGGCATGCTGCGCTGGACCATTGAGAACAAACGCTACGACGAGGCGTTCCTGCGCAATGCCAATAAGGGGGCGGCCAAGGCCGGCGGCGAAAAAAGCTGGAGCAACTCAACCTGGCTGGTCAATGCCGAAAACGGCAAGCTGCTCCGCGCCAAGGACCTCGGCATCGGCGACGAAAACCAGTTCGTCGTTCTGGTGGCCGGCCAGCCGGTGCCGGTAACCCCGGATGACGAGAAAAGCGCGGTCGTGGGCGATCTGGATGCGGGCACCTCGCTGGGTGGACTCAAGGTCAAGACCGGTTTCCAGGCACTCAAGGAATCAGTTTTTGTCCACGATATGGCGTATTACGCGGAGAAGAGCGGCGTTGATCAGAAATCCATCGAGGATCTGGCCCGGGAATTCACCGCCCACGGCAAGAAGGCGGCCATTGACTTTTACCGGGGCCCCATCAAGGTCACTTACGGCTACTACGCTGCCCAGGCGATCATTGCCCTGAACCTCCTCATCGGCAACATCGATCACACGGGCGGCTTCGCCCCCGGGGGTGGTGCCTGGGACGCCATGGGTGGAAAGCCCGGCAAGCCCTTCGAGATCGGCAAGATGCACCCCGGCGCCCTGAAGCCCTTCGGCGTGAAGCTGACCCGCGAATCCAGCGGTCCCTACGAAAGCAGCACTATCTTCACGCGGGACGGCTACCCGGCCAAGCGCCCCTGGTTCCCTTTCACGGATGATGTCTACCAGGAGATCATTCCCGCCGCTTATGCCGGCTATCCCTACCCCATCAAGATCCTCTGGCTGCACTACGGGACGCCGGCGTTGTCCAGCCCCGCCGGCCACCTCCAGATCAAGATGCTCCAGGACACCTCCCGTCTTCCCCTGTTCATCTCCACGGATATCGTGCTCGGCGAGACCAGCATGTTCGCGGACTACGTGTTCCCGGACATCGCCTATCTCGAGCGCTGGGGCAATCCGCTGGGTACCAGCCCGGTAACCCTGACCAAGACCACCAAGATCCGCCAGCCCGTCGTGGCGCCTATCCCCGAGATCGTTTCGGTGGAGGGCGAAGAGATGCCGATCAGCATGGACGCGGTGATGATCGCCGTGGCTCAGAAGATCAAGGCGCCCGGCTACGGCAAGGACGGCCTCGGTGCCGGGTACGACTTCAAGCGGCCTGAACAGTTCTATCTGAAGATGGTGGCCAACGTGGCCTGGGGTGAAAAGGAAGGCGAGGCGGTGGCCGCGGCATCCGCCCAGGATATGGCTCTCTTCGTCAAGGCCCGCCGTCACCTGCCCAAGGGGGTCTTTGATCTCGCCAAATGGCAGGCCGCCGTGGGTAACGAGTGGAGCCGGGTGGTCACCGTTCTCAACCACGGCGGGCGGTTCGAGGCGGCCGACAAGGCCCACGACGGCGCCTTCCTGGGCCACCCCTGGGGCAAGCAGATGAATCTGTACGTGGAGCCCATCGGTTCGGCCAAGCATTCGGTGACCGGCAAGCCGCTCTCCGGCGTTCCGGTCTTCCAGGAGATGGCCAGCTTCGATGGAAAACCCGCCCTCTTCCCGGCGGAGTACGATCTGGACCTCTTCACCTACAAGGAGATCTGGGGCGGCCAGTCCCGGACTTCCGGAAACTATGCGGGCCAGATGGCCCTGATGCCGGAAAACTACGTCTACCTCAATGCCCTGGACGCAAGGCGCTTGGGGCTTGCCGACTACGATCTGGTCCGCCTGGTTTCCCCCTCCTTTACCGGCGCTTTTGAGCTAGCGCCGGGCGTGTCCATCGCCGTGGAAGGCAAGGTGAAGGTGATCCAGGGCATCCGCCCCGGTGCCGTGGCCGTATCCTGGAGCTATGGCCATTGGGCTTACGGCGCCAAGGATGTAACCGTCAATGGCCAGGTGATCAAGGGTGAGGCCGCACGCGCCAGGGGCCTGGTTCCCAACCCGGCCATGGGTGTGGACGGCTATCTCAAGGATGTCTGCCTCACCGACCCCATTGCCGGTGACGCAGCCTATAGCGGGACACGCATCAAGCTGGTGAAGAGCAAAAGCGGCGCGGCGGAACGTGGGGCGTTGCCAAAATCGGCCTGAGCGACGGCAATCTGGCCCGCCAACACTCGTTATCGCAAACCTCTCCAGCCAGGGAAGGGACTCTTCCCCCTTCCCTGGCGCTGTTTTCCGCATGGATTCTTGGCGGCAACAAAGTTTATGCTTTAAAATGCGGGACCATGCACATTGCCCACACCAATGCGCATGGTCCCGCAGCGCGGATGAGGACGATACGATGAAACACTTTTTTGTTTGCCTTCTTGTCTTGCTGATGTGGGGCTTCTCCGCCCATGGAGCCAAAAATCCGCCCAATATTGATCTCGAAAAGAAAGATGCCATCTCTCCGAAAAAACAGGAGATGAAGAAGAATCCTCCCTCGTCGTTCAAAAAAAAATCCCCGAAAAAACCACCGCCTCATTTACAGAAAGACAATAAGGATGACACCGGATGGATCTATGAACAAAAGGAAGGTTGTTAGCAGAAGCGGCGCCGCTTTTTCCCCGGGCAATGAGGGGTAACCCCGACAAGGGAAAAGGTGACGTAATCGGCAAACAGCTTGATCATGGTTATACCCCCCCAATTTTCATCTTACTGTTCTGCAATGAACCGCTCCACCTGTGCTTTGATCTCGTCCCTGATGGTACGGGTAGTGGCAAGCTTCTCTTCCCATGTTCCTGCCAATGCGGCAGGATCTTTAAAGCCCCAGTGCAGCCGTTTAGTGATGCCGGGAAATATCGGACAACGTTCCGCATTGGCACCGTCACAGACCGTAATGACTGAGTTAAATACCTTCCCTTGTTTGAACATGCTGAATACATCCTTGGTTAGGTTGCCAGAGATGTCGAGCCCAAGTTCAGACATCACTGCCACAGCCAATGGATTGAGGGTCCCCGGCTCCAGCCCTGCGCTCTGGGCTTCAAAACGATCAGCGGCCAGGTGATTCAGAAACGCCTCGGCCATCTGGCTGCGTGCGCTGTTATGGACACAGACAAACAGAATTTTCTGTTTTTTCATGGGAAGTTCCTTTTGAGTTGTTATGATATTATCTGGTTTTCAAACCAGTGCTGTTTTAACCATGAAGCGACATTGACCAGACTGACCTAAATCTTATCTCTGGACCGCGCCATCCTCCAACATC
The DNA here is from genome assembly GCA_021847425.1 of Deltaproteobacteria bacterium. GTDB lineage: Bacteria > Desulfobacterota > Desulfobulbia > Desulfobulbales > Desulfurivibrionaceae > Thiovibrio. The sequence goes on along the minus strand of JAJZRF010000008.1, from coordinate 60,236 downwards.
CTCTCCCTGATTTACACCGGAAATATCCTGGGGCCAGAATCGTCGCCGTCCTCGTCATGACCACCCTTGTTTTGGCATCGTGATGCAGGCAGTTTTTGAAGGCGAAAAGAACAACTGCCCTGATTGTTACACAAAAGGCCTGACCAAAAAATAGACCCCAAGCCCGGCGATCAACACCCCTGCCCCCTTGCGGAACCAGGAGCTTGCCTGTCCGAAGGAAGAGCTGGCCAGCAATCGTTTCACCGTGGCGGTTGAACTGCCGGCCACGGCAATGGGCAGGCAGTGGCCGATGGCAAAAAGGAGGATGAACAAGACTCCGGTCAGCACCTGCTGCTGTACCGTGATAATCGCCAGGATGGGGGCGATAAAGCCGAAGGTGCAGGAGCCGGAGAGAACGCCGTAGGCCAGGCCCAGCACAAAGGCGCCCCAAGCGCCCTTTACCTTTACTTTTGCCATGAGCCCGTTTGGCATGGAGCACTTGGCAATGCCCAGCATGTCAACGGCCACCCAAATGAGGATCAACCCCACGGCCATGGTCCAGTACGGCCCCACATCGCCCAGCATCCTGCCGAGCAGGGCGCAGATCACCCCCACCAGGGTAATGGTCAGAAAAAGGCCGACGCTGAACAGCACCGCGTAGTGCACGGCCTGCCTGCCCTTGACGAGTTGTTCTTGGCCGCCCACATAGGCCACCACCAGAGGAATGGAGGCCAGGTGGCAGGGGCTGAGCAAGACGCTGATCATGCCCCAGAGAAAACAGCCCAAGGCGGCCAGAGCGAGGCCCTGGGCCATCCAGTTGTTGACCAGAAGGTAAAGAGCGCCCATTACTTTCCGCCCCCGGCACCGGGCCGGGCGACGCCCATTTGGGCAAGCTGGGCCATAATGGTATTCTTGTCCAGGAAGCCGCTGTGGCGGTAAATCTCATTGCCGACCCGGTCGAAGAAAATCTGGGTGGGGATCATGCTCACCTTGAATTTCTTGGCTTCGTCCGGATTCTGCCAGACATCAACAAAGAGGATCGCCGCCTTGCCGCGGTACTCTGCCGCAAGTTCCTCGATGATGGGTGCCATCATCTTGCAGGGGATGCAGGAGGTGGCGCCCAGATCAACCATGGTCACCATGTCTTTTACCGGCACCGGCTGGCTTGCCGCCCTCCCGTCAGAGGTGTGCAGGATTACCAGGGCTGCCAGCAGCAATGCGAATCGAACAAGTGTTTTCATAAAATTCTCCTTGATATTGTATGGGACGCTCCCTTGCCAACGGGAGCTCTTGCAAAACATTATTGCGCCGGGGCATTGACGGAATCCCTGCCTTTTTGGTTGAGTGAAGCCCGCCAGCTAATCGTCAAGAGGATATGCACCTTGTGGCATTTCTTTCTATTGCCGCCGATACGAGCGGTCTTCTTTCCTGATTTTGTCGGCGCTTCCGTCATAATCAGGGGTCGTTTCCACCACCGGCCAGTCGGTATCGCTGGTGTAGGTCTGATACTGTTTCGGGTTGTTGATCGTGGCTGAAGGCCTGAAAACAACGTGCTCGGAGCGGTGGATGGTATCCCAGCGGGGATTGCCCCGTAAACTTCCGCCAGGCTTGACCTGAGAGGCTGGGGCTGGCTTGCCGGTGGCTGCATTGACAAATTTTTCCCCGTCCCACTCCAGGTAGTTGTTCATGCCGTCAAAGACGTAAAGCGCCGGAATCATGGCGGGGTAGCCGGGATAGACCAGCTGGCTGTCTTTTCTGACGTAGGTGGTATCCGCCGGTTCGAAGGCGGTCAGGTTTGACCACTCCATCCACGAGCCGTCATATATCCGCACATTCGTAAAACCGCAGATCTCGTGCAGGGCGTAAAAATAAAAGGACGAGAGCGCTCCGGAATTGCAGTAGAGGATGACCGGTTTCGTGCCGTCGATTCCCGCTTTGGCGAAGAGGGCGAGGAGTTCCGCCTTGCTCTTGAAACGGTTGTCAGGGGTGGCCAGCATGGGCACGGTGATGTTGTAGGCCGGAGTTTTGGTGAGATGGGCGCCCTTGATAATCCCCTCGAAGGCTGCGCTCTTTATGCTGATCGGGATGGCGAAATGATCCACGGTAGGGGTGCTGTGTATCCCCAGGTAGGAATTTGGGAACTGGATTGGGGGATTGACTTTCATGTCAAAGGCGGCGCGCGGGGTTTTGCCGTCATTGGCTGCTGCGGCGAAGAGCATCTCGCTCAGACTGAAGACTGCTTTGTCCGAATGGCGGGTAAAGAGTTTATTCGCTGGATTATAGCTGAAGCCAGGCACCTGATAGAGATCTGGAACCGAGTCGCTGCCCGTTGCGCCGTCCTTGTTCCGTTCATCCTTCAGATAAAAGGCTGCAGGCGGTTGGCGGTTATCCAGCAGATAGACCTCGCCATTGCTGGTCTTGTTGTTGTCAACCAGGGAGATCATTTCTTGCAGGCTCACCCGGACATCAAGATGTTTGGGGGCAAGATCGGCGACGCTGATCTTCGAGGCGGTGACAGCTGGCGTCCGTGTCCCCTTTTCCAGGGGATATCCGGCAAAGGCATACCCTTTGTTGCTGCCGTCCAGAAGTTTGATTTTTTCCTGGGGAAACCCCCAATAATACAGGGTCCACCAGAGGCGCGCGCCGCAGACCATCCAGGGGTTTTGCTGGGAACTGGTGAGAACCAGCACATCGCCGGGGGTGATTCCGAGCCCCTGGAGCATGGCGTCGAACTGGGCGCCGCCGGCGACCTCATGTTCGGTGTTTATGGGGCCATCATTGCGGAGGGCCACCTCGCCTCCTGAATGGGAAGCCAGGTAAAGCGCTCCAGGGATATGACCCAGGGCGCCCTTCCGGTCAAGCTGAAGAATCAGCTCATACTGGGGGGAGTGTTCGCCGTACTTGCGGACGGTCATCTGCTTCAGTGCTTCCGTGTCTCCGGCGAACCATGAGTCTTTTTCAGGTTGATTGGGGGTGACATCAATGACCACGACCCGCTCTCCCTTCTCGGTGCGGAAGCCATTGTCGATCCATTTTTTCAGTTGCGCCGGTTCGACAAGCGAGCCGCCCGGCGCTGCCTGCGCAGGCAGGGCGACGCAAAAAAGAAGAAAAAAGAGGATAATGGGGAACAGCCTGGTTCTCTTAAAAAGAATGTCCATTTAAATTTCCTTGGAAGTTTTTTGTTATGAAAATTATTCCAGTGTGAATCCTTTGTTGAACAAGGCCAGACATGCATCAACGGCTTCAGGGACATAACGGCTGCCCCGATAGGTCTCTATCTCCGCCAGGGCCGGGGCAATCCCGTTGGCAGGCCGGTACGGCCGATATGAGGCCATCGCCTCGACCACATCGGCCACCGTCAGGATGCTCGCCTCCAGGAGTATCTCGTCGCCCGCAAGTTCCAACGGGTAACCGGTGCCGTCCCTCCGTTCGTGGTGCTCCAGGACAATGCGGGCAACCGGCCAGGGGAACTCTATGCCCGCAAGTATTTCATAGCCGGCCTGGACATGGGTTTTGATGAGACCCATCTCGATTTCCGACAGCCGCCCCGGTTTGCTGAGAATCTCGGCCGGCACGGAGAGCTTGCCGAGATCGTGGACGCTGGCCGCCGTGCGAATACCGTTGATCCGTTCCGCCGGCAGCCCCATTTCGCCGGCGATGGCGCAGGCCAACCGGGCTACCCGCTGCTGGTGCCCGGCGGTGTAGGGGTCTCGCTTTTCCACTGCCGAGGCCAGGGCATGGATCGTTTGCTCGAACAGCCGCTGCGACTTCTGCAGACTCTCGCGCAGCGCTTCTTCCATCCGCTTGCGCTCGCTGATATCGGCCGCCACCGCCATGAGCCCGACGATGGCACCGGACCCGTCACGCAGGGGTGCCGTGGATACGCTGATGTCAACAGGCGAGCCGTCCTTTTTGCGGACGTGCAATTCCTTGCCGGTATATACCTCTCCGGCCAGGGCGCGATCCCGCAACTGCCGGAACTCTTCTCCCTGCCCCTCGGGAACGATGGGGTTTGTCCGCCCCAGGATTTCCTGTTCCGCCCAGCCGAACAGACCCTCGGCAGCCTGGTTCCAGACCAGGATCGAGGCGTTCCTGTCAACAGCAAAGGTCGCCAGCGGCGATCCCTGGACCAGCGACCAAAGGGTCTGGAGGCCGGCTTGCTCCGCGGTCATCCGTTGTGGTGCGGCAGGTTTTTGGCGCATACCGGCCTAGTTGTTGTTTGCCAGCCACTCGAAGGCCGGCATTGAACTTGCCATTGCGGAGGCCGACTTGGCGAACCGGGCAACTGCGAAGGCCTCGATAATTTCATCCGTGCTGGCGCCGGATTTTTTGGCCTGTTTGGCGTTATTCAGAATACAGGCCGGCGAATCGAGCGCGATGCCGGCCGACATGGCGATCAGGGCCTTGTACTTTTGGGGGATCGCCGCTCCGCTGAAAGCGGATTGCCGCTCAGAGACAAACCGCATCACCTGGCCTTCGTCAAGCTGCCCCAGCAGTTCCAGCGGTCTCGGCACTTCTCCATTTTCTTTTTTGATGTTCTCCATCAATTCCTTGAAATCCATGGCAAAATCTCCTGTTAGTTTTGTTGCTGCGGTGTTTCTTTACGTTTAAAATTTCCAGTCCCGAGTATGCGGGGATCATGCAGTCTTGCCCATGCTCTTGCCATCCTGATGCGCGTAGAGCAGCACCGCAAAGAACACGCCTCCCTGGATGAAACCCAGCAGAGCCTCGATCCCGGCAGCCAACATGGCGTTAAGGGTTTGTGGAATCCAGTCGCCAGCCCCGAGCGTGGTGAACAGTTCCATCGAAACATAAAGCGCCACACGCAGACTGTGACCTTGCATGGCCCGCATGTGCTGATCGGCGGCAGCGCCGTTGTACCGGAAGAGCTCGAATACCCCGAACAGGTCGTAGAGCAGGGCAAAAAACACCAGCGTGACCGCCGTGATCACCAGATAGAGGAGCACGATGTGCAGCAGGTCGAGGTGCATCGATCTGTGCTTGCGCGAAACGTAGAACAACATCAGATCGAGCAGGGCGAGGCGCACCACGACGATGTAGATCAGATAGGCAAACAGCAGGTCTTCGCGGTGCCCGGCAAACTGCGCCGGGGCCGCTGTCTGCCACCACCAGCCTGCGCCCAGCGGCATGAGCACCAGCGGCATGACAAAAGGCAGGAAGGGAATCGCCGGATCGAGGCACGACTGAATAACCTGCCAGACACGCCTGCCCAGAATGGACATGCTGCTTCTCATGAAAATCAATCCCGGTACGGATGATCATGCTTATGCGTCATGGGAAATCACCTCCTGCGAGCTACCGCGCATTGGTCGCCGGCCCCCGCACCGCCCGCACATAACCGATATTCTTGTATTCGATCTCCTGGTCGCCCCGGCACATGCAGGTGATACCCAGTATGATCGGCCGCGTTCCTTTGTCGGTTTCAGCGGTCCAGTACTTGTTGTCGGCTTTTGGGAACTCGATGGCGCCATTATTCTTGAGGGCAAAGACCTGCAACAGATCCCAGCGCTCCTCAAGGGTCGGCAGACGCCAGTCATGGAAACCGCCCAGGTCCAGGGCGCTGGCATACTGGGCCGCCTTCTCCTTGGAGTCGAACTGCTCGTGACTTTTGTCGAGTTGCCAGATGAGCCCGGTTTTGGTGTCCTTGACCATGGAGTTGTCAAGCTGCACCAGCCGTGGCTCCCCGGCAAAGGCCAGCGAGGCGGTAAAAGCGGCAAGCAGCACGAACACGAGACAGAAGCGGTTTTTCTTCATGGGTTCTCTCCTTTGGGTTGTTGTCGAGCGTCTTTTCCTTCCACGGAATAGGCGAACATGGGGATGTAGATCAGGGTCAGGATGGTGCCGATGATGAGCCCGCCGATGGCGACATCGGCAAGCGGCGACAATTTTTCCAGCCCCACGGCCCACTCGAAGGCGATGGGGATCATGCCGGCGATGGTGCCGAAGGCGGTCATCAGCACGGGCCGGAAACGCACCCGGACCGATTCCACCGCCGACTCGAAGGGCGACTCGCCTTTGGCCCGGTGCTGCTGGTAGAAATCGATCAGCAAAACCGAGTTTTTGATGATGATGCCGAAAAGCAGCATGATCCCCACCATGCTGGGCATGCAGCTCGGCTTGTTGAAGGCCAGCATGCCCCAGGAGGCGCCGATCATGGAGAGCGGCAGGACCAGGACCATGACCACCGCCATGCGGGTTGACTGATAGATGGCCACCAGACAGAGCAGGAGCAGAACAATCCCGATGGAGATGGCCTTGATCATCCGTGCGAAGCTGTCCTGCATCTGGAAGATGTCGCCCTGCTGGTCGATCTTGACCCCGGTGATTCCCGCCTTTTGCAACGCGACTGTCGTGTCGGCGGTCAGGATGGAGACGGGCCGGGTGCGGCGGTAGCCCGAGACATCCACCGAGTAGAGCATCTGGTTGCGCTCGATCTTGTTGGCGGTGAAATCATAGGTGATTTTCGCCAGGGCGGAGAGCGGAATCGGCCCCCTGGCAGTCTGGATGGGGATGAGCTTGAGGTTTTCCAGGTTGTTGTCAAAGCCGTGGTCGAAATAGAGGCGGACGAACTGGGTGTCCATGGAGACCAGATTGCCGGAGAGGGCCACCGGGATGCCGGCCAGGGGCAACTGGGCCGCGATGGCGGCCGGAGTCACGCCATAGGCCAGGGCCCGGTTGGTGTCGATCTCAAGCCGCGCCTCGGTGAAATCGTTATCCCAGCTGGTGTTCACCGAGGTAAAGCCCTTGACCTGCGCCATGGCGGCCGCCGCCTTTTGCGCCGCCGCGGGCAGGAGGTGGTAATCCTCGGCATAGAGCCGGGTGTCCACCGGCGCCTTGATGGAGCTCATGGCGCTGGCCCCGAAATCATAGACGTCCACCGCCTTGACATTGGGCAGTCCCATGAGTTTTTCGCGGATCTCATCCTCGATTTTCCAGATGTCCTTTTTCCGTTCAAAACGGTTGATGCAGTTGATGGTCATCTTTGCTTCCGTGGGCAGGGAGCCTGACCCCAGGGAAAGCACCCCCGGCTCCGAGCCGAAGGTGACGGAACTCATGGTTACTTCGGGTTGGGTGTGCAGCCAGGCGAGAAAAGGCACCAGCCTCTCTTCCGCCTTCTCCACCGTCTCGTTGGCCGAGAATTTCAGCTGGGCCTTGATGATCCCGGTATCCATGGGCGGCATAAGATCCTTGCCGATGACCGGCATGATATTTTTCATGCTGAGCACCAGGATCACAACCACCCCCAGAGTCATGAGCACCCGCCTGAGCACCGAGCGGCCGCCGGCGGAAAATTGCAGGATGGCGACATAGGGGCCGATCAACCGGCCGAAGGTCTTTTCATAAAATTCCTCCAGCCACAGCTCCGCCTTCATCTTGCTTGCGCCCTTGCGGTACAGGAAGAAACAGATGGAGGGGATGAAGGTGATGGAGAGAAAATAGGAGACCAAAAGCGCGATGATCAGGGTGGAGATCAGATGCCGGTAGATCTGCTGGGGGAAATCGCCGACAAAGAGAAAGGGGAAGATGATGGCGATGGTGGCCACCGTGCCGGCGAAGACCGGCCCCACCACTTCCTTGGTGCCCTGGATGATGGCGGTTTCCAGCCCCTGCTTCATCTCCTTGAGATGGCGCTCGATATTTTCCAGCACCACCACCGCGTCGTCCACCAGCATGCCCAGGGCCAGGATGATGGCGGTATAGACCACGATGTTCAGGTCGCCGCCCATGAGCCAGCGGATGGCGATGGTGGCGAAAAAGACCATGGGGATGGAAACCAACGCCGCGATGATGGCCCGGAAATTGCCCAGGAACAGCAGGATCACCAGCAGGGTGAAGACGATGGCGTCGCGCAGGGCATCCAGCATGTTGGTGTTGGCGGTCTCGATCAGGATGCGCTGGGTGTCGGTGAGCTGAAAGTCGATGTTCCGGTAGCGGCTTTTCAGCTTTTCGATCTCGGCCCGGCCCGCTTTGGAGGTGTCCAGCACCGAGCCGCCGGGTGCGCGCTGGATGGCCACGGCAATGGCTGGTTTGCCGTTGCCGAGGTAGCCGGAAAAGCGTGCCTGGTGCCGCCAGTCGATGGTGGCGATATCGCTCAAGGTCACGTTGGGGGCCACGGGCAGCATCCGCAGCTCGTCCACCCGGTCCTGCTCGCCGTAGAAGGTGAGGGTATAAAAGGAGTCGGCCCCCTTGGCAAACCCCACCGGCACGTCGCGGTCCAGGGCCTGGATGGTTGCGGCGATTTTGTCCAGGGCAACGCCCTGGGCTTTGGCCTTGAAGGGATCGACCCGGATATTGATGGCGGATTGATAGCCGCCGAAGACCTCGACATTGCCGATGGCTGAATTCCGCAAGAGGGCGGGCTTGATGTCGCTGTCAACCAGTTTGCGGAGATCCCCCACTGACAGGGCATCGCCTTTCGGGGTCAGGGCGAAGACATCCACCGGCAGGGTGAAGGCGCCGGTGGTGTAGATGGAGGGGTTGGTTCCGGCGGGCAGCTTGCCGCGCACCTTGTTGATGGCGTTGTTCACATCCACCGCCGCCGGGTCCAGCCCCTTCTCGTACTCGAATTCGGCGGTGACGATGGACATGCCGGCGATGTTGGTGGAGCTGACTTGGCGGATCAGGGCCAGGGAGGAAAGCTCCATCTCGATGGGCTTGCTCACAGTGGCCGCCACCACGTTGGGGGTGCCGCCCGGCACCTGGGTCATGACCACGACCGTGGGCCGGTCGGAGTCGGGAAAAAGATTCTTGGGCATGACCACCAGCCCGTAGACCCCGAGGACAAAAAACGAGGCGATCAGGCTGTAGAGGAGATAGGGTCTGGTGTAGAAAAAATCGAACAGCCCCTTGCTGCTGGAGCCGTTGACAGGGGGCTCAGCCATTGTTGCGTCCTCCGGTCTGCGTTTTTTTGTCCTCCGGTGCGGCTTCACCTGGCCGCGCAGAAGCCTGCACCGGTACTCCGGTCGCGGCCCGCAGCAGGATATCCGGCTTGGCCACCAGAATCGTCCGGCCGGCAAGATCTTCGGCGACCACCGCCCCTTCGCTGCCGCGATGGAGCACGGTCACCGGCGTCCGGCGGGCCAGATTGCCCTCCAGGGTGAGGACGTAGGCCTTGTCGCCCATGGTGACCAGCCCGTCCATCGGCACCAGCACCCCCGCGCCCTCAAAGAGCACCACCCGAAGGTTGAGATACTGGCCTTCAACAACCCCGGCGGTATCGGGAAGCGGGGCCGCATACTGAACCAGGCCGGTGGCCGAGGCCTGGTTTTTGGGCACGGGCTTGATGGCCGCGCCGTTAACCAGCAATTCCCGTGGGGTGATGGAATCGGGAAGAGAGATGGTAAGATAAAGCCCCTGATCTGCCGCGATCCGCAACAGCGGCTTGCCGGGCACGGCGATATCGCCGGGGTTGACCAGAAGCTCGCTCACCGTGCCCGCCACCGGGGCGACGAGGGTGGAGTAGCTGCCCAGGGTGTCAATCTCGCGGATATTCTCCACCAGGCTCTCCTTGCTCTTTTCCAGATTGGCCAGCGCCGCCTCTTCCATGCGGGTCTGCTCCAGGGAGGCCCCCTTGATGGCGAAGAGCTGCATGGTGCGCTGGTGGTTTTCCCGCTGGACGGTGAGTTCGTATGCAAGCCCTGCCAGCTTGGCTTGCAGGGCCGCTTTCCTGGCGTCCAGGTCGCTGGCGTCGATGGCGATCAGTTTTTCGCCCTTTTTAACCCGGTCGCCCTGCTTTTTGTGAACTTCCAGCACCCGCCCGGTCACCTTGGTGGAAAGGGTGGTGGAAAGGTCGCTGGCCACCTGGGCCATGGCGGGCGTGGTCAGGGTGATCTCTTGCGGCCGCAAGGTGACGGTTTCCACCACCACGGGCAGAACATCGGCGCGCGGGGCCTTGGCCAGATCACCCTGGCGTTTTTTCACCAGCAGCACCACTCCAAGGGCCAGGACGACGGCAAGAATGATCCATATTTTCTTTTTCATTGCACCACTCCTTCCAGATCGGCGCCGTAGAGCACGGCCAGTTGACTGATGACCCGCCATTTGTCGTTTTCCGCCTGATACAGGGCGGCGCGGGCGGCCAGCACCTGGGCCTCCTGGCGGAGGTATTCCTCGGTGGTGGTGCGGCCCTGCTCCAGGGCCAGCCGCGCCACGGCAAGGATCTGTTCGCTGTTGGCAAGTGTTTTGGCCGCGATGGTCCGCGATTCCTCGAATACCGGCAGTTTGCCCTTGAGGTTCTTTTCCTGGGCGGTGAGATTGATGCGGATTGACTCCAGCTCCTTTTCCGCCTTGTGGAGCCGGCTTTGGGCAATGGACTGCTCCACGCTCAAACCGTAATCAAAAAGCGGCATCTGGATGGTCAGCCCGATAACGTCGTAGTCCCGATAGATGTGTTCATCCGTGTTGTATGCCTCGCCGTCATTGCCAGACAGGCTGCCGGTGAGATAGAGGCCGGGATAGCGGGCGCTTTTGCTCCGGCGCAACTCCTCCCTGGCCGCGGCCGTATCTTTTTCGGCGATCTTCTCTCCGAGATACGGCGCCGGAATCAGCTCGCCGGTCAGGGACATGGGCGCCGGGTCGCTGATCTCAAGGCCGGTGAGGGTTTCGAGATCCTTGCGGACATCGAGGATTTTCGCTGCCAGGTCGTTCTTTTGCGCCGAGAGATCATTGATTGAGTTTTCAACCTTGAGGAGTTCCACCTCGGCCATGCGGCCGACCTTGACCTTGAGTTCCATGTCCTCCCGGGTCTTGGCCAGGGAGACGAGCCGGGCGTCGATGGCCTTGTCCAGGCCGAGCAGGTAGGCAAGGCCGCTGTTGTCCGCCACCACCGCCGCCTTCCGGCTGGAGAGCTCCAGGACGTGGGCCAGGTTTGCTTTTTCGGCGAGCCGGGCGGCCTTCTGCCTCAGGTCGTAGAGGGACTTGACAAAAAGCGGCATGTCCAGGGTAAGGCCATAGCGCAAAATATCACGGGAAAAGGGAATGGAATCGCCGGCCTGGACATTCACCTCGGTGGGCGGCATAGGCCGCAGATTAGTGGGCGAGTTGTAGAACTCGGCCTTGCCGAAGGCGTTGATCCGGGGGAACAGGGCCGCAGTCGCCGCCTTTTCCCGCAAGCTTCCTTCCTTGGCGGCAAGTTCGCTCGCGGCAACGCCCGGTTGCTTGGCCGTGGCCTCAAGGAGTTCCTGGATGGTGAACGCCGGGGCCGGTGTCGCCGGAAGCAGGACCAGCAGACACAGCGCCGCCAGCCGCGTCCGTTTCTTTCGTGGAATTTTTAAAATATTCATTTTCCCCTCGATATGAATTTCTTGGCCATGGTTACTCTGCCTCCAGGTGTGGTTCATGGCGAATGGTCAGCGCCGCCAAAATCAGCAATCCAGCCAGCAGAGCTCCGTTAAGCGAAAAAAATCTCATGTAGGAAGACCTGGCAATGATCCGGCCGCCGATGGCGGTGCCGACTCCGCCGCCGCCCATGAAGCAGAAGGCCACCAGCGACATCGCCGCGCCGCGGGCCTTCTTGGCGAACATGGTGGCGCGGGTCAGCAGGGAGGAGTGGGCCAGCATGAACCCGAAGCCCAGCAGGCTGACCCCGCAGACAACCCCCACCAGATTTTCTCCTGTTGCCCCGAACAGGGCATTTGCCGCCGTGGCACTGGCCAGGCCGATCAGCAAGACCTTCCGGCGGCCTAGTTTGCCGGCGAGTTTGCCGCTCAGGCGGCCGCCGATTATCGCCATGACGCCGAAAGCAGTCATGATGAAGCCGATTTTAAGATAATTGAAATGGAACTGGCTTGAAAGAAAGCCCCCCAGATAGGAAAAGGAACCGATAATCAGCCATCCCTCCAAGGCAACCACCAGGTAGGTAAGGGCACTTTGGCTGTGGCCCAGCAGGGTGAAATAGGGCCTGAAAAAATGACTGTGCGGATTCTTGTGCGAAGGGATGTGACGCCCCAAGGTGAAAAGCAGCAGGGTTGAGACAATCGCCAGGGCGGCATAGAGGGCGAAAACCCAGCGCCAGCTCAGGAAATAGGCGATGCTGCCGCCGATGGCCATGCTCAAGCCCTGTCCCAGAAAGGAAATGCCCATGAACATGCCGATGGCCGACTGCCTTTCCTTCATCGGGAACAGATCCCCGATCAGAGCCAGGGATATTGGCATGACGCAGGCGGCGAAAATTCCGGTCAAAGCTCGATAAATCGCCAGGTCGGTCATCGTCAAGCCGATGGAGCACAGCCCGGTGGCAACGGTAAAGACGATCATGGACCCGGTGATGATCTGCCGTTTGCCGTAACGGTCGGCCAGCGACCCGAAGATGAGTTGAAAGAGTCCGAAGGGGATCATGTACGCGGAGATGAGCAGACCGGCCCGGGTGACCGGAATGTTGAGATCTTGGGCAATGGCCGGAAGGATGGGCGACACCACCCAGTTGTCGGCCATGACGATGAACCCCGCCAGGCCGAGGATGAGAAGAAAACTTTTTTTGTTCACTGTATTGCCTCGTGTAATTGCGGAAATCCGAATCGGAAAGGTGCGCGGCAGCAAGAAGACCACCCAGCCAGCCCCTTATTTTTTGTCTTGCCCAACGCTTATTGTTTTTCGCTGCCTCGTAGCGCATATTTGTCCCGGTTGCCGGCCAGGGCGTCCTTGGCCTGTTTGATCAGGTGACGTTCCTTGATCAGCCGGTGCACATAACTCAAGGGCGGGAAGCTGATGGCGTGCTGCGGGCAGGTGTTGGCGCAGGTCACGCAGCCGACCATGCAGTGCAAGGGCACCGTGACCACGGGTTTGTTCTTTTCGTAGTCAAAGCGGTACACCATGCGGCCGCAGCCGGTGATGCACAGCCCGCAGCCGATGCACAGTTCCTTGTCAACCGCCGGATTCCAGGAAATTTCCTCCCGCTTGATCCCGTGCCATGGTTTGGTAAAAGTCTCATCCATTACAATTCTCCTTGTGGTGCGGATGGTTTTTCATCTCGGACTACCCATCAAAATGAAAACGGCTCAAATAAGCGGCAAGCTGCTCCCGCGCTTCCGGCGACAGGGCTGGGCAATGTTCCGCCCCCTTGCCGCCCTCGGCTGCCAGGGACGCAAAGACCAGACAGGAAGGCTGGCCGCATTGCTTGCAGTTGGTCTTGGGCAGCAGCTTGACGATGGCCATCACCTGCGGCCGTGGGGCTGCCTGGAAGCTGGGGGTGATTTCAGCCCGTTTCTCCCAGGCATCATTGATCTCCCGTTGCAGCCACAGGAGGATTTTTTCGGCTTCATCGGCATCCTGCAAGGCGTTGATGGCGATGTGGTCATCATGGACGGAGATCAGTTTGCCCTGGCTGCGGAAGGTCACCGAAGGCGGCTCCAAGACATAGGTATATCCTCCCAGCACTGCGTTCAGGTAGGGAATCACCTCGCCGATATGTTGCTCCAACCTGGCAAGGCAATGCACGGTCTGCGCCTCGGGCCGACATGCGGCCCGGGTTATTTCCTTTGTCCATCCCTTCAGCAGCACAGCGGTCTCCCTGCATCAGTGAGGAGCCCCATCCTCTGTAACATTTTCACTGCCAGCCCCTGCTCATTGAAGGGCCGGAATAAAGAGAACCGGCAGTGCGGCATGCCGGGCGACATGGTGCGCCACGCCGCCCAGCAGGATTTCCCGGGTGAGGCTCTTGCCCTGGGTTCCCATGAGGATCAGGGAGCAACCCCCTCCCTTGGCCCTCTTTACAATTTCATCCCCCGGATTTCCATGGGCGAGGTCGATGCGCACATCCTCCGCTCCCAGGCCTTTCAGCCAGCCTTGCAGCCGTTGCAGACGGAGCTGGTCAAGATTTTGCAGCTCCTTGAGGCGATGGCCGAGATGCGGCGCCGGCCGGGATTGGTCTTGGACATGCAGCATGGTTACCGGGCATTGTGTGGCGCGGACCACGGTTTCGAGATAGGCAAAAGCAATCTCCGCCGTGTCGGAAAAATCGGTGGGATAGAGGATGTGGGAGAAAAGGTTCGACATTTCCCGCCCGGATTCCATGGCCGGCAACGTGCCGGGGATGAGGAGCAGCGGGCGGCGGGTGATATGCAGCAGCTTGGCGGACACGTTGCCCAGCGGATTTCCCGCCAGGGTAATGGATTCGAGCAGCCCCCTGCCCTGCGCACCGATGATGACAACCGAAGCGTCCTCTTTTTCGGCAAGGTCGCTGAGGGCATGGGCCGGACTTCCGGCCTCCACTGCAATGGAGGTTTTGAGTCCCGCCTCTTCAAGCATTTTTTTCTGCCGCTCCAGCTCCGGACGTGCCTGGGTGATCAGCATTTTGTCAAGCCCAAGGGGGGCGTCGATGATAACGTGAGCCAGGACAACCTCCTCCGCCCCCAGTTTTTTCAGGGAAACGGCACAGGCGATGAGGTTGTTGTCCGGGGGGTAAGGATCGACGCAAACCAGAATCTTTTTGAACATTTCATCCCTCCTTGTGGTGATGCATATTGGCCGGGCCGCGCATGCTTACACTGGCCAAAGGGTTGGCAACACAATCACGCCCGCTCCTGTTGGCTGTCTGTCCCTTGTCCCGGCGCAACCGCGGACTTGATATCCAGAATCGGGGTGGTGTCGATCACATCGACGCCGGAGACCTCAATTTCGTTGCCCTGCACCTTGAGGACCATAAGCTCGGAGACGGCGATGGGATTCGGGCGCACGGGGCTTCTGGTGGCGAACACCCCGCGCAGGCCGCGGCCGCGGTCCCCACGCGGATAGACCTTGAGAAGATCCCGGCGCGCCTCGTGCAGCCAGAAGAGAACCACCAAGGTCTGGCCGGCCTCAATGCCGCCCATGGCTTCCAGGTATGGCGGAAATATCTCCAGTCTGCCGGTCTCGGCCGATTCATTATAGTTTTTCGGCGCATCCGCAGGTGCTCGCAGCCCGCAATGCATCACGCCAATGGGCGTAACCCTGATCCCCATTATTTTTCCCCTGCGCGAATCTTTGTTGAAATCGCAAAAGCCGCGATTACCGCAGCAGCTGGCGGGCAACGTCCACCAACGCTACCTGCCAAGCCAGGCCAAGGCCTCACTTTTGCCCGGCACCTTGCCGACGCATTTGATCTGGCCGTCGATGACCACCGCCGGGGTGGAAAAAACCCCGAACTTGGCAATCTGCTGAAAATCGCTGACCTTTTCGATGGTGGCGGCAACCCCCGCCTCTTCGACCGCGGCCCGCATGATTTTCTCCGCCTCGCCGCACTTCGCGCAGCCCGGTCCCAGTACCTTGATTTCCATGATTGACCTCCGTATCAGATGATGATGTTGAAGAGATAGCCGACCAGCATGATGCCGGCGCCCACCACGCCGAGGAACACCGCGATGAGGCGCGGCTTGAGCACCTTCCGGAGAATGACCGTCTCCGGTAAGGAAAGGGCGATGACGGCCATCATGAAGGCGAGCACCGTGCCCAGGGCCGCGCCCTTGCCGAGCAGGGCCTCCACCACCGGCACGATGCCGGCGGCGTTGGAGTACATGGGGATGCCGACCAGCACCGCCGCCGGCACCGCCCACCACTGCTTGCCCATGATCGAGGCCATTAAGCCCTCGGGCACGTAGCCGTGGATTCCTGCGCCCACCGCGATGCCGAGCACCACATAGATCCAGACCTTGCCGACGATCTCCCGCACCGCTGTCTTGCCGTGGCCGAACCGCTCGGTCCAAGTCAAATTTTGGTCCGGGATGTCAGAGGCATTGACGTGCATCTCCCGCACCCAATCCTCGATGTGTTCTTCCATCCCCAGGCGGCCGATGGTCCAGCCGGCAAGAATGGCGATCACAAGACCGGTTCCCAGATAGAGCGCCGCCACCTTCCAGCCCAGCAAGCCGTACAAAAGCACCAGGGCGACTTCGTTGACCATGGGGGCTGAGATCAAAAAGGAGAAGGTCACGCCCAGGGGGACGCCTGCGGTGACAAAGCCGATGAAGAGCGGGACGGCCGAGCAGGAACAGAAGGGAGTGACGATGCCGAGCAGGGCGGCAAGCACATTGCCCACGGATTCGCGCTTGCCGGCCAGGATTTTCCGGGTGCGCTCCGGGGTGAAGAAGGAACGCAGCACCCCAACCCCGTAAACAATCAGGGTGAGCAGCATCAGCACCTTGGGGGTATCGTAGAAAAAGAAGAGCGTGGCCTCGCCCAGGCGGCTGCCAGGTGTCAGGCCGAACAGGGAAAAGGCAAGATATCCGGCCAGGCCCTGTAATTGCCAATACAAGGCAAACCAGAGGCCAAGCCCGGCAAGGAGCTTGAATTTTATCGAGGCCGCAAGCGGCGGAGCGGGCTGCGGGCTTGCGGCAGGATTGGGCATGTTGGCCGGGTTAGCGGGCTGCATGGCGTATTTCCTCAGGGCTTACAGATGTCGTTGCGGTCGATGGCGGGCAGGATTTTGAATATTTCCCGCATTTCCGGATCCTCGTTGAGCCATTGGTGAAGTTGCTTGAGCATGGCTGCGCCGTAAGGGGAAGGGCTGGCCGTATTCAGCCGGTAGTTGACCCAGAGTTTTTCCTTGCTGCCGACGACGAGCCCCGCGTCTTCGAGGATTTTGAGATGCTTGGATACGGTGGGCTGGGCCAGCTTCAGCACTGCCCGCATCTCGCAGACGCACAGGTCATTTCTCTGCTGGAGCATCTTGATGATCTTGACCCGGCTCGGGTCGGAAAGGGCCTTCATGACCTTGACAAAGTGTTTCATGCGCACTCTTACCATATAGCTAAATAGTTATATGGTAATTTAGCTATGCTCCGTGGCTGCGTCAAGTGTTTTTTTATCCTGGCGGGAAAGTTGTGCAATTCTTCGGTAACCTGCCCCTGCTCCTCGCCCAGTGTTTCGTTTTCAGCTGAGTATCCCCTTGACAATGACCTCCACAGCCTCTTCCGGGGAGAGTCCGTGTACCATCAGAGTTTCCATCTGCCTCTTGTCCACACTGCCGATGGCCGCCTCATGGGTTACCTTGGCCAGGGGGTTGGTCACCCGCACCACCGGGATGGCGCTGGCAACTGCCTTGTCCTTGACAATCTCCATGCAGTCCACATGCCCTCTGGCCCCGGCGGCATTGCCCTCCGTGATGCCGGTTATCTCCGCCGATGCCTCATCCTCGATCGCGACCCGTGTTTTTATCAGCCCCCTGGAGTTCTCCCCGGCAAGCACCACCTTTTCCTTTATCTCTATCGTATCGCGGCCATGGCCGAATACCCTGGCCGTCAATTCGACTACCGCATTCTCGTGCGCCTCGACGGCGTAATCTATGGCAAGCCTGCCGACCCGGCCGGTAATGAGATTGAACTCGCCGAGATATCTGCCGTTTTTGCCGACGCTGACAACGGCCTTGGGTATGGCCTCGACGCCCCCGTGCAGGCCATGGAAGTGGG
Organism: Deltaproteobacteria bacterium; assembly: GCA_021847425.1. Lineage (GTDB taxonomy): Bacteria > Desulfobacterota > Desulfobulbia > Desulfobulbales > Desulfurivibrionaceae > Thiovibrio. Next base: position 42,858 of record JAJZRF010000008.1, on the reverse strand, counting down.
TCTCGGAATAGCGCATTTCCGCCCCTTCCCCGATGGTGACCACCGCATCCATGGCATGGATTACCTGCTCGGCGCCAGGAAAGATACAGTGGGCGATAAACGAAGCGGAGGCATTCTTTTCAAGGTGCACATCCATGCGGATATTCTGGCTCCCTCTTTTGTGGAGCACGCCGAAGCAGAGGTGGACCGGGTTGGTGAGCCGGACCCCTTGCCGCACCCTGACCGTGGCGCTGATACCAGAAGCGGTTTCCCGCGCCTCCACCTCGATCCCCTCGATGGCCCGGCTGCTCAGGATCGTATGGCCGTCGGCCACCAGGTGGGCGGTGGCGCTGTCGGCCAGCACCGCCCGGTCACCGCCGGTATTGGCGAAAGCCTGCATCAATTGCTCAAGGGCATCCATCGGCGCGTCCTTCGGTGTCACAGGTCAGGCATTGCCGTGATTTGTAATATGCCGCCACCTTTGCCGGAGGGCCGGAGCAGACTATCTTGCCCCGGCAGATCTGCGACGCCTTGTCGGCAATCAGGGCAATCTCCTCGCGGTGGGTGATCAGCAACACAGCGGAGCCATTTTCTTTGCAGATGTTTATCACATTGATGATGTCGTGGATGGAGAGCATATCAATGCCGGAATCGGGTTCATCGAAGATGGCAAGCCTGGGATGCAATGCCAGGATGGAGGCAAGTTCGATTCGTTTCCTTTCCCCGCCGCTCAAAGATCGGTCCACCATCCTCGCCAGGTAACGCCGGGGCTCAAGCCCGACCATCGCAAGATACGGGGCCGGGTTCAGTTCCCGATTTTTCAGGGTCAGGTATTGCGCCACGGAGATGCCTTCAAACCGTACCGGCTCCTGCCAGGCCATGGTGATACCGAGTTGCGCCCTTTCATGAATTTTGAAGGTCTGGATGGCCCGCCCGTCAAACAGGATCGTGCCCGCGGTCGGCTTGTATCCCTCACACCCGGCGATGAGATAGGCCAGGGTGCTCTTGCCCGTGCCATTGGTCCCCAGCAGGGCATGGACCTCTGCCCCCTCGACGGACAGGCAGAGATCATCCAGGATCTTGGCTGCGCCTGCCTGATATGAAACGCTTTTTATCTCAAGCAGCGGCATGTTTGCTTGTCAGCTCCTGGGCAGGGGGATTCATGGTGTCGTTGTTTTTGCTTAGAGAAACGGCCCGGAGGATTACTCCGCTGTGCCCTGATATTTTTTCAGCCATTGGAGAATTTCATGGGGTTCCGGCACCCGGCCCGCGCATTTCACATCTCCGCCGATAACCACGGCCGGCGTGGACAACACCCCGAATTCCGCGATCTTGTCCACGCTTGAGATTTCTTCAATCTGCGCCGGGAGGTTATGTTCTTCAATCACCTGCCGGACAATGTCCGCGACCTGGATACATTTTTTGCAGCCTGGACCCAGGATTTTTATATCAATGTCCATTTCCATGATGTTCCTCCCTGTTAGTTAAGACAACTGTCTCCGGTCGGCAAAGATGATTTGCCGGTTGCGAATCCGGCGGGGTCAAGCATGGCTGTGTCAGGTGTTCCCTCAGCAGCAGGCATTGCCCTTGGCGGTTGGGGAGCAGCAGCAGGCTGTGCTGCCGAGGGAAACAGTCTCCAGGCTCACCGGCGCTTCGGCGGGGCCGCCGGCCGCGTCGAATTCATGATCGAGCATTTGCCCGGCTTCGTCGCGCAGATGGCGGGCGATGTCGATGACCATCGCGATCTTGTGTTCACTCACCCCATAACCGCGCAGCCGTTCGAGCTGGCAAAGGCCTTTTTTCGGGTGGTTGGCGGCGATGTTGGCGGCAAGCGAGACCAGGGCCAGGGTTTCTGGGTCGAGCGGACAATCGGACATAATCGTTCACCTCTTTTTTCGATCACGGTTTGCAGGAAACATGGCAGACGCCGGTGGGGGTTTTCTTGGCAAAGGGGAAATACTTTTTCTTGAACCAGAGGGCCACATTGACCAGACCGATCAGCACCGGCACTTCGACCAGCGGCCCGATCACCGCGGCAAAGGCGACGCCGGAGTTGATCCCGAACACACCGATGGCCACGGCAATGGCCAGCTCGAAGTTGTTGGAGGCGGCGGTGAAGGAGAGGGTGGCGGACTGCTCGTAGGTGGCCCCCGCCTTCATGGACATGAAAAAGGAAACCAGGAACATGACCAGGAAATAGACGGTGAGCGGGATGGCGATGCGAATCACGTCAAAGGGCAGTTGCACGATGTATTCGCCCTTGAGGGAAAACATCACCATGATGGTGAAGAGCAGGAAGACCAGGGTAAACGGGCTGATCCTGGGGATCAGTTTTTCCTGATACCAGGCCTCGCCTTTGAGTTTCAGCCCGATAAAGCGGGTCAGCATCCCGGCAAGGAAGGGGATGCCGAGATAGATGAAGACCGACTCGGCGATCTGCCCCATGGAAATGTCCACCACCGCGCCGGTCAGCCCCAACCACTCCGGCAGCACGGAGATGAAAAACCAGGCGTAGACCGAGAAGAAGAGCACCTGGAAGATGGAGTTGAAGGCCACCAGCCCGGCGCAGTACTCGGTGTCGCCGCCGGCCAGATCGTTCCAGACAATGACCATGGCAATGCAGCGGGCCAACCCGATGAGGATGAGGCCCACCATGTATTCGTGGTGGCCGGAAAGAAAGGTGATGGCCAGGAGAAACATGAGGGCCGGGCCGATGATCCAGTTCTGCACCAGCGAGAGCATGAGCACCCTGAAATTCCGGAAGACCTCATGGAGCTTTTCGTAGCGCACCTTGGCCAGGGGTGGATACATCATCAAAATCAGGCCGATGGCGATGGGGATGTTGGTGGTGCCGATTTGGAAGGAGTTGATGATCTCGGTGACCGGCGGATAGAGATAGCCGGTCATCACCCCGATGAACATGGCCAGAAAGATCCAGAGGGTGAGGTACTGGTCGAGAAAACTCAATTTTTTTTCGGTGCTTGGCATGATTGCCTCCAGTGTTATGTTAGCTGTCAACTTAGGCGGATGAGCGCGGCAAAAAATCAGGCGCATTTTTTCTTGGTGCGCCGGAAGTCCTCCAGGGATGCGTAGTCCTGCTGCGTGTCCGGCAGCTCGATCAATCTCTTGGTGAGCAGCTCGACCAGTTCCCTGGCAAGCGGGGTCTCCATCTCGGCCAGCCGGTAATACATCCAGACCCCGAGACGTCTGCCTTTTACCCAGCCCGTGTTGCGCAGATAGGCAAGGTGCCGGGAGATCGTGGATTGCGGCAATTGGAGCACACCCATCAGGTCACAGACGCAGAGCTCGCCGCCCAGAAGCAGGGCCAGAATCCGCAAGCGGGGTTCCTCGGATAAGGCTTTGAAAAATTGGGCTGTTGTCTGCATATGCCCTCCTGGGCGCGTTCAGGTTAAGGTGTTCTTGGCTGGAAAGGTCTATGTTTTAATATATCCGCGTAGGCGGATAAAAGCAAGACCTATTTATCCGCCTACGCGGCGAGACCAGGTATCCCTCATCGTTTTTGCTCTTCAGGGCGGACACCGGCTGAATCGGCGGGTCATTGCCCATCAAAATGGAAACGGCTCAGGTAGGTGGCAAGCTCTTTTCGCGCAATGGGCGGCAGAACCGGGCAATCTTCCGCGCCCTTGTTGCCCTCGGCCGCCATGGAGGCAAAGGCAATGCAGGTCGAAAGGCCGCATTGGCCGCAATCGGTCTTGGGCAGCAGTCTCAGGATATCCGCAGGCTTTGGCCACGGGGCTGCCGAATATTTGGGCGTAATCTCCCCCCGGTTTTCCCAGGCCGCGTTGATTTCCCGCTGGAGCCAGGCCAGGATTTCCCTTGCCTCGGTTGGGCTCCTTACGCAGTTGATGGCGATGCTGTCCGCATCCACGGTGATGAGCTTGCCTTGGGAATAATGGAAGGAGAGCGAGGGCGGCTCCTTGATATAGGTGTAGCCGCCCAGTACGGCATTCAAGTAGGGGAGGGCCTTCCCTACATTCTGACCGAGTCGGGCGAGGCAATGCAGGGCCTGCGCCTCGGGCCGGCAGGCGGCGTTGGAAAATTCCACGGTAAAAGAGGTGAGCAGCATATCTTTTTTCTCTCCGGAGCAGCGGCAAGCAATTCGGTATTATGGCGTTATGTCTGCAGGATCATGGCGGGCGCCGGCGGCCTATGTTTCCGGATATCCGCTGCATCGAGCCAACTGTGCGTCTGTGTTCTCCTCCGCGACCCGCTCCCGCGCTGTGCCGCCAAGACCGGAAGCCCCGGTGGAGGCATAAACGGATTTGTACGCCATGTATCTCGCATCGTATGAAAGCTGAGGGATGTGCGCGTTTTCCAGGATAAAGCATTCCAGCTGTTTGACCAGCCCGGCGGACAGCTCGCCGAAGCGGATCTGTCTTTCCCTGATAAAATAGTGGCTTGAAAAAAACCGGCCATGGACGTGATCGCCAATGACCTCAAAGGGGATTTCCTGAATATGCTTGCCGCCGTGCGTAAAGAGCATCCCTGCCGCCGGAAATTTTTCAGGCGGCAGGGGGTCGGCAATGTATGTAAATGATACGCCGTCCATGCTGATCTCGAGAACCCTGCCGACCTCATTATGGAACACATACATCTCCTGGCACGGGGTGAACCGTGGAAATCTTTCGCAGCGCCCGTCTTCTGGTTTTTCCATGAGCTGTTCTCCTTAGCCGGGGCCTATCTGCCGGGCCTGGCCAATACATCTACATATTTTTGTAAGTTTTTTTATGAAAACGGGTATAGTTCCCGAAATAAGGAGAAAATAAGGAGCCGTAAGAAAACGCCCAGAATTGTACAAGTTATTCTGTAACGGCTCCTAAACAGGTGTCGCGTATAGGGCACCAGGGCCTCTTTGCTTTTGTCGTTTAAAGACGCCGTTGCTAGAGCGCCGTTATGCCATGGACTTTCCAAGATACACGTCCGGAAGTGCATTCAGGAGAACACACAATGGTCAATGGTCCGGATTATCATTTTCTGCAAACGATCCCCGGTTTTTCCTGCCTTTCGGACGAAGCGCTCAGGGATTTGCTGGTCCGTTGCCGGAAAAAGAAATTCCGCAGCGGCCAGCATGTTTTTTACCAGGACGACCCCATGGAGCATCTCTACATTGTAGAGATGGGCTTGGTGGAGATCTATAAAAGCGACATCAATGGCCGCAAGGTAACTCTCTGGCATGTCGAGGCGGGGCAGGCTTTCTGTCTGGCCAACCTGTTTGCCGGCAGAGCCTTTGCCAACGCCCTGGTTCAGGACGACAGCCTGATTTTTTGTCTGCCGCGTCGGGATCTGGACTGGGTCTTGACCAAGCATCATGAACTCGCCCTGCATTTCATCACCTGTGTTTCTTCAAAGCTGGCTGCCTACGCAACCCTGCTGGAGGACTTTACCTTTAAGAGCGTGCAGGAGCGGCTGATCAAGATCCTGCTCACCAATTCCATACCGGACAAGGACAAGATCCCGGTTTGCCGCCTTTCCCAGAGCGAACTGGCCTGTCGGCTGGGAACCTGCCGTGAGGTGGTCTCCCGCAGTCTGACCAAGCTCAAGAATGAGGGGCTTCTGGATACGGTGAGCACGGGGAAAGTATCGCGGATCATACTGAAAGACCCTGCCAGGCTGCAGGGTCTGGGCGACCCAAGCTGATTGGTGCCGTGGTTAAAAACATCCTAATCCGCAAGGGTTCCGCAGCACCGTTCTCGCCGGATTTTTTTGTCTGGGGTAAAGGCCCCGGCTGGCCGCGGGAGACCAGCCGGGAAGGAGATAAGTGATACTACAAAGGGCCGTCGCCCTGAATAGCTTTTTTTACAACGCTGGCCGCGTTACTTGCCGCCAGGCGCTTAAGCCGTTGCAACAAAAGTGGTAAAAACGGTAGCAGTGTCAACGGCTCCTAATCTTCGGTTTTAGGCTCCGCCCATTTAAAACGCAGCCAGCGGCCTTCCTCTTTTTTGGCTGCAACCTGTGCCGGTTGACAATTAACAGTCTGTTCTGCAGCGGCCGGTTGTTTGGCATTGGCCGCTGACTTGGTTGCGGTTGGCATGTCCAGACCTGCTATGGCATCGGTCTTCCCTTGGAAGGTTACTCCCTGAATGGTTCCGGCGTATTGGACCACCACCGCATTGCCGGAGGTAAGATGCACGACCAGCTCTTCGGCAAAAGCCGTGCTGCTTAGGATCAGACCAAGCGCGACGAAGAGGATTATTTTTTTCATTTTTTCTCCTGTTGGGTTGTTCTGCCGGTTTTTTACTCCCAACTGCAACGTGGGAGGGCAGGTCTTCCCGGCTTGTCGGACGGAAGAGCTGCCAGGGAATCATCATGGTTAAAATACCACCATGAACATGGCGGTATATGTGTTGTAGCTGGTATACGATGCATGTGTAACGGTCTGGTCCAGATAATCGCCAAGCATCGTGGGCTTGTCAAACTTGGTATTGTAATATTCCAGGGTAAAGCGCACCTTTTCATTTCCCAGCACAAAGTAATTCGCGCCGATGCCAAATTGTTGAATATTCTGATCCTTGACGTTGGCGAAAGACGCTACATCAAAATTTTCATAACGGGCAAAGGGCTGGATTTTGCCTGCTGCGCCGACAGTAACAGGGAGAATATAGCCAAGTTTTGCATAATAACCTTCCTTCTGGCCATTCAAGCCCCCGACTATGGTATTCAGATCGGCAACGGATGTGGTGGTCTTATAGGCATCATCAAAATCGGCTTTCAGATAGAGGGCTGTGGCCGTCAGCACCCCGCCGTCTGCAAAGGGGTATTCAAAGAACAGGTCTGTGGTATAGGCCTTGTAATCAACGGTGTCATCCCCGACAACCGTGGCGCCATAACCATTGGCTATTACATTTTTATATGCGGCATCCGCCTCGTATGCTCCAGCAACGCCAATGGTCAAGACCTGGCCTTTTTTACCCAGATAGGTGCCCTTGTATCCGCCAGCAGAAGGACTGAGTTCAGGCTTCAGGAATGAATAATGCAACCTGGCCACATATTCCAGATTGCTCCTGGGCTCGCCGCTTGTGGTGTATGTATTATTGTTAAACGGGTTGTCCCACTCGGAAGTGCCTTCCCTGCCCTCCATGACTGCGCCCCAGTATTTCAGATGGCTATCAAAAAAACCGCCGGTTGCCACAAAGCCCATGTCCCGGCTGTTCTTGGTGGCGTCCGTGCCATAGGGAGAATAGACGAACATGGATCTTTCATGGCTTAATGGAGAAAAACACTCGTCCAGATTGCCGCGGGTGAGAGGAATCTTGGTCAGACCGATCTTGATATTGAACGCATCGTCGAACATGCCGATCAGATAGCCATCAACCAGCCTGATCTGGGAATTGGTCTTGCTGTTGGAGTTGTTGGTTTCATAGCCACCGCCGCCAAGGTTTCGGGTGGCGCTGGTGCCGCCGCAGGTCTGAAATTTGGCGCCCCAGGTGTCATCATACATACTGGTGAAGACGAGCCTTGCCCTACGGAGATACAGGTCAAATCTGTTTTCATCGCCATTTTTGCCTGAACCGAAATCCGTGTAATCCATGATCCCCTGAAATTTCAAATCAAACTGCAGGTAGCCATTATCGCCAAAATCAATCTGTGGACCGGCGATGGCCTTGTCCGGCAAGGCCAGTCCACCCGCAAGGCATGAACAGAAGGCGGTTGCCGCAAGAACCGTGTACATTTTTTTCATCTCTCTCCTCCTTAATGAAGATTGAAAAACAAATCGCAGGCACAATGCCTTTGTCTCTCATAGCAATAGAAGGAAGATGGGGACAATGACCGAGGTCATCGTCTGATGTGACTTTAGTCACGATGGAGACAAGGGGGAGCAAAGAAAAGTGAGGATTGTTCATGGGGCAAGCTGTGACTGATCTTTCAAGACTCTGGGATGTTATCCAGTTTCACCACGTGGGGACGCATTTAGAAGTAGAATCCGTTCCACAAAAAACCGACCAAGGAAATCCCTCGTCGGTTTTTAATCTTTCGCGGATGAGGATCTGTTATTTTCTTTTTTGCTGCGATTTTCATCGGCTTACCGATTTGGGGGTTTCGCCCTTGGCGCGCGGCTCGACTTGTGACGGAAAAGGTCTCGAAACCGATGAGGGAGATTTTGTCGCCTTTCTTGAGTGCTTGATCTTTAGGCCCATAAGGATTTAATGGGTAAGGCCTTTACCCATGATTTTACCCATATCGCAACGGTTTTCCTCGGACACTACCGGACGCAAAAAAGCCCACAACCTTTATGGGGCGTGGGCTTAATGGGTTTAACCGGACCTTGCCGGATTACTTTCTGGCTCCCGGGGAGGGATTCGAACCCCCGACAGGGTGATTAACAGTCCGTTAAATCCACATTCATAAACCGTCATAGAAAACCATTTATCCCTTGACATTACAAGCTTTTTCCGAAGATAATACTTCCCATGTCGTCATGTAAAATCACCTGCATTCAGGTAAAATGTGGGGAGAGGATGGGGAGAAGAAAATAGCTATGGCGGTAGAGTGGTTCAAAACACCCTTCCAGGGGGTGCGATTTTATAAGCACAAAATCCGTAAGCACGGCGTGAAGTTTGATCAGTATTATGCCATTCGCTACCAGAAGGACGGCAAGCGCCAGGAAGAAGGGTTGGGCTGGGCAACCGAAGGTTGGAGCGCCGAACGGGCAAGTGAAGAACTTGCTCGTTTAAAACGAGCTGCCTGGACAGGAGAAGGCCCACAAAGACTTCGAGAGGCCCGAGAAATTGAAGAAGTTCGGCGGCTCGAAGAGGCCGCCCAGGAAGAGGCTGACCGGCGGACAGCTATCCCCTTTGCGGAGTTTTTTGAAAACGCTTATTTTCCCCACGCCAAAGCCCACAAGAAGCCCGACACTTGGGGCTCCGAGGAACGATTGTTCCGTCTCTGGATTGCCCCTGTCATCGGGAAATTCCCCTTTTCCGAAATCGCTCCTTTTCACCTCGATAAAATCAAAAGCAATATGCGTGCTGGCCATCGCCAGGACACTGCGCCCCAAAAAAGCAAGCCGCGTCCGCTTACTCCCACAAGCATCAATCACGCATTAGCCGTGATCCGGCAAGTTTGGAATTTTGCCCGCCGGGAAGGAATTGTTGCAGGTGACTGGCCCGGGCGAGATGTAAAAAAAATGAAGGTAGAGAACGAACGAATCCGCTTTCTTTCGCGATCTGAGGCGGATCGTCTGCTCACGGAATTAAAAAGAACCTCCTGCCAGCTCCACGACATGGCGCTTATTTCCTTGCATTGTGGCCTCCGTGCCGGGGAGATTTTTGTTCTGACGTGGGACTGCATTGATTTTGAGCGGGAGACATTGCTGCTTGTGGATACCAAAAACGGCAAGACCCGCACCGCCTTTATGAGCCCGGCCGTTAATATGATGTTGCTGGGGAGAGAAACTGAAGCCCCTGATGGCGGGCTTATTTTTCGTGATCGGCTGGGAAAGCAGATCGTGGAAGTGTCAGCAGCCTTTGCTCGGGTGGTCGCTCGTTTAGGCTTCAATGCCGGGATTGAAGATCCCCGGCGGCAAGTTTGTTTCCATACTCTGCGACACACCTACGCAAGCTGGCTGGTTGAGGCAGGGGTTAACCTTTATACGGTCAAGGAGCTTCTTGGGCATAAAACCTTGGCCATGACTGCCAGGTACAGCCACCTGGGAGAAAATTCTTTGCGGCAGGCCACGCGGACACTTGCGGCAACCTTGGATACAGTTACACCGACGATCACGTTGAAGCAGCGGTAAATTTTAGGGGTTCCCCTTGCAAACTATTGCACCAGGTGATATAGTAAATCATGAAAAGAATCTTCAAGACCCGCACGTTTGCCCGGTGGATGCACAAAAGTGCCTTGTCTGACGGCGCTCTCTATCGTGCGGTTCTTGAAATGGCGCAAGGGCTTGTCGATGCAGACCTTGGCGGATGCGTGGTAAAGAAACGTATTGCCTTGCCTGGCCGGGGAAAAAGTGGTGGTGCTCGAACCATTGTTGCGACCAATCGAGGAGATCGATGGTTTTTCATGTATGGCTTCGAAAAAAATGAACGCGCAAACATTGACAAGGACGAGTTGAAATTCTTCCAGGAAGTGGCGAAAGAACTACTCGGGTTTAATGAGCCCCAATTGGCGGCTGCTCTGACTGCAGGGGAAATTATGGAGGTGTGTGATGGCAACGGCGAAACGGAAAAGTAGAATCCTTGAGGAAATGCACGAGACCGCTCATGGCTTGCACAAAATTGGGTTGATCGATAAGCGTCGCATGTGTGAATTCGAAGCCCTGTGTGGCCTCGCCGTCCATGAAATGCTCCCTAAAAAGATCAAGCAGTTACGGGAAAAGGCACACGTCAGCCAGGCTGTCTTTGCTGCTGTGCTGAACACCAGTATTTCTACTGTCCAGAAGTGGGAGATTGGCGACAAGAAACCAAGCGGTCCGTCATTGAAACTGCTTAATCTTATCGAACGTAAAGGATTGGAAGCCGTTCTTTAAAAGTTTTGTCTGGTGGGAATGCAGGATTTTGAAGAAAATGATTGACCACGTGTTTCCCCTATACGATCATGACCAGAATAAGTAATTCTTCCCGTTCGGGCGTAATTTAATCTGTGAGGCAACGGCTATGGCAACAGCAGAAATATTCACATTAAGTTCAGGGCTGGAAATGGCCGGACCGCATGAAATTGGGAACAGATCAGACGGGAATGTCGCATATCAATATCTCCGCTTTGCTGGCAATAACGGCTATATTGAAAATGTTGTCGTTCCAAACGAAATAGACTCATATTTGACTACTGGCGCAGTTTCAAAATTTCATTTGGTAAAGCTCAAATTGCCCAAAAGGGTTTTTTTCAATAACACTGTAACCTACCTGTACGGAGTCACTCTCTCAACAGGCACAAAAATTAATGTCTCCAGTAGACTCAAAAAGCAGCTGAGACCTTTAAAAACCTTTTTTGGTGCCCTTAACATCCTAGCTGCGCTTCCAACCATCTTTGTATATGGATTGGGTTTAATATTCTGCTATGGTGCATTTCGTTGGTTTACTACTGACTTTCCGTTGGAACTTATGGCTCAACAAGTTGAATCAGCTTGATCTTTAACCCGGTATGGACGCCGAAATCCTTGCGCTATGCGCGCTTGCAAGGCCGGTACAGGTTCGCCCTGCCAGCCTTTTTTTGCTTTTGAAAGGGGGAATAAAAAGGATTCAAAAACGCACGTAAAGGCCCCGCCGGGCTTTTTTGGCTTCGAGGGGCGTGTTTTCCTGGTCAGGTCAGCAGTGGCCTTCAGCGCGTCCGCGCAGCGGCCACATCCCTTCGCGCAGGCCTTCCCGTTTCCTGCACTGAACGCTTCGCTTTTTTAGGCCGAAGGCCTCAGTGCCGTCAACCAATGAACAAGTCGAAGAAAACCGGCGCTCGGCCATCAGGCCGTGAAGCCGGTTAAAGATTCATGCCCCCAGAGGGAGGCCCCGCCAGGGGACACCCTCCCTTTCCAGGAAAAAGAAAGCCCCACGACCAAAAGTCGCAGGGCTTGCAAGCGCGCATAGCGCAAGGGCGGCGCTCAGGCAGCAGCGAGTTGAGACTGCTTCCGGGGACGCTGCACAGCCTCCTCGACACCCAAAACCTTGAAAACAAAACGAGCCATGGCTGAAGAGTTTATGAGCCTTGTCTTGCCAAGTACGGCCCGAGCGGTAATAGGCTCCCCTGCGGCCTGTAAACGTCGCACAATTTCATCAACCGCATCGATGGCGCGTGAAATATCGCTTCGTGAACACCTTTCCAAAACCTCTGCGGCGTCGGCAAGCTGCATCTCAAGCAAGCGCGCAGCCCAGCCGTAATCTTCCTTGGTGAGTTCAGGTTCGGCCGCAAGACCCCTGATCACATGGTAAACGAGCGCATATTTGTGGCCGCGCCACATCACCCGCCGGAAAAACGATTCATCGAGATCTTGTCCGCCGGACAATTTTTTAAAAGCTGTCAAAAAAGCCTCTTCGGCTTCGGGTGAAGCCTGATATTCTGGCAACAGCCCTTCTATCACAGAATTGAAGCGCATTGCCCAGTCCTCCGAATTTACGCTCCAGGAAGGGAAATTCCTCCATGGTCTTGCCGGATCTGGCATAGCCAGGACAAACCCGAACCGCTGCGCAAACCCGTCTAGCAGACTTTCCGGTGACATGCCATCTGTGAAAGGCTGCAGGGCGGTGAAGCCCAACAACGAAAGCACCGGTTTCTCGATGGTGATTACATCCTTTTTGGTTTTTCGCTCAATAGTGGAGTTGTCGTAGCTCTGCAAAAGATATCCTTTCAGGTCTGCCAGCGGTCCACCGGATTGCTCGATGCCCTTTAAAAACTGGAAAAACTCGTCGCGAATCCAAAGGGCTCGCGGATTTTCGGCGAACTCCTGGAGCCACGCCGCTGCCGATGCCGCACCGGACTGTATGACCGGGACAACACCCTCTAGCCCTTTCCCAATCTTTTTTTCGGTCCAAGTTTTCCCGGCGCCGGAAGGGGCAAGTACCAACGACCAAAAATCTGCTTCGATCGCCTCCCCTTGGAATAGTATCTTAGAACCCTTGGTGATGAGCGCCCCGGCCACGTAATGGAAGAAGGTGCAGAGAGGGATTTCCAACGCGATGTTGGTTTTTTCGTGGAACTCTGAAATGACAGATTCCAGCAGACTCCCCGGCGGTACGCAGGGCATGCCGCGCCATTCGCCAGCTCTCTTCCTGCGCCGGGCCACAAAGGAAACCCTTGCGTAGTCAAGAGCCTCGGAGGATAGATTCTTGAAGAGACAAATTTGTTTCGGTTTTCGAGCCATTTTTACGCCTCTTTTAAAATGCTGACGTGTTGCTGACTTTTTGAAGGGTTGCGTCCGCAAAACATGCTTTGGCTATCACCCCTCCCCCCCCACGTAAGCGTAAGCATATCTGGGGAAAAATCGACAGCAAACCCTTACCAGTACACTGCCGGTATATTTTTTGTTCAAACGTCAGCATTTTGTCTGCAAATCGCATTTTCTTGCCTTATCCTCGCAAAAGATATGCTGACACTGCGCCATTCATTATTGGAAAGTGTCCGTCGGCTTGCCGCTAATCCTTTTCTTTCGCCGCCTTTCCTGCTTGCCCGATTCAAACGATTGATCACACAGAAAACTCGTTAGGCGGTGGCGGGTATAATTGTCTAAAATTGCATCAGGGATTGCTTCGCAGGTAGCCAGGGACAGAGCTTTGTGCCAAAAGTCCAGCCATTGCTCATGGGTTGGTGGGGTTATTTTTTTCATGATATTTTTCCTCCTTACATTTCAGGCCGTGGGCCTGTTGTCTCGGGAGCGTCGGAAAGCGGCCGCGACCGCCTTTCTCGCTCCTCGTCTTTTTGTCGCTCTTCCGCCTGCTCGATCGCGTCTTTCAACTCAGGACTTGAAGATGCAAGGGTTTTCAAATATTCCAGCGCCGTCCGCTCCCCTGTGGCTTGACCATCGGGCGAGGTGGCCGCTGTCGACACTCCGGCTTCGTCTAGCAATTCGGCGACGTCAACAACAGAAGCACCATCCAGCAAAAGGCCTGCCATTACCTTGGCTTCTATTTTTTGCCAATCCGCCTGCTCGGCGGTCTGCTTGCGTTGCCGCAATTCCGAGAGGCAATCCATGGCAAAGTAATCTTCCCAAAAAAGCTGATCAGGTCGCTTGTTGAAGGTTGCCTCGACCCGTCGGACCATTTCCTCGAAACGCTTTTTTTGCTCTTCAGATAACTCTTGTCGCCGCCGGACAATTTCCTCGGCCTGCCGCTTGGCCATTTCGCGGCGAATACGCAAAAAATCCTGCTGTTCCTCTACTGAAAGCATGTCTGATTCTCCTTGTGGATGGCTCACCGGCCAAGAAGCCGGGCGAGCAGGTTGCTCTGACCTTTTGCTGACTGCTGGTGTTGCTGTAGGTGGCGCTTGAGAGCTTTGCCCATGGCCTCGATCTGTTTTTGCAGATTGTCGATTTTCTGATTTGCCACTTGTAACTGCTGGCGCAGGGTTTCGATTTCTTCGGGCATTTTCCGGGCTCTTTCGACTCTCTCCAAGGCGTTCATCTCGGATTTCCTTTTCAACTTGCTTTAGTTCTTCGATCTGTAGGTTGGCCTGGTGAATTTCAAGTGCTCTTTCTGCCCGTTCTGTCTTGATTCCTCGGGCTTCCATTTCAAGCACGGCCTGGCCAAGGTGGATTTGTGGGATACGCTCAATGCCTTGTTCTTCAAGGGTTCGATGATCCCATGTGGGTTCAAATCCTTGTGCCTCAAGGGCACGATTGGTATACACCGCCCACTGCTCGCGCCATGTTTCAAGCAGCGAGACTTTATTCCAATCACGATTCTTTTTTCCAAACCCTGCTCGCCCGATGTTTCTCATGGTTAACATTAGATGGAGATGGTGGTTGTCTTGATTCTTCCCTGCATCAGGCAGGTGAATTGAAAAGTCAGCAACCATGCCCCGAGCGACAAACTGTTCCTGAATAAACTTTCGGGCATACTTCTGGCGTTGCTCGTGGGTCAACTCTTTGGGAGAGCCAATATAAATTTTCTGGCGGTTTGAGCGTCTTTTCTGTTCTCTGCCTTCTCTGCCCTATTCCAGAGTGCTCCCCGATTCATTGCCCAGGCTGGAGAGTTTTGGGGTGCCAGAATTTCAGAATGCACCACCCCTTTTTTTCTTGAGTAGTTGCACCTGCGGCCAGTGCGCTCATCAATAAGCTTTTCTCCAGCCTGGTAAGCCGCCCCTGCCACAGCAGATTTCCCCTTACTCCGCTTGACGACTTTGGCCTTGAAGCTGTATGGATTTTTTGTTGGCATTTTCCCTTTTCCTTAGGCCTCGCAGAGCGTGCTTAAAACGTTCGGCGCAGCCGAATGTATAAGTGCGCGCATTACCCCCTTTCAGGGGGTTGCGGGGGCAGAGGCGGCAGCTCAAAGAGGGCGCGATCCTGGGGCCGAAAAAGTGACTTGTCCAAGGCAGCGAGGAGGCCATTTTTATCAACCACCTCCCCCCGCTGCACCATCCCCCAAACCAGACTGCCCAAGATGATCTTGCGCCGGGTGTCTGCTTTGCGAGCAGCCGCCACCCCCCGTCCTTTTATTTTTTGAATTTCGGCCGCGATTTTCGCGCGGCGCTCCTCAAGTTTTTGTAGTTTCTCGGACATATTTTTCACCTCATGCTAATTGCCAAAATTAGAAAAACGACGCCCAGGAATGAGGAAGCGAAGAAGTACACCCGCCACCAGAAAATTTTGTCGTGGGCGGTCGCAAAGGCGGTCTGTATCGCTTCCTGTTTTTCCCTCGCCGCCTCGCGGCGCTCTGGTTCTTCGGCTTTCCACTTTTTTACCCGACGGCAAATCTCTTCTGCGGCTTGCTCTGCTGTGATCTCTTGACTTGCAATTTCAAGGGCCAGTTCTAGGGCAAAATCAATCGATTCCCCAAGCGACGGCACGCCCTCAACCCCTCGCGGTTCTAGACAATTTTGGCAGTCATACAGGCCAGCCGAAATCAACCATGGACGGTCGCCTTTCTTGGTCCCTGCCCGGAGGAAAAGAAAGAGAAGGAGGGTGAAAAATTCAATCCCATGGCTTTCTATTTCGCGAGCCTGGGCCTGAGAAAGCAGGCGGTGCGCGGTCTCGTGGACGTAAACCGCTTGAATTCTTTGCTGTACGAGCCATTCTGGGGTGGTGCGCCAATCGGCTATTACCACCTCTCCTTTTTCGGCATACTCCCCGCCCGAGCAATAGCCTCCCCAGCTTGCGATTTCTGGTGGGATGGCGATGCGGACCGGCGGCGGGTTGGCGATCCGCAGCCGGTCCAGAAAATCGGCCGATAAAGCCGCCGCCAACTCGGCCGGCGGCTCTATCTCCAGCAACTGTAAGATCTGGGGGGCCATCTTTTAGCCGCGCGGCGCTTTCAGCTTGGAGTGCCAAGGGGGAGGGGCCAGTTTTAGCTGCAATTTTTGGCAAAATTCCATCATGTCCCAAGCCTTGATCAGCCCCTGTTCCATCATTTTCAGGAATTCGGCATTTTGTTGTTCCAAGAGAAACTCCTTGGCGGCGACCGCCGCTCTTTCTGTTGGGAATATCAGTGCTATTTTCCCCCCAATCCACAAAGCCCATCCAGGCACTTTTTTTCCTTGCGCGTCTTTCATTTCCCTGATCTCCATCATTTTCATTTCTCCTTTGTTTTGGTTTTTCCAGCCCTACTTCTCATCCATTCCACCAACCCTTTGGTGGGGTAGGCGACCATTTTCTCCCCCCACTTTATCTTTGGGGGGCCTTCGCCAGCGCTATCAAGGTTGGCCAAGGTGCGTGGATTCAGCACACCCCCTGAAAATCTTGCTACCTCCCGTCTTGCCACGATCGGCGCAGGCCAAGCTGCTGCTAACTCGTCGTAGATGTCTATCATCTCTTCCTCCTGGGTGAAGACGTGTGTCATTAGTTGTGCTTATATGATCACAAGGTAGCGCTCCATTCTCATCCAGTCAATATATAATAATTTCAGATAGTTATGTGTTTTCGTATGATGTATACGATACAGAAATTTCTTTCTCGCAATCATTGGCTGTTGCTATATCGCGCCGACTTTGTTACCATGTAACATAACAAAAAGGAGGAACACTATGGGGGGCTTGAATTACCAAATTCAGAAGGGGGATGTCCCGGCTATCTCAGCCTGGCTCGCGAAGCGCATTACGGCCTTGCCAGAAGAGGCTTTTTCTGATTTTCAGTCTTGCCTGGCTACCCCGACTGTATCTAGCCTCACCAAATTCATTGCACGATGGGCTGATGAAGATCTCCAGGAGCGGCTTTACACAACGATTCGGGTGGCGCGACATAGAAAGCTGAAATCACGGAAAAAAAATATAATGATAAGCCAAGAAGCCTACTCACAGCTTGAGTCATTGGCAAAACGGGGTGGTTTCCGTTCCGTGACTCATTATGTAGACCATTATGCTCTGTGGGTCTGGAGGTGAGTTGTTGCTTGCTGGGGAGAAAGTGGGGAGAAAACGACAAGCAGAAATAAAAAAAGGGTTGCGGCGATTGCCGTAACCCTTTGAATTTACTTGGCTCCCGGGGAGGGATTCGAACCCCCGACAGGGTGATTAACAGTCACCTGCTCTACCGACTGAGCTACCCAGGATCGATATTCAACTGAACGCGGGCAATATAGCAAGTGCATATCAGGGCGTCAACATTTTTAGAAGACGTTGCGAAATAACAATCACCGTTACACTGCTACTGTGGTCCTTTCGCTACGGCTTCTTACGGTGCTGCTGTTTTGCAACAACAACCTAACTGGTAAAATCCATCCGGAAAAAAACAATTCTCTTGACCCACTACGGGCAGAGTGCTAATAAAGCAACTTCCATCATCGTCCGTCGGGGCGTAGCGCAGTCTGGTTAGCGCGCCTGCCTTGGGAGCAGGAGGCCGGAGGTTCGAATCCTCTCGCCCCGACCAGTAAAATCAAATAGTTGTTGCCTGCCGGACCCAATTTTTTTCGTAAAGAATATCGTTACAGAGAAGAAAAACGTAAGGATGTCGCGAGCGTGCTGGTGGGCGCTGGGGGCACCCAACAACTGTGCCCTCGCATTCCCACCAGCCAACCGCCGATGCCGTTAAACGGGTCAGGCTCGAAGCCTGTATTCCTCCAGAGCCGGAACTTTACCTGAGGCCGCACAGCTTACGCGTGCGTGGTATTGCCTCATTCCTGCACTCCCTCAGACCTGGGACACGCGTTGCCGCTCAATTGTTCCCACCGTTAACGAGCCCAAAAGGCTACAATAACACCGCAGTAGTGCTCTTAATTCAATACTATAGTCGCCTTCATGATGCCGTGCAATCGTAAAAAATTACGGGATCAATATGTTGCATCTAGTGAATCTGCAAGATCTTGCGGGCTTTTTCACCGTAAGCGTCATCGCCTTGTTTGGCCAGCTCCTGCAACAGGCTGTTGCCCAAATCCGGCTGCCCGTTCTGTTGTAAGGCCAGTCCCCGATAAAAAAGGAATTTGCTGGATTCAGTGAGCGCTCCGTTGATCAATGCCAGATGCGCCAATGCGACTTCCGGTTGTTGTGCCGCTAAAAAAATCACCGCCAGATCCAGCCGCGAGGCGCTGTCTTCCGGTTGCAGGGCCAGCAAACGTTCGAAGAGCGCGATGGCGTCTTCGCGATTGCCCAGACTCAGACTCACCAGCGCCAGATGGCGCAACGCATTGGTATCGTGGGGGCTCAAGGCAATGGCGATTTCCAGTGCTTCATGGGCGCTGCCCAGATCATTACGGAGGAATCTGGTGATCCCCAATTGGGCCCACGCTTCGCTGTGATTGCGGTCTATGGCGATGGCCTGCTGATAACATTGCAATGCCTCCGCCACTCTTTTTTGGGCAGCCAGGGCGATGCCCAAGCGGGTAAGCAGATGGGGGTCGTGAGGGCGTAATTTCAACGCCCGGATGGCAGCATATTCGCCGCCTTCAAAATCGCCCAGCAGAATACGGATGCGGGCGAGGTTGTCCCAGGCGGTGATGTTGTCCGGATCGCAAGCCACCGCCCGTTCCAGATGGTCAATGCCTTCCGCGGCTTGTCCGGTTGCCACCAGCAACTGACCCAGATTGCTGTGAGCCATTGATAATTGCGGATTCAACCGTAAGGCGGTGCGCAGATGGGCCAGCGCTTCGGGCCATTGTTGCTGCTGGCCCAGGACGAAGCCCAGATTATTGTGGGCGCTCGCGTTGTCGGCGTCCAGTTCCAACGCGGACTGATACAGCTGCATTGCTTCAGCCAGATCACCTCTGCCGTGGGCATCGATTCCTGCTCGGAGTAATTCTTCGATGGTATGCATCAGGCTATCCTGTTGATAAGGCCACTGAGGATGTCGTTGGGCGAGATATCCGGCACCTCGAACTGTACATCATCGAGGGAGATATTGAACGGCTGACCTTCGTGGTAGTGAATGGGGAGATTGATGCCGAAACGGTAGTCGGAACCAAAGGTGTAGGAAGCAAGTTGCCAGCGGTGGTCATACACGCTGAGGCCCAGGGCGCGCACGCTGACATAACCGGAAATATCAAAGGTGAAGCTCGGCTGGGCATGAACCGACAGATTGGCGCTGAGATCGAGCCCGGTGCCGGGAGTCCAGTCGATATGCACGCCCGCTTCGGCGGCGCCCTCGATGCCCAGGGTGCCCCCTATTTCCAGGCCGCCGGTGGCGCTGGCCCCGGTGATGCCCAGCCCGATTCCGGCCCGCACCGACAAGCGCAGTCCTGCATCGGCGGGCACCCGCAGGTGAGCGTCGCCGGTGACGTGGGTGTCTTCCTCGCGGGCCGGGTTGTAGGTGATGCCGAGTTTCAGTTCGTCGATCACCCCCGGGCCGATGCCCGCGACGGCGCTGAGCCCGCCGCCGACTTCGGCCACGATGCCCGGCACGATGGGAACCTGCACCGCGATGTTGAACAGGGATTTATTGATTTCCTTGCGGGCGAAGATTTCCACGTTGCTGGGAATGCCGATTTCGCCGGAGACGGTGACTTCGCCGTTGGGCGAGAAGCGAATACCGGCGGTGCCTTGCAGCCAGGGGGCTATCTGGATGGTGGCGGAGCCGCTGCCGTAAAGGTTGAGCGCGCCATCCGGCAATGGGGCGCCGGATGGCCGCCCGTCTTCGCCGACGCTGCAGTTGGTGGCGCCCACGGTGACCGTGCCGGACAACATCCCGCGCTGGTAGGCGCCGGTGAATTCGGCGGTGAAGGCACCGTCGTCGTAGCTGACAGTCAGCTGCGAATCAATGCCGGGAATCGCCGGTTGCGCGGTGCCCGTGGCTTTCACCTTCCAAGCTTCGCCCTGCTTATTCAAGGTGACATCAATGGAGCCCGAACGAATGGCCGGGTTGGCGGTGAGTTGCAGATTCCCGCCGATGGTGAGCCCGGCTTCTTCGGAGTAGGCAACGGTAAGTCCCGCTTGCTGGATGCCGGGGATGTTGGGTTGCACTTCGCCGGAGGCGGAAAATACCCCTTCGTTGTAACCGGCGGTGATGTTGGCCGAGCGAATGCCCTTGATCTTGTTGGGCTGGTCGATACCGATGGTGCCCTGGCCGCCGAACTGCTTGTTGCGGTACCAGACCTCGATACGGGCGCGATCGAACAGTTTGCTGTCGAAATCAAAGGCGCCGCTTGCGCTGAAACCGGTGTCTTGTGCCACGCCGACGGTCAAATTGCCGTCACCCAGATTGGGGACGCTGAAAAATACGCTGCCGGATGCGCCGAAACCCTGGGCCGTGGAATAGAACAACATCACCGATGCGTCATCAATGGAGACCCCGGGAAGCGGCAGGTTCAATTGTCCGCTTGAGTATGTGAGACTGAACATCAGATCGTTGCCGGTGAGCGTAACCATGATGGGCGCATTGAATAATGGTATGGATGGTGTCAGCTGCCCCTGCGCCAGGACTTGCCCCGCTTCCAGCCGTACCGTATCAAAATGCACGGGGGAAAGTCCTTTGAAATCCAGATCAAGGGGGGGCACCTGATCCGGCGCTCCTATATACTCGCCGGCGGATTTCAGGGTCAGGGTGATATTCGGATTTTCCGGCGTCCACTGCGCGGGCAGATCATAGCGAGACTCAATGGAGCCGATGGCGGTGCCAACCGACGCGTTGCCTTCATTGCCGTTGAGGGTGATCTGCCCTAGGCGGAAACCTGCAATCGCGGTTGCGGCAGCGGCAGGGACGGCAAAGGAATTTTGTGAAGCGCGATGGGGAATGCGGGCAAGTTGAAATCCTCCCTTGCCGGAAGCCAAAACGAAGGTGGAGGCATTGCCCTTGGTGGGATCGGGACTTTCCTGTGCCCGGTCGAGGGGGTTGATGGCTTCGATGTCCTTCTGCGACCAGCTGCCTACCTCCACGTTGGCCACGCCGCCTCCGCCGCCCTCGACATGTTCAAAAACAATGGTGTGGTCGCGCAACCAATTGCCGGCATCGGCCCAACTGGCTTTGGGAGGTTTGCTCCGGCTTTTATAAGGTTCCACTTCGCACAGGTAGTTTTGCACATTGCGCCGGATTGCCACCATCAAGCCGCCGCCGCTGGAGCGGTTCAAAAAAGGATCAAACAATTCGTAGTTGACCATGGAGTCAACCTGGCCATCCTCCGAGGCCACCTGGTATTCGACCTTGTGATCCACCTGAAAACGCCGAGGGCTGCCGAGGCGATCCCAGGCCGGAAGTTTCAAGGTTTCCGTTAATTCAGGAACGGTTTTTTCAAGACGCTCTCTGCCGTTGATGGTCAGTGCCACTTTACCGTTGGCATCGGTGGGAGCGGCAATGTTTTTTTCCTGCAGTTTGTTGCGAACCTTTGTTTCGTTGACAGCGATCGCTTGCATCCAGTTGGAAATCTGCGCGGTTTTGCGGACAACCTTTGCTCCCTTTGGGCGCTTGAGGCGACCCGCGTCGGCCCATTCGCGGTACATCGCTGCGTGCTGGGCTTTGGGTGCGGGGATATCCACAGTGAGTAAGCGACGATAGGCAGCTGCGGCGGCAGGATTATCGCTGTTGGGCTGACCGTTGTCTTCGGGTTGGGCGGCGCGGGCAACCTTTTGGTTGATGCCGCTGCTCTGCTGCACTACATGGGCCAGCTCATGGGCCAGCAGTTCACGGCCGTTGTCCGTGTCCGGCGCAAATTCGCCGGAGGCGAAGTAAATGTCGCTGCCCACGGTGAAGGCGCGGGCATTGAGTTCCTTGCAGAGCGCGGCGGCTTCCTGGTTATTGTGGATGGTGACGCCAGAAAGGTCCTGGCCGAATTTGCGCTCCATCTCCGCGAGTACCGAGGCCGGCAGCGGACTGCCCATGCTGCGGCTTTTGGCGATGCGTTCCTCGATGGAAGGGCCCGCAGTTTCGGCGGAGGCTTCGCCGGCTGCCGTTTGCTTTTTTTCGGCAGGTTCCGCGGTGCGCCAGAGTCGGGCTTGGGCTGTTTGTTCTTCCTGTTCTACCCCAGCAGCCCGCATCACCCGCTTCTGCAGGGTGTTTTCCTCTTCCGGCTTGGCAGGTTCCGGTTTGCGGAACAACCGTCGGGCCGTGGGGTTTTCTTCCTCTTTTGTTTTCCGGCGCACCCGTTTTTGCAGGGGTGTTTTCTGCTGCTTTTCCTTGTCCTCGGTCTCCACCGACCGGTGCAACCGGGTCTGCACCGGGGTCTCTTCTTCCTGCCGGGCCACCACCCGATTAATCCGGCGCAGCAGACGTTGGGCACTGGGCACCGGTTTGCTGGAGATCATTTTCTTGTCTTCTTTCGGCCCCGGTTCTTCCTGGCGGGGAGCGCGGCTGACCTCACGGGCTACCTGATCGGCTTCCTTCTCTTCCTTGTCGTGGGGCTGACTCACTGCCATCTTGCGGCGCAGGTAGGCGGGTTTGCGGGCCTTTTTTTCTTCCGGCTTGGCGGGCGCGGTGGCGCGCTGAGCCTTCTTCTTTTTGAGGCTGGGCGACAGGGTCGACATGGATTACCTCCCCAGTTGTTCGAGTTGGGCGGGCAGGCTGCGGCCCAGTTTCTGGTATTCGCGTTGCAGGGCAACCACCAAATGTTGGATGCTGATCGGCTGATCCGGCGTGCCACAGCCTGCGGCGGTGAGCACTGCATTGCGGATCTGGCCGCCACTCAAATCGCAGTAGCTGGCCAAGGTTTTGCATTGGTTGTCGCCGGGGCTGCGCTGGCCCAGATGGCTGAACCACAGATGCAGCCGTTCCTGAAAGCCCGGCATGGGAAAATCCACGATGACATCGAGCCTGCGGGTGAAGGCGCTGTCGATGCGTTCGCGGCTGTTGGTGGTGAGGATGGCGATGCCGGGGTGGTTTTCGATCCGGGTGAGCAGAAAGTTGGTGAGCATGTTGGCATAGCGTTCGCCGCTCTGTTTGGCGTCGGTGCGACGGCCGAACAGGGAGTCCGCTTCATCGAACAGCAGCATGGCATCCGCGGCGGCGGCAAGATCAAGGAGAACACCCAGATTCTTCTCGGATTCCCCCACATATTTGTTCATGATGGCGGCCAGATCGACCCGATAGAGGGGGGCGCCCAGAGCAGTGGCCACGTAACTGGCGGCCAGGGTTTTGCCGGTGCCGCTGTCCCCCACGAACAGGGCGCGCAGGCCGTGATTCCGGGAGGCCTGCAGGGTGACGCCGAGATCGTGCCACAGGGATTCGCGGCGGTGGGCCCGGGCGATGAAATCGTTGAGGTTTTGTTCCACCAGGGCCGGGAAGATGATGGCTTCGCGCGTGACCTGTCGCGTTACCGGTTGTGCCAGCAGGCGCAACCGTTCGGCGCCCAGGTCGCGGCGGGCCTGGGCGAGATGGGCATCGGTGAGCGGGATTTTGCTTTGTTCCGCCCGGAGCCGGGCGTTGCGGGCCATCCGTTGAATGACGGGACCGCTGAGCAGGGCCGAGGCAGCACGCTCGGCCAGCTCAGGGTGCTGTAGATGATGGTTCCAGATTTCGCGGCGTTCTGTTTCGCCGGGAATCCCGACTTCCAGATCCAGCATGTCCTGCCCTGTCACGGCGTCGTTAATGCCCAGCACCACGACATGGGGAATAATGGGTTGAACCGCCGGCAGTTGCCAGCTCTCCCCGGCGTTGATATTGGTCTTGATCACCGGCAGCCAGCCCGCCAACTGACAGGCCAGGGGAAAAGCGGGCTGCTGCCATAACTCAGGAGTCACCTCGATGGCGGTGAGCCCCAGCAATATGGCCAGTTCTGTTGCCAGGGCGCGGCGGCCGCTGCTGCTGTTGCCGCGGATCACCAAGCCGCGCACGTCGCCTTTTGCCAGCAGGGTTGCCAGATGGGGGAGTTGACTGCGGACGCGCCGGGGCAGCAGGGCCCGTTCTCCCAAGGGCAGGGCACGGCTGCCGGGCCACAGGGCGGAGCGGCCGCACAGGACCGACCACAGGGCCGGTTCCAGCCGCAGCTGGCGCAGGGACAGGGGCCCGGATCCTTCCAGCAGCAGAACGTGGTCCCTGACCAGGGGGGAATGGCTCAGATCGAGGGCATCCCGCGTGCTGGGGCCGAACAGGGAGTCCAGCAGGGTCAGGGCCAGATGCACGCTGAGGCGGGAGCCGGGATTGGGAGCCTGCAGCTCACTTAAGGCAAGGGTAACCAGGTAATCGGTTTCCGCGCTGCCCACCAGGGCCAGCAGGAAGGCCTGGGGCAGGTCCAGCAGCTGTTCCCGCGCCCAGCGGCCAAAGGGGCCAGGCAGGTTGGCCAGCTGGCGCATGCCATTGTCGCGCATGACCTCCCAAGGGGGAGAGGTCTCCACGCCCAATTGTCCGGCAGCCTGTTGCAGCAGTTGTTCTGCCAGTTCGGTATCCTCGGTCATGATCTCGCCCCAGAACCGGGCCAGGCCGATCCGCACCAGCGGGCCCAGAGGCTGGCGCTGGCTGGGGGGCAGCAGTTTGAGTACAGGTTTGGTCATGACTGCGGATTCCGTTCTAGTCATAATGGAAACTCACTATGCGACCCAGCCAGGGCAGCCAGCCGGGGTTGATATCGAGGCCGGCCAGCCGCACGGGCAGCTGCACGGCGCTCAGCGGGGCAAAGAGATCCACATGGCTGGGGGTGGCGTGGATGGAGGCGGTGAGGCGCAGCAGGGTCGGTTGCCACAGGCCTGCCCGGCCATACCAGCGCCGGGTCAGCGCCAGCAGCTCAGCGCGAACCGGCAACGGCGGCAGCAGTTTTAGGTCGGCCGGGTGGTCGAACCCCAGTTGCGCTGCGAGAAAGGCGACGAGGGGATCGGTTTCATCCAGCCGCAGTTCCTGTCCCAGCCGGTAAAGCCAGCCCCAGCCGCTGGGGAGTTCTTTCCAGAAATTTTCCATTATGGCCTGCGCCTCGCTGCGGTTAAGCACATTGAGCAGATAGAGCAGGCCGCCCTGGCCAGTGAGAAACCGGGCGAAGGCCAAATCCCGGGCCTGTGGAGGGGGAAGGAGCATCTGGCCGGCTCTTAGGGCGGGCTGCGCATGGCTGTCTGCGTGCGGAGTGTTTTGCCCGGGGCTGAAGGGGTTAGCGGACACCGCGCCTGCATCGAGGCGGACCGCAGGGTTTGTCTCGGCTTGGCCGGAGAAAAGGCTTGTTTCCCCTGGGGCTGGCGGGCAGGACTGAGTCCTGGCCGGAGGAGGAGCGGCTTCAGCAGCTGGCCAGGGCTGATGGTGAATCCTTGTTTCGCTTGCCGCGCTTGCCCTAGGGGGGATGGAAGCATCGCCAATACCGGCCTCCCCGGATCGCGCCGCTGGTTGTGGCGGCTGGCAGCCGCTGGTTGCGGCGGGCACGGGGTCAAGGCTGACAAAGACCCTGCTCAGCCTGGCCAGGAGAGCGGCCGGAGCCTGTTGCAGCATCAGGGGCGCGACTTCCTGACCGATAAGCAACAGGCCGAGCTGATAACGGCCATCCTGCCCCGGCAGCCGTTGCAACAGGGGTTCCCAACGTTTTCGCACCGTATGGCTGATAAACAGCCGGGTTTCTGGCGTTCGCGCGCGGGGGGTACGTGTCTGTTCTCTCTGAACCGCTCTCCATTCCGGCAGGGCAAAGCCGCTTCTCCAGGCCAGCGCTTGTCTCAGCCGGCAGGCGCCCGCTTCATCCAGGGCCAGCCAGACCTGCTCCAGGGTCCGATGCCGGGACAGGCGCGCGCAGACGGCCGCCAGATGGGCGATATGTTCCGTCAGCAGGTCGGCAACCGCTTGGGGCAGCGGCAAGGCAAACAGATGGGCCCAGCGCTGCCAGTACCAGCGCCGGGGCATGGCCCCCTGCACCAGATCCGTGAGCAGGGCCGCCAGCAGGTCTGTGAGATTGGCAAAGCGCACCACGTTGTCGTCCCCGCGGCTGTATACCTGCTCGCGGACGGCCTGCATCAGCCGTTGCACCATCTGCCCTCTCGGTGCCCGGGCCTGGAGTTGACGGATAAACACCCAGCTCTCCCCAGGCGCGTCCGGCCAGTCGGCCCATTCGATGTCCTGCCGCAGCCGCGCTGCCTCTTGTTGCGTCCGGCCATTGTCCAGACCATCCCCTCTGCGTATGTGCAGTCGGTGGATGGCAACGGTGTCGGAAGGCAGCGGCTTCATGCTGATGGGGATCCTTACAATGTTTCCTTGGTGCGTTTGTTGGCCACCACGCTGTAACGGGTGTTAATGCTGATGTCCGATTGCACCAGATCGATGATGTTCACCTGGGTGCCGTCCGGGGTATGGTCTTCCACCGCCAGCACTGCCACCACCCGTTGCTCCGGGTCCAGCAATTGCAGGCGGGTTCCCGGGGCCGGGGCCCGGTTCAGTTTAACCTGCAACCGCTCGCCCACCCGGGCCAGTCGCGGCGGGACATAAACATTGCCGCGCACGATATCCTGCGGATCACCCAAGGAGGCATGGATCAGCACAGCGCGCACCATATTGCGCAGGGCACTGCGGCTGTTGGCAGAGGCGTCGGACGCCAGCTGGCGGAAGCACCAGCTGATCAGTTCGGCAACGGTGCGGGTGACATTAAAATCGTCCGCTTCGGCCTGTTCCAGCCCGGGCCACCAGGAGACGTCTTCCACCCGGATACGATCGTCTTCCGCCAGTTGCCCCCATTGCAACCGCACGGAACCGGGCAGCAGATTGAGTTTTTCCAGCAGGCAAGAGACGCAGTGCTCCAATTGATCGCGCAGATCCTGGGTTTCTTTGCGCAGGGGGCCACTGACGAGGGCCAGATCTTCCAGCGACAGGACTTTCGCCGCCCCGGCCTGGGTTTCCAGGCTGCTGACGGAGGAGGCGGGCAGGGTGAAGGAGGCCCACTGTTGCAGGACGCTAAGGTTCTGCAGGAGCACGGTTTGCAGGCGGATCTGCAGGGTATCGGTGTCGGCGCTGGTGGGCATGGCCGTGGGCCGGGCCTTGAAGCGGGATTGGCGCAACTGGCTCAGGTAGTCGAACTGGTGGAACGGCGGCAGTTTAAGCTTGAGGGGCTTCAGCCGGGCCCAGTCGTCCATGGGAATTTCGCAGACGGTGTTGAAAAATGGTTCAAGGGCATCCGGCAAGTCGATGTCTGCCTCCCAGTCACAGCCCGGGACGATGTCGCGGCTGCTGCCGTAGCGCAGGGCAAGCGGATCAGCCAAGGCCCCGCTCACCGGTGTACTGCGCACCCGCACGTAATACAGACCCCGCAAGGCGGTGGTGAGAATGCGGGTCCGTTCCTGGTTGATGGCATAAACCCGGCGCCAGTCTTCGTCCAGCAGGCGTTGGGCCACGCCGTAATCCCCCAGCTGTTCGATACGGAAACGGTCGAGATTTTCCAGGGTTTCCCGCGCCACCCGGATCATGCCGGCCAGTTTGTCGAGTTGGGCGATTTTCGTCGACTGTTCCCGTAATTTCCCCTGCAGCTTGCGTTCGATGCTGTTGTAGCGGGTTTCGCAGATGGCGATCCATTGGGTCAGAATCCGGCCGGCCTTGAACAGGGCGTGGTAGCGGTATTGGCTCAGCAATAATGTGCGCCGCTTGGTGATGTCGGAGGCAGGCACCGGCTGGCCCTGGTCATCGGTTTTGGCGTTATTGGTGGCCAGGTTGTCGAGTACCTCCGGGGATTCCAGCTGGCTGCTGCGTTCGAAGGGGCTGATCTTGCCAGGGCCTTGGCCTTTCTCATCGGCCCGGCCGACTTTTTGCAAGCCATTGCGCAGGCTGCTGGCGTCGGTGGGGTCGAAGAGATCTGTCAGGGTGGCCAGCAGATCCTTCATGCCGTAATAGGCTTTGGCGTATTCGTTGACTTCCGGGCTGATATGATCGATCACGCCGAAGCGGTATTCCTTGGCCTCGAAGGCGGGGGCGGCCACCGCTTCCTTGGTGATGTTGGACAGCATATCGAGCCTGGTTTTGTTGATTCCCAGTTCGAAGGCGGAAAAGGACTGGGGCTTGCTGGCCAGGAGAATATTGGCTTTGGCGGCGGTGGAGGTATAAGCCAGTGCCGTGTTCAGCAGATTACTGCCAAGACCGCTGCTGGCAGTTTCTTTGGCGGGGCTGGCGCTGTTGGCAAGAAAGGCTCTGCCTGCGCCGGCTTTGACACTGGCCGGGGCGGCAACGATGGCGGAGGTGGGGTTTTCCGGGGTGTCCAGGCTGGCGTAGGGAAGCCAGCGCGCCACCTGCAAACCGGAGCCGTCACCGGCCACGCCCCCGGCCAAGGCTGCCAGGGCCACGGTCTGGGAATCCAGCTGCTGGCGCATCAACAATAAGAGATCGCGGGTTTTTTCCAGCCGGCTGCGAATGGCGCGGATCTGGTTTTCGATCGCTTCCAGATCCACCAGCGCCACGGCGTACCGGATCAGCAGGCCATCCTCGCTGGGATCTTCCACGGCGGGAGGCGTTCCCTTTACCAGCCACTGCTTGTAAAAAGCGGGCCCCGCAGGGACCCCTGAGTCAAAAGGATAGGGAATGGTGGCGTTGCCAGGGTCCAGTTCGGCATCGGCCCGGGCAATCACGGCTTTGTAGAAGGCTTCCGGCGTGACCGGCGGCTGTTCCGGCCTGGGCAGATCCAGATGCGTGAACTGAGCCGGATCGCGCACCGTTTTTTCCAGGGCGGCGTCTCCGGGATCGGGCAGGGGTGGTGTGTCGGAAGACGCCAGATAATAGAGGCTTTTAAATTGCGCAAACCACTTGCGCCAAGCATCGTAGGCGCGGATGTAGAAGCGGTAGATGTCGGCTTGCAGCGGGGCGTCGGTTTGGGGAATATCCAGCAGGTTGCCGCGATAATCCGGCTCGTTCACCGCCAGCAGCAGCCGGATCGTGTCGCCGGCGGGCTGGCGCAGATCAATGACCCGGCGGGCGATGTGGCGGTTGATCAATTCCAGCACGGCTTCTTCCGGCACCGGCACCATGTCGATGCCCAGATGCTTGGGCAGCCAGAGCAGCCGGGGGGAGGTGGAGGCCGGGTTTCGCAGCCATTCCAGCGGCAATTGTCCGGCGGCAGGCAGAAAGTCCAGATGCAGGTTGGCGGTCAGGTATTGCGGCAGCGTGCCGGGGTCGGCGACATCGAGCGCAGCCTGTTGCATCACCCGGCGCAGGGCGCCGCTGGTCTGGTTCAGCAGCACCCGGTAGCCGCTGTCAGGCCGGGTTTCGTAGCGGCCGGCTTCCTGGGACAGCCAGAGGGGCTTGAAGCCACCGAGGCCATCGGAGCCGATGGCCAGCAGGGCAAGGGGCACGGCGCTGCCCAGGGTGGTCATGAAGCAGGCATCCACCCGGTCGGCGGCGACCCAGTTTTCGATCAGTTCCCGGGGTGTGCTGGTGACCGCGTCAGCGGCTATGTTCAAGCGCCGGAGCGCCAAACTGCCGGTGACCACGAGCCGGATATCCCGGGTGGGATCAAATTCGGCGCGCTGGCAGGGGGCGGTGGCGGGGTTGTCCACTTCCTGGTTGGCGCGTTGCAGCAGCAGGTAATACACGCCGGTGGGGTCGCTGCCGCCGTTGGCGATCTGGTAGTCCTCGATCAGAGCCTGCCATTCCGCCCGCAGCGGGTAGTACAGGCCCACGGCGCGGCTTTTGCCATCCAGGGCCAGACCGGGATTGACGCTGAAGACCCCGGCATCGACTCCGTTGGGCCCCAGATTGATCTCCAGGCCGGAGACAATTCCGGCCGGCCGGCCCCGCAGCAAAGAGAGCAGACGCAGATCGGCATAGGCCTGCGTGCGGTCGAGTTCCTCTTCTCCCAAGTGGCGTCCAGGGAACATGTGCACCCGCTCGAAACGGCGGGTGCCGGGTTCCAGGGTGCAGGGCACCGGGTTGTGCAGCAGTATCATGGTCATGGCGGACTACTCCTCGATTCAGGGCGCCAGTTCGGCCCACTGTTTGACCAGTTTGGCATCAAGACCAAGAGCATCGCCCAGTTTGGCCACTACCTTGGGGGTTGGCGCCTCGGCGTCTGCGGCAAGCAATCCGCCGAGGAAATCTTCCAGCAGCTTGCCATCGGCCAGGGCCAGCAGGGTTTGCCAGATCAGGCGGTCGTACTGGCGTTCGATGCGGATCAAGATGCCGGCGCAGAGCGTTACGATCATGGCATCCTTGCCGAAGTTGCCGGACATCTTGTCGAAGGCCTTCTTGCTGTCGGCATCGCCGGGTCGGCGAAGTTCCGCCAAGGTTTTCAGGTTCATCCGGTTGAGGAAAACGGCATTTTCATCCTGCACCAGTCCGCCGCTGTCGGCGGGGTTGCTGCCTGTTTCTTCCGTTTGCGCCGGGGCGGGCACGCTGGCGCCCAGGGCCAGGACGATGCCGCTGATACCGGTTTCCGCGGCACGGGTGGGGCGGCGCACGTAGAAAGGCTGGTTGTCCCCCAGGCGGCCCCAGATATTGGTCCAGGCGTTCAGGTCCGTATCCAGGGCATGCACCGGCCGCACCGGGTACAGCTTGAGTTTCAGCAGATCGATCTGGGGCAGGCGACGGTTGGTGGAGTCAAGCTCCCGTTCCAGCTGGGCACCATAGTGGCCGTAATCCAGATTGGTCAGGGGCGCCAGCACCACCACATCCACCGGCTCGCCGTTACTCAGATCGATGGGCGGCAGATTGAGGGATTCGGCCTTGATCAGATCCACATCGGACTGGCGGATGGGGGCGATGGCCACCTGGTAATTTTCCGGAAAATACCCTTGGCGGCCGGTCATGGGATTCACCGCATCCTTGGGCAGGGTGCCCACCGGCGGCATCAGGGAGAAGTAGTCCGTGGCCAGGAAATCCCCGGTCAGGCCGCCGCTGCGGCGGGTGCTGAGAATATCGCTGAGCAGTTGTTCGTACTGGCGGGAAAGATCCGCCTGCAAATCTCCCAGTCCCGGCTCCGCCCGCACCGGATGGCGGAGCAGTTGGGCATCCAGCCATTGCGGGGTGTCGTTTTGTATCGCCAGCACGCCCAGGGCCACGGCGTCTTCGGGGATCAGACTGCTGAACTGCTCGTTGCCCAGGAATTCCCGCATCAGGCGGGAACGGATCTGCAAGGAGCTCTGTTGCGGCAGGGGCACCGGCAGCGGCACCAGCCCCATCTGCACGGATTCGGTGATCAGGGCGTATTGGGCCCCGCGCTGGGCGCCAAGATCCTTGGGGAAGACTTCGGCGATGTCGGTGCCCACGTCCACATAGCGAAGGACCACGGCGTACAGGGCCCGGTTGAGATAGCGGAAGTTGCTGTCATTGAGTTGCGAAATCAGCGCCCGGTCGCCGAGATTGACC
This sequence comes from Deltaproteobacteria bacterium, assembly GCA_021847425.1. Taxonomy (GTDB): domain Bacteria; phylum Desulfobacterota; class Desulfobulbia; order Desulfobulbales; family Desulfurivibrionaceae; genus Thiovibrio. Next base: position 11,687 of record JAJZRF010000008.1, on the reverse strand, counting down.
ATCAGTTGGCTGCCCAGCTCCAGCACCCTGCCTGCCGGGGTCAGGGCCTGGCCTTTTTCCAGGGTGAGCAGGCCGGTGAAGCGGTCGAAGGAGAGCTCCAGGCCGTCCATGACACCGCTGCCCAGCACCCGGCCCAGTTCCCGCAGCCGCTGGTCCAGATAGAGCTGGTCCCGGGTCAGGTCTTCGGCGGTGAGCAGGCGGCCGTCGAAATAATTGGTGCGGGTAAGGCGCGGATCGATGTCGGCAATTTGGTCGAGCCCTTCGCCTGCGGCGACGGGGTTGCCCAAGGGTTGAAAGAGAATATCGCTCATAATGGCCTCCGTAATCAGGGCTGGCGGGAGAGCCAGGCCAACTGGCTGGCGCTGACCAGAAACGGCCGCACCAGATTGTTGATCGAAATCAGCTCGGGTTTCACGGCAATGGCGTTGATCTCGGTGGTGGTAATAGCAATGCGGGCCAGCAGGAGACGGGCGCCAAGTTCGAGCTGGTCATTGAGATCCCTGGTGCTGACGCCGCCGTTGTCGAGGGCGTGCAGCAGGCGGGCATGCAGGCTGAGCTGGGCTCCGGCCGCCGCGTTGGCGGCGCTGAGATCGGCCAGGGTCTTCTGTTCGGCGCCGGTCAGCGTCGGGGTGGTGTCCTGCACCGGGGTGTGGCAGGACCAGGGCTGGTAGCGGGTTTCGTCGGCCTCGGGCAGTTCCGGAATCAGTTCCAGCATGACGCTGTCGGCGGTGCGGCTGGGCTGCACCGCGTCGGTGCTCAGGTTGAGTTTGCGCGCCAGCACCGGCTGTTGCGCCACCGGACAATCCTTTTGCCGCACGCAGACTTTCAGCCACAGCAGGTTGTCGGCCTCGTTGTACCCTTCCCGCAGGCGGGCTTCGTTCTGCGCGGCCAGCCATTCCCCCAGATTAAGGCAGTAGGTCTCATGGAGCAGCACCTCCCGGCCCAGGCCGTCGATGCCGATGCCGGGGCTTACCTGCAGGCGCACGGTCATTGATTCGGGATTGGTATCCGGGGCAATGCTCACCCGCATGCCGGCCAGGGTGCCGAAGCCGTGCAGCCAGTATTGGTGGCGGTTGAGGCGGCGGCGGTGATAAGCCTGTTCGTCCCGGGTGGCTTCCAGCCCAAGCATCATGCCGGCCTCGTAGGCTACCCGGCGCAGGGGTTCCTCGAGAGTGGCGTCCTGTTCCAGGGTGGGGTAGTCGTCGGCGGTATCCATTCTGTCTCCTCAGCAATCAGGGTTCGAGCGCGTTAATATCGGCCGGAGAAAATGCCGCCGGATTTTTCAGTACGCCTTCCTTTCCCAGATAGGTGTCATCCAGCGTGACCTTGCGGAAATCCGGGGTCGTTTCGATAAAAGTGTCCACCGCCAGCAGGGGCGCGATGCCCAGGACGAACGGGTGTTCGGTGGTAAAGATCCGCCACTGCAGGTGGGCGGGCATCTGTTCGGCCAGCACCTCCTCTACCGTACTGCGCAGGCTTGCGCCCCGGCCGTGCAGCAGCACGGTGACCTGATGGGCGTATTGCGCGAAAAAGGCCTTCACCGCCGCCGCCTCTTCCTTGGTGGCCAGCTCGGGGGAAAAGAGGGCTAGAAATTCGCGGGCGTCGGTTTCCGAGAGGATCAGGGTGTCGCCGATGATGCTGTTGCCGCTCATGCCGGTGCCCAGGGTAAGGGGGTGATCGGCGTCATCCATGCTGATGCCCAGAACGGTGGCCATGGTGCGGCGCAGACGGAAGTTTTCCACCAGCACGATTTCACCCCGCTGCACGCCGCCGTCGCTGGCGATGTCCAGGGCCAGATTCACCCCGGAGAGAGTGCCCTTGTACTGCTGCACCAGGGTGGTTTCCCGCGCCAGGCGCCGCTGCCGCGCTTCCGGCCATTGGGTGGGCAGGGGCGTGCCCAGGACTTCCGTCAGCCAGGGAAGGTGTTCCGGCGGAGCAGAATCCGGGTGCACCAGCTGGGCACTGGCGGCAATGCACCCTTCCAGCGGGGTCAGCGCCCCTTCAAAGGCGGCCAGCAGCCGTTCCCGGGTGTCGGGGCCGTTGGCAAAGCCGGTGCTGTTGCCCGGATCGAAGCGTAATTCCTGCCGGTACATTTCCGGCAGATACGCTTCCTGATAGGAAAAGCGGGGAGCGTACACCCGGATGGCATAGAGGCACGGTGTCCGGCTGCCGTTGCCCCGCAGGGTGACTTGCAGTTGCAGGTAGCGGCCGGACAAGCGCCGGACCGGGCCATCGGGCCGCTGCAGCAGGATTTCGAACAGGCCGCCGGTGCCGGCTTTGACTTCAGCCAGGGATTTGGCAAAGGGAAGTTCCGACGGCAGCGGATTCCACAGGGGCTCGGGCTGGGGAATCAGGACGGCGCTGCCGCGTTGCTCCGGAGTGGCGTAGACCCGGGCGGCGATCTGGATGGAGCAGCCAGGGGGGATGCTGGCGTCCAGATAGAGGCGGTGCCAGTGGGTATCGGCCTGGCCGGAATCCAGCACCTGTTGCAACAGGGCGGTGGCTTTCAGCTGGAATTTTGGCCGGCGCAGGGCATGCAGCTCGCGGGGACGGGGATTGATTTCCGGGAAATCCGGGTCCGCTTCCGCCTGATAACGGAGCTGGCCATCACCACTGGTGACGAAACGCGGCATTGCCAGGGACAGCATGGGGTAGCGTTCATGCACCAGCACGGCAGCGCCTGTTGCCGCGGTCGAATCCCAGCACAGTTCCAGGATGGTCGCGTCCCGCAGGGTGAAGGCGGTATCGCCCGCCTGTTGAGGAGCCAGCGCCGCCAGCCGCCCGGGTACCGGGTAGCTGGAATCGGACGCCAGGGCCAGATCGATCACAAAGGGCACCTCGGCGCCACAGGGAAACAGGCGGAAAGCGTTGTCGGCCCGGTGGCTGCGGGGCCAGGTCAGGATGGCTTGCTTGCCCGCGCCATCATGGGCCAGAAGGTAAACGGTATCGGCATCGCAGCACAGGGCCAGGGCCTCCCAGCCCGAGGGCAGCGGTTGTACCTGCTGCAATTGCAGGGCATGCGGGTTGATCCGTTCAGGTTCAAAGCGGGCCGGTTGGGGTTTGTAGGGCAGGGGCAGGGGTTCGCCGCTGCAGCGCAGCAGATGCTGGGCGGTGATCAGCCAGACCTGATTATCGACATCGAGGCTCGCCCGGCGCGGCGGCGGCAGGGGCGTGTTTTTGAGGTCACGGCTTAGATCGCAGCTGACTTGCCAGCGCCGGGCCAGATGAAACAGCAATAACCCATGCTCGCTGGAACCGTTGGTGTACGGCAGGGCCAGGCGCCCGTTGTCCCCCAGGGCCATATCGGTGAAGATGCCGATTGGCGCCGACACCTCCGCCATCTCCCCATCCTGCAGGGTCAGAAAACCACGCCCGCTGTTGAACTCCACCGCAGAGCGGTCATGGCTCAGGCGGCCCAGCTGATTGAAGCCATCCAATGCCATGGGCGTGCTGCCCTGCCAAGCCGTGAGCGCGGCGGCGGGGTCGCTTGCAGGCAACCGCAGGCGCTGATCGTGCGCCAGGGTCAGGGCCTGCAAGGCCCGGTTCCACTGCAACTGGCCGGATCGGTGTTCGAACTCCTCGGCGCTGCGCAGCAGGAAATATGGGGTGTTATTGACGTCCATGGCGCGTCCTGTCAACAAACATCCGGAATCACGGGAACCGGTACGCCCCGGCTTGCGGCGGAGGGCGGCTGGCCTTCCAGCGAGCCGATTCCGTCCGGCAGGGGCGGGGTGCCGCTGCCGCTTTCCACCCGCACGCCGAGCAGTTCCGGCAGCTGGTAATCCTTCAGGCGGATCACCTCCTTATCCTTCAGGCGGCGCCAGCCCTTTTTGCCTTTGCTGAACAGGCAGAGGGTATTCACCGCCAGCACGCCATCCACCCGTGCCGTCTGGGTGATCAATTCGTTCATCCGCACCTCGCCGCCCATGGGCCAGCCTTCGCCTCGACCGCCGCCGGGAGCCAGGGGCCACAGGTAATCCACCAAGGCATACTGCACATCCCGCAAGGTTTGCTGCTCGGTTTCCGCATCGCGCACCTGTATTTTCAGGCTGATGGCCACCGGCACGAATTCCGGGCTGAGGACATAAAGCTCGGTGCCGATCAACACCCTGTTCAGCAGATAGCTGAAGACGTCTTTCAGCAGTCCCTGGCTGGGTTTGGGGGTATGGCCCAGAGCCGGTTCGCCCGGGGGCAGCACGAAGACGCTCACCACGCCGGGCACGTTGTCGCGGGCCGCTTCGATGCGGGCCCCGGGCAGAAAACCCACTTTCACTTCGGCGCGGGCCACGGGATTCACCGGGTTTGCTTCGCTGAGGCGTTTGAAATCTTCCTTTGTCACCGCGCGGTTACGGTGGGTGAGGAATTGCGGGATGCGTTTTTCCGCCTGCTCGACGGTTTCCGCGTCCAGGCCGCCTTGCAGCGGCCACTCATGGCGGATTTTGTGGCGGGGGCTGCCATTGACGATTTCCTTGATGGTTCCGGCAGCCAGATTGCCGTCCAGGCCGCCGCCGAAAAGATAGGCGGCGGCGCGGATGCGGACACCTCGCGGCGGGCGGCGGCCTGCGGAAATGCCGTCACCGAAAGAGACATGACCATTCAGGGCATCGAGCTGGTACACCAGAGCGTCAGCCGCCTGGCCAGCCAAAAAATCCACCCGCTGCCAGCGCACCCAGGCGCCGTTGTCTTCCACGTCCAGTTGCAGGGTGTTGGCATCAATTTGGCGGTCCGGAAGAGCGATCACCTGATCGGGCTGGCCGGTGCCCAGGCCCACGATCTGATCCTGCTTGAACCCCTGCGCCAGGACGTCCACCGCGTTCAGGCCCAGGTAGCCCAACTGGAGCTTGGGGTGTTCAGGGCAGCGCAACCGCAACCAGAAGGCCACCTGGGCCGCGGCCACCTCATCCGCCAGTTCCGGCGGCTGGTCGCCCACGCCGCTGAACATGGGATCGGCCGGGGCGAAGCTCTTGAACAGGGTGGCATTTTTGGGCAACCGCAGCCGCACCACGCCGGTTTGGCGGCCGCCGAGGGAACTGTCGGACAACACATCAAGGGGCAGGTAAATGGGGACGGCGTTTTTATCGGTGGAGGCCAGCTCCCACACCAGGTTGCGCGGGATCAGCTCGTGGATGGCGTCGCCTTCCAGTGCGTCCGCCGGGGCTACTGCGATGTTCAGAGTGATGCCCGCCAGGTTCTGGCGCAGCAGGGGGAGCTGGCTTGTCAGTTGCTTGGGCGCGATGCAGGCCAGATAAAAGGCGCTGTCCAGAGTTCCGGCAAGAGAGAGGGTTTCCTTGCCCGGCTCGCACCGGCGCGGCTGGAACGCGGCGGGGATTTCCCCCTTGCGCAGGCCGAATTGTTCCCGCAGGTCCTGCAGGGTCAGACCCATGGCCAATAGACCGGCGGGTTTTATTTCCAGCTTGGTGATGAGTTGCAGGCTCAGGCAGGTGGGTTGCAGTTCGCCCACGGTGGTGAGGGTCTGCTTGCCCGCTTTCAGCTGGCTGCCGTCGGTGAGCAAGGGCGGAAGCATTGCACTGGTGGGGCTGGCGTCCACGCAGACCACGCCCCGGGCGCAACGGGCCGGACGAACCGGAATCTGCAGCAGGTTCAGAAACACCCGGCGCAGCCGCTCCGGAATCAGATTGGCGCGGTACAGGATGGTTTCGGTGAGCCAGGCGAACAGGTCGATGAAACTGTGCACCGGATCGCCGGGGGCGATCTGGGTCAACTCCGGCAGATGCGTGGCGAGGCGGGCTTTGGCCTCGGCCACCAGATCCTCGAAGCGGCGATCGTCTAGATTCGGTACCGGTAATGGCATGGAATCGTCCTCATCGGTTGGCCGTTATGCGGGTTGGCCCAGATTGAAAGAAAAACCCAGTTCCGCCGGAATCTGGGAAAACCGCATGCGGTAGCGGATTTTGATGTGCACATCCGCCACGCTGGTGGGGCTGGGGGCTACGTCCACCCCTTCCACGATCACCCGCGGTTCCCACTGTGCCAAGGATTTGCGCACCACTCCCGCGATCAGGTTGCGCGTGGTTTCATTATTGGGCTGGTGCACGAAATTCAGCAGCCCGGCGCCAAAATCCGGTCGTTGCAGACGTTCGCCGGGGCGGGTCAGCAGAATGTTCAGCATCACTTCGCGGATGCTCTGGTCGTCGGCGGACCAGGGCAAGCGGCCATCGGCATCGACAGAACCCAGGGGCCAGCTTTGCATGTTTGGGATCGGGATGCGCATGGCGGCCTCACTTCATCTTTGGAAACGGCAGACAGATCTTGACCCAGGGCATCCAGAAAAACACGATGTTCAAGAGCGAGATAACGATCATCAATAGCATCATGGCCACCAGGGTGATCACCGGCAGGCTGAAGGAGCAGATCCACTGGATGTCCAGTCCCGGGCCCGGCTCGCTGTCGGGCAAGGCGTCCGGCCCGGCGCCCTTGTTCAGCTTCAGGCTGTTTATCAGATTGAAGGTGTCCGCCGGGGTGATCATGGCGGCCCCTCTGGCCAGACCGCGTTTCAGGTCCGCCAGGGAGGGGATCTGGATCAGGGAAGGGCGGCTGGCTTCGGGATCGAATGGTGCGGCCACCCGGAACTGGATGCTGCGGGTGCTGGCGTCAACCCACTGGATTTGTTCGCGGCCAAGGTGGTTCCGATAGCGGACAAAGGGCACGATCTGGTACAGGTCGGCAACGTTCTGGGTGAACTTGGGCAGGGGAATTTCCCGCATCCGGGTCAGGGTTTGATCCCGCAGGCGCTGGCCCAGCAGGGTGCGGATTTCCTGCGCGTCCGCAGCCAGCAGAAAGAGAGAGAGTTTCAGGCTGCCGCTGCCGGAACTGTCGGGCAGCTTGTCCAGCTCCTCCAGTCTATCGAGGCCACCCGCGGTATCGATGGCTTTTTCCTGCAGGATAATCCAGCGCACCAGCGGATTATCGCCGCCCTTGGCAAAACAGGCGGTCAGGTAACTGAACAGATCCAGCTTGCGATAGGGGGCGAACAGGGCCTTGTTGGTGTCGTTGTAGTTCTCGTGGCGCAGGTTGGCGGGCAGACTGGCGGCATCATAGAACCAGAGCTGGGAACAATATTTTTCCAGGGGTTCGTTCTCTTCCACCCGGATTTCTCCCAGATGGTAGCGGTTCACCAGCAGCCGCAGCAGTTCGAACATCGCTTTGCCGGGCCGTCCCTGATCCACCGGGCGGCTGTGTTTCGTCCGCCAGGTCTGATCCAGCGGTTTTCGAAAGCCAAAGGGCCAGGGCAGGGCTTCGGCGGCGGCATCGAGAACGGCTTGTTGCGATTGCGCATCAATGGCCCCGCCGGGATCTCGCTGGTAGTAAAACCCGCCCAGGGGCACGTAACCGTAGAGCAGGGTGTGGATCTTGCCTGCGGCGTCGGTGGTTTTCAGCACGTGGAGCGGATGCACTTCTTCCCCGGAATAGGAGGGCTGGTCGGCACGCTGGTGCAGCACCCCGTTGGCGCACAGGCGCCGGTGCACATCCGGGTCGCGCTGTTCGGCGGGGGCATTCTGCCAGCCCAGGGCTTCGCCGTCTTCCAGCATCCAGGCCTGTTCGCGCTCGCCCCTCAGCTTGCGGATCACAAACCCGGCAGAGGTGATCCGGCGCGGGTCCAGGGCCGGTTGACCCAGGGGATGTTGGCACACCACTTCGCAGCTTGCCAGATGAAAGGCCCGATGCAGAGGCAGGCGCAGCACCGGTTGCTGCCCGTGGCGGCTGTGGCGCTCGTCGTTCAGCCAGCTGGTGAACTGGGGCTGGCGGAACTGGCGGCGCTGGATATCCTGCTTGAAGCGGTTGATGAAATCCGGATCCAGATAACGGTGCAAGCCACAGTGGCCATCGTTCTGGTAAAAGGGGGGCTTGATGCGGGTGGCATGCTGTTGCTGGGCGGTGGTCATGTAGAATCCTCTTACCAGATGTTGCCCGTGCCGGGAGTGTAGGTGGTGCCGACCACGGAGGTGGCGATGACCGTGTCCGCCTGCACCACGCCGCTGAAGCGCGACATGCTGGCGTTGACGGTAACGGTGCTGGCATTGACAGTGACGGTGCTGGCGTCCACATTGATGCTGCCGCTGGTGCGGACATCAATCCCGCTGGAAGAGAGCTTGACGCTTTGCTCGCCTCGTTCGATGGTGATTTCGCCGCCATTGCCCTCGTTGATGGTGATGTGGAAGCCGCTTCGGGTGGTGAGCTTTACCTTCGGGCCGTCCCCATCATCGAAATCCAGCACGCTGGCTTGCGGGGTTCGGATTACGTAGTGATCTTCCTGCGGGTCGGCGTCTTCCGGGCGGCTGGTGGTCCCCGACCACAGGCTGCCCAGCACCAGGGGCAATTCCGGGGTCACAAAGGCCAGCACCACGATTTCCTGCAGGCGCGGGATGAAACTGGTGCCGTAACCGTTGCCCGCCGAGGGCGTCACCACGCTGGCCCAGATTTCCATGGGGCTGGCGATCAGGCGCACCTTGATGCGGCCACGGTCGTCCGGATCGGCGTTGTCGAGCACCTGCCCCAGTTGCAGGCTGTGCAGGTTGCCGGGCGTGTGGGCATTCATGGCTGCCACCCCCCTTTGTTCACTTTCAGGTGTGTTTCATAGCCTGACAGGTTGTCGAACCGGTGCACGCAGTGGATGATCCGGTACACCCCCTGCAAGCGGGGAGACACACCGGACAGCTCGATTTCCTTGCCGCAGGTGAGGGTCGGTTCCCCCTGGCAGACGATGTCGCCCTGGAGGAAGCGCTTGCCCTGGCGGCGGAAATGGGCTCGGGCATAGGCTTCCGCCTCCGCGCTGCTGCGGGCGAAGGGCTGGGGCACGCATTCGTCACCGGGCCAGCCCAAATCATGCAAGGTGGCTGCCGCGGTGGTCCCGGCAGGGGCGGGGGCCATGCCCCCACTGGTGAAGTCGGCGCCGGTGTCGTCCGCCAGGTTGTAGCCGTTAACAGTGGTTTGGGTGGGCTGATGATTCAGATCGGCGATCAGGCGCACTTTCAGGGCGCTGTCCTGGGCATTCAGTTGCACCGGGTTCGGGTCCCCTTCTTCCGCCTTGGCGCGCAAGGTGTTGCCCACCAGACGCAGGCCGAGATCAAAACGGCCGGCGATGCGCAGGAGGAAGGCCAGATCGCTCTCATTCAACTGGTGCCAGGTGGCGGTGAGATTGGACAGGCTGACGTCGGCCTGCAATCCGGCTTCCCCGGCGATGCTTTGCACCAGATCGTCGGGGCTTTGCGCTTCGAAACTGCGGCAATGGCGGGAACGGGCCAGCCGGTGCAGCTTATCTTGCACCAGCAGCACCAAGGTCGGCGCCCCTTCACCGTAGCGCTCCTCAAGGGCCGTGATTTCGCCCTTGAACAGGCTCACGGGATTATCTTGCCCCATCAGGATTTCCAGTTCCGCTCCCAGACTGAGGTCATTCAGGACAAAGTCCGGGGCCTGCTGCCCTTCCGGCACCCCCCAGTTGGTCAGATGCAGCTCGCCATGGGCGCAGCCGTGCAGGGGCAGGTTGATCACCATCCCGGTCAGAGCTTGCTCCAATGCGGCCCGGGTCTCCCCGTTCAGTTTGCAGGTGGGCCGGGTGCTGATAAAGGCGCTGTCGGTCATACTGGGGCCATCTCTTCTCAGTCAATCTTCAGTCTGTCCTGGCGCTGCTGGATCAGGGCCAGGGTTTGCATCAAGTCTTGTTCCGCTGCGGCAAGAGGCACCTGTAACGGCAGCGGGTCGGCCTCGGCGGGCTGGGTCACGCTGTCGCTGACTTCGGCGATTACTTCATCGATCAAAATGGGCACAATTCATCACTCCTGTTAATCGAAGCCGACACCATTGTCCGGAGCGTTTTTCAGCAGGGCGGCGACGAAAAGACCGTGGTGGCTGCGTTGGCTGACGCCGGGTTCAGGCACTGCCCGGGTGCCGGGGCTGCCGGGCGTTTGCGCTGGATTGGGGCCACTACCGGGGTGGCTGGCTTTGCTTCGCAATTGCAGACTGCTCTGTTGCAGGCTCGAGGCCTTCAGACTGGCGCTGGGATTGGCGCTGAAGGCCCCGGGGATGGAGGTGCCCAAGGCCGAGGAGTTGCCATACTTGAAGGGGGGGGTTGTGTTGCTGGCCGTGGGCGCGCTGCCCTTTGCTGGTTTTACGCCGGTGATGCTTGTCTTGCTTGCGCTGCCGCCGGTGGCGGGGAGCACGCTGCCGGACAAGCTCGCGCCGCTGATGCCGAGGCTGATGCCAAAACCTGCCGATGTATTCAGCCCCACGCTGGGCAGGGCCAGGGCCGAAACCGAGGGCAGGCGTGGTGATTCGATGCCGTTGAACAAAGCATTGTCGCGCCAGCTGCCAGCGCCATTATTGCCATTACCGGGAACCGGGCTCGCATCCTGGCTGGGCGCAGCAGAAGCACCATTGCCGGTAAAACTCAAGGTGGGGGTCTGATTCGCATCACGGGCGGCACTGTCGTTGCTGCGGAACTGGTAACGGTCCTCACTCAGTTTCAGCGACACCGTGGCCCGCAGCGGACGCCCCTTGGGTGAGAAGAAATCCAGGGTCTCGTCGTAACTCTGTACCATACCCACGAATTCAAACGATCCCCACTGGAACAGCACGCGGCTGGGGGCCTGCATCTTGGAACCGGATTCAACCGGCTTGATGAACTTGTCCGCGATTTTTTTGGTTTGCTCGCGCACATCGGAACCCTGCTCGATTTGCTCGCGGTTGTTGCCCTGGGCGGTCTCGCCGCCCTGTCCGTTGCTGGTTGCGGTCTCGATATAGGTCGTGTCGAACATCAGCTCCACCGTCAGGGTGGAAGAACTTTTGTCCACGAACTGGGTGGCGCGGCTGTTGCCCTGGCTGGCGTTGGCCTTCAGGGTGTTGGACAGGCTCACCTTCAACGTGATCGGGTTGAACTGCACGTCGATGGCGTTATTCATGTCCGGGGTATCGCTATTGCCGGATACGGGAATCAGTTTGGCGCGTTCCAGATCGCTCATGGTGCTCTCTTCAGGCGCTCGCCGGGGCCGGCCGCTGCAGCTCCAGTCCTTCGTGGACCAGCTGCAGTTCCTCGATTGCCACCTGATTGGCGGTGGCAGTCAGGTCCGGGCCCTTGAATTTGATGGGCAATACGCCGGTGAGCTTCCACACCATCACCGGGTTGTCCGTAACGGTCTGGCCGGCATGGGCGCCTTTGGCATTCCCCTGTATCGGAGAGGCGGTGGGATTGCCGAGTACGGTGATTTCCCCGCTCAGGCGGTAGCCGTAATAGGACTGCCGGGTGGTGATATCGAACCAGTTCCACAAGTCGTTCACGCTGGTGACCCCACGCTTCAAAATAATGGGTGCAAACTTGGTGGGGCCTGAGCGTTGGTGCTCGCCCCAGTTGCGGCCGCCTTCCTTGATCACCTTTGGGTCCATGCTCAGTTCAAAACCGGTCACTTCGCTGAAATACCCGGCGCACAGCAGCTTGTTGCTGTCGCTGTGATACAGGCTCACCTTGAAGCGGAACGGAACGAATTCATTGATCTCAGCCACCGTTTATCTCCATCTGCCATTCACCGCTGGTGTTGATAAAGGTAAAGAACAGGCGATCGACGGGAAACGCCGGAGCTACCTGAATATCAAACCGGATCGCTCCTTCCTGGGGGTTGTTCTGGTGGATCCGGTAGGCTTCTTCCGCCATCTTGCCGCGCAGGGCTCCCTGCTGG
>JAJZRF010000007.1 GCA_021847425.1 Deltaproteobacteria bacterium | reverse complement strand
ATAACTGGAGGCCTGCCTCAACCTCCGACTCAATGGTAAAATCGTGATAGGCTTTTTTATTGGTGCAAACAACCTTCACCGCCACATTTTCACCCGTCCGCCCGTACCGCAAACTTCAAGAAAAAAAACCCTTGCTCCAAGAAAACAAGGGGGATCAAGACACCACTATAATACATCCTGCTTGAAAAAGCGAGGGTCGCGGCCTTGCGCGGCTAATCCGCACCGGTTACGCGCAAGGCTTCCTCCGGGGTGGTAATCCCGCTCTTCACCTTGCACCAGGCATCCTCCTTGAGCGTGGTCATGCCTTCCTCCCGCGCAGTCTGCCTGATCTCCGTTTCCGCATTTCCACCGCTGATCTGCTTTCTGATCTTGTCGCTCATGGCAAATATTTCAAAGATTCCGCACCGGCCAAGGTAGCCGGTCCCCCGGCACTGCTGGCACCCCTTGCCCCGCCGCAGCTCGAACTCACCGTCCTCGGTCACGGGCAGACCGAAGCCGCGCAGCTCGTCGGCCGACATGCGGAAGGTCTCACTGCAATGGGGGCAGATTCGCCGCACCAGACGCTGGGCCATGGCCCCCAACAGGGTGGAACCGACCATGAAAGGCTGCACCCCCAGATCGAGCAACCGGCTGATGGAGGCCACGGCATCGTTGGTATGCAGGGTGGAAAAAACAAGATGCCCGGTGAGCGCCGCCTGAACGGCATTCACCGCCGTATCCAGATCGCGGATCTCGCCGATCATGATGATGTCCGGATCCTGGCGCAGGATATTGCGCAGAATGGTGGAGAAGGTCACATCCAGCTGCGGCTGCACCGGAATCTGGTTGAACTCCTCATGCACCATTTCCACCGGATCTTCCACGGTGACCACATTCTTTTCCGGGGTGGCGATCTGCTTGAGGGTTGAATAGAGGGTGGTGGACTTGCCGCTGCCCGTTGGACCGGTGACGAGAAAAATCCCGTGGGGTGCGGTCATAAAGCTCTGGTACACCCCAAGATCGCGCGCGGAAAACCCGATCTTATCCACATCCTGAAAAAGAATATCCGGGTCGAGGATGCGCAGCACCGCCTTTTCCCCAAAGGCCACCGGCACGGTGGAGACCCGGATCTCCGCCTCCTGACCGGAGCGATCCACCTTGATCCGGCCGTCCTGGGGCCGCCTTTTTTCGGCAATATCCATCCGGGCCAGGGATTTGATCCGGGAGATCACTGCGGCATGGACCACCTTGGGCAGCTTGTAGATGGTGTGCAGCACCCCGTCGATGCGCAGACGGACCAGGGCCTGCTCCCGTTTGGGCTCGATGTGGATATCGCTGGCCCGCTGCTCAAAGGCGTAGTTGAACATATGATCCACCGCCGAGGTCACGTGCTGGTCGGAGGAGGCCGCCTCCTCGGTGGAGGAGATGCGCACGTACTGCTCAAGGTTGCCCAAGTCCACCAAAGGCCGGGCCAGATGGCTTTCCGCTGCGGTGATGGAAGACTGGAAGCCATAAAACTCGGCCAGCAGCTTGCGGATGTCGCTCTTGGTGGTGAGATAGGGCTTTACGGTAAGCTGATTGGCCCGCTCGATCTCGGCCAAAACTGCGCCGTTGTCCGGGTCGCAGACCGCCACCTCCAGAATGCCGTCGGCAAAGGCAAAGGGCAGCAACAAGTGGCGGAAGGCAAAGGTGCGGGGGATCGTCTTGGTGACCACCTTGATGTCGAGGTTCAGCGGATCAAGCTTGACAAAGGGCAGACCGCGATCCTCGGCAATAGCCCGGAAGATCAATTCTTCCGTAAGCAGTTGCCCTTTTTTGTCACTGAGCTCCAGGTTCATGGAGGCGATGATGTCCACCAGAGTCAAGGCGGCGTCGCTTGTGCGTCCTGTCTTGTTCTTGTGGTGGTCGGCGTGTTGCCGAAGAAGAATTTGCCGCTGCTGCGCCTTGTGGTCGGAGATAAATTTCCGCTGCACCGGAGTAATCAGCCGGTTGCGCGCCAACAGGTCGAGGATATATTTTTCATCGCTGAGAAGCTGCATGGTGATGGTTTTCCCCTGACCGTGTTCTCTTGCTTGCAACCCCGCCTTTGCGTGTGCCTCTATCTTCTGGCTTTAAATACGCCAGCAAGTCAACCAGAACAAACTCCGCTTGGTATTCATTGGGATGATATAGTAGTTTACTTCTGTTTGGAATATTATTGTTTGGATTATACGGGATTGCTCTTGGCACTGAATATGCACTAAACTTTACGAAAAGCCCCCCGAAAGTTCCTTCCTCACCCGCGCGAAAAATGGGGCCACAATCATCAGCAACGTAAATTCAAATAGATGCACGCATCGTAACGGTTTTCACGTATCAATCATAAAATATTTTTGTATAAAAAAATTTAATAGATGGGGGAATGGCCAATGAAATTGAAAGGAATGATAACCTGTGCCTTTATGTTTCCTGGCATTTTGTTTTGCAATCAGGCATTCGCGATGGACAATCTGTTTCTGTGCGGGATCGTGAAGAAGGTGGACGCACAGAAAGCGCTGGTCAGTGTAGATATAAAATCCGGCAGTTGTCCGGGCCTAAGACAGTTTCAACTGGCCGCGCCTCAAGCCGCCTCACGCTTTATCGTTGGTGAAAAGAAATGCTTCCCCATAGACAGCAGCCATTGCAACGACAATAACATCCATAAAATCCTCATCAGGGAGTAGCTCTATGAAAAGATTCTTGGGGATAATTTGCTGTTTGGTAGCCTTTTTCGGGTTTAACAGCCCTCTATTTGCGGCTATGACTGACTACTGCCAGTCGCCGCCGTTTCTAACCACAGCCGTGCAGCCAAACGTCATGATGACGGTCGATGTCAGCGGGTCGATGAGCTGGCCAGCTTATTACGCCACATGGACAGAAACAAACATAGCCCAATCTTATGATGCGACACAAACCTACGAAGGCTACTTTATCCCCGCCAAGGTTTATAAAACAGTTTCAGGTGTCTGGACAGAAACCGCCGCCGCCGAATCATGCTCACTAACATATAATACTTATTATATCGGCTGGGGCGGCATATATAATTATTCAAACTGGTTTGATATAAGCGGGACATGCTCAGGGAATAAGCTTAATTTTGCACTCATGGCAAGGATCGATCTTGTGCGCTGGGCCATGACCGGGGGTAATCCGGCCTCATGCACTGGAAATGCAACCTTTGATAAAAATAAATGCGACCCTGAATTGTGGCAACAGCCTGGCAATTCAAGCAAGGTAGGTTCTGTCTGCAACAACACCATCGGCGGCTGCATCCTTTTGGCCGATGACGGTGTCACCAAGGTAAAGGTTCCGTGGAGCAGGGTATATGACGGCCTTGCCTTTCAATTCGAACAGATGAGTCCTATGCCCAGGATTGGCGCCATGTTTTTCAGCGATGCCAGCATCCGCAGCCAAGGACAGGTCTATACAGGTGACTTTACCGCGCCGAACTCTACCAGCACTGCATTCCCATACATTAATCTCATCACCGCTATAAACTCTTCCGCTCCAGGCGGAGGCACGCCGACTGGCCCCGCCATGTGGGATACCCTGAATTATTTTAGGCAGACTGCCCCTCAATTTGGCGGCCTGGCTGTACAGTCCGGAAGCGGTGACAGATGGAAAGACCCCATGTATGTATGCGACGGGGGCGGAACCAACTGCACACTTATTCCTTGCGCCAAGAATTTCACGATCCTGATGTCGGACGGGCAGTGGAATACTCCGTCATGCTCAATAGACGATGGGATATCCGACCCTGTACAGCCTGCTTATCAGATGCACACAGGTTTCACAAATGCGGCAACCAATATTCCATCGAGTGTAAACGCCGTTTACGCCATAGGTCTTTTTCTGGGGGGCACAGGTCAGACATCGCTGCAAAATGTGGCCATGTACGGCGCTTTCAACACGTCAGGCAGGACTTGGCCTGACAGCCTGACGGGCTACCCGCAGGGCACCTGTTTCATGAATGACTGCGGAAATGGCAAGGGCAGCGGATGCACGCCGCTGCCAGCTTCATCAACTGACTGGGATGCCAACGGGGATAATGTGCCTGACACCTTTTACAACGCATCCGATGCCACAGGTATCAAACAGACGATCATGAACGCCATCCTTGACATCCTTCGTCGCGCCTCATCCGGCACGGCTGTGTCGGTGTTGAGTTCCAGCGAGGGCAGCGGCGCCAATCTCATGCAGGCCCTGTTTTATCCCAAACGGACCTTCGCCAACAACACGGATATCTCCTGGACAAGCGATCTGATGAATTACTGGTATTACATGGACCCATTCTTTAAATCATCGCAGATTAGAGAAGATACTATCAGGGAAGGGGGCAATGTGTACACCTTGCTCGACCTCAAGCAGGATTACATAACAAGCTTTGCGTACGATTCGACCCAGGGCAAGACAATGGCGCAGCGTTGGATGGATTCAAGCGGCACGGGCACCGTTCTTACAGCCCTGCCCTCTGTGCCGATAGAAAATACCATTCCCATCTGGCGCGCCGGCTTCAACCTCTGGTGGACAGATCCAACCGCCAGGAATATCTACACCTCGGTGAACGGATCAACCCTGATACCATTCGACACGACAAGCAGCTCCACGCTTGCCAGTTATTTGGGAGAGACCACGAGCGCCACCGCCAATGCAACCATCAATTACGTTCGCGGCTATGATTGCGTGGATGCCGCAGGCGCGGCCTGCGTATGCGGAACAACCAATTGTTCCACCGTGGGCAGAAGCAGGACTGTGACCACCGGAGCCTGTTCTGCAAGAAGAAGTCCGTGCAACAGCGCGGCCGATTGTCCAAGCGGAGAAACCTGCACCCAGGAAACGCATGTCTGGAAATTGGGCGATATCATCTCCTCCACCCCGCGCATCATGGGGCCAGGGTATTTGGACAACTTCAATAGCCCTGCCCCCTTTGGCTACAACGACCAAACCTATAGTGCTTTCATCAAAAGTAACGATTACGCAAACAGGCAACTCGTCTTTATGGGCACCAACGACGGCATGCTGCATGCCTTCAAAATCGGCAAATTACTCCAGAAATGGCCAGGGAAACAATGGTATGAAGCAGCCAAGGAGGAAGGCAGCACCGGCGCGGGAGGGATGGGCTCTGAAAGCTATGCCTTTATACCAAAAAACACCCTTCCTTACCTGCAATACCTTCAGGATATGAATTACTGCCACATCTATATGGTGGATGGCTCGATAGCAATAACGGACGCCTCCATAAACAAGCCATCGACCTGCACACTCACTGATTACTGGAACTGCCCGAAGCTCACCACGATGCAACCGGCTCCAAACAGCGGCAATGTGGATTTCACGAACACAAGCTGGCGCACCACCCTGATCGGCAGCATGGGCATAGGCGGCGCCACCGGCGATGCCGCCACCCCCGATAGTAATCGAATCAGCACGCCACTTTCGGTCTCGGGCAATCCGGTTGGCTGGTCATCATACTTTGCCCTTGACGTGACTGACCAGGCGACGCCCCAACTATTGTGGGAGTTCGGCAATGCCGGTCTGGGTGCAACCAACGTCGGCGCGGCGATCGTCAAGGTTGGCGGCAATGACAAACGATGCACCAACAACAACGCCATCACCTGCGCAACCGCCCTTGCTTGCGGGACAGGCACCTGCGTCAAGACAAACGGCAGGTGGTTCGCCATCCTGGCTTCCGGCTCGACCGGCCCCATTTCCACCCAGCAATTCATGGGCACCTCGGATCAGAACTTGAAACTCTTTGTGCTCGACCTCAAGACCGGAACGTTACTGCGCACCATAGACACCGGCATCACCAATGCCTTTGCCGGCTCCATCTCCACCAGCGCGCTCGACCTGCAAAAGGACAGGCCCAGCGCTAGCGGCAACTATCAGGATAATGCCGTTTATATCGGCTATGTCCAGAATACCACCAGCGGCGGGGTGCTGCGGCTCGTGATCAATGACGATATCAATCCCGCCGATTGGACGGTAAGCACGGTAATAGATAATATCGGACCAGTCACCACCTCCGTGGTGAATCTTCTTGACCGGAGAAACGGAAAACTGTGGCTCTATTTCGCCGAAGGCCGGTATTTTTACAAACAGGATGACCTGACCACGCAACGCAAGCTGTTCGGCATTCAAGAACCATGCTTTGATGCGACGGGCAACAGCATATCTCCCACCTGCACGAACAAGTTGGCATTGACCGACCTGAAAGATCAGACAACGCTGTCACAGGTGTGCTCTTCGTCAGGGGGGGCGTGCACCACAACAGCCGATTGTCCAAGCGGACAAACCTGCGGGACATTACCATTAACGACCGCGCAAAAAGGCTGGTATATCAACCTTGCCGCACCGGTGTCGCCGATGAGCGCGGAGCGAGTTATTTCAAACCCCACGCCAGACCCCCTTGGCGCCGTTTATTTCCTGTCGTTTGCCCCGACCGCCGATATCTGCAGCTTTGGCGGCACCACGTATCTCTGGGCGGTGGACTACAAAACCGGTGGCAAAGTGACTTATGTCATGCAGGGGAAAGCTCTGATACAGGTCTCCACCGGCGAGATCAAGGAGCTCAGTCTGTCCGATGCACTCACCGAGAATGGGGGCCGTAAATCTGTCGGGTTCACGGGTATTCCGCCAACAGGAGGACAGAGCGTGCAGATCCCTCCAACCCCCATAAAAGAATTCATGCATGTGCAGGAACAATAAAGAAGGCGGCACCATGACACACCAAGGCGCAACAACGCAAGCGGGCGGAAAGCCCATTTCCATGCGAGGCGGAACACTATGAAGGCCCAATCAGGCTTCACATTGGCCGAACTCATGGTGGTTGTTGCCATAATCGGGATCATTCTGGCAATTGCAACCATGAATTTCACCCAATGGAATGATAAATACACCGTGGAATCCTACACAAAAGAAATCTACTCCATTTTGATGAAGGCCAGAAACGACGCGGCAAACACCAACACCCAGAATCTGGTCACGTTGGCGGCTAATCAGGTGACTACCCTCCAAGATGCCAACGGTAATGGCGTTGTTGACCCAGGCGAACCCACGACAACAAACCCCTATCCCCGTTTTGTCCTAAAATCTACTGTAGCTGGGGGGCTTCCCGCGACGATTGTTTTCGACAGAAGAGGCATCACCAACGATCTCCAGACCATAGTCATTCCAGTAAGGTCCGTGGCTGACCCTGCTGGTTATTCCCCGAATGCCTCGCCTGGGGTGGACTGTATCGCGGTAGCGACAACCCGTATCAATATGGGCCGATGGAGAGCGACAGGACCATGGCCGGGAGGAAATTGTGACCAACAATAAACAACATTCACACGGGCAACAGGGTTTTACCCTTGTGGAAATCATGATCGCCATGCTTGTCTTCATGGTGATCATGCTGGGGGTGGCTGGGGGGCTTATTGCCGCCATCAAGGCCAACAGCGGAAACGTGGTGCGCGACGAGGCTCTCCGGCTGGCGGAGGATGAGTTGAATCGGCTCAAGGGGGATCAGTTTTCCACCTTTGGCACTTCGGGTGACCTGGCCGATACAGCGGGCCAATGGACTACTCCCCCAGTCAACGTGCTGAGCCATATACGCGGGGGGACCATTACCTTTGCCCGAGCAACGCAGGTCACCGACCTGGCGACTGCCGCCACAGCGCTCAAGCGCATCGATGTGGCCGTGGGCTGGGACGACCCGGCAGGGGGTGCTGCCCTGCCGGCCACCGGCAAGAATCGCCAGGTGTCCTTAAGCACCATAATCGTACGCAGTGATTAATGATGACCTCGCAAAAAAGAAAAGGGTTACACACATGAAAACTCATGTCGGCGCGGCTTTTTGGGCGACGCCATCATTATTAAGGGGCAGACATGGAACAGCACGGTAAAACTTTGTGCCGGGATGATTCCGGCTTCTCCTTGCTAGAGCTGATCATCTATATGGCTCTTTTGGGAATCCTGATGACCATGGTGTTTAGCAGCTTCACCCCGGTTATGCGAACAAGCTCCCAGCAGTGGCGGATTGCAAAAACAAAGGTTGAAACAGGGGTCGGCCTGGATTTGCTGCGCTCCGACCTTGAACATGCAGGCTTTGGCCTGCCATGGGAGTTCCCGGCCGGGGTCACGCCAAGTCCTTATTTTGAGCCGGCTCCCCT
The DNA here is from genome assembly GCA_021847425.1 of Deltaproteobacteria bacterium. Classification (GTDB taxonomy): domain Bacteria; phylum Desulfobacterota; class Desulfobulbia; order Desulfobulbales; family Desulfurivibrionaceae; genus Thiovibrio. Next base: position 60,244 of record JAJZRF010000007.1, on the reverse strand, counting down.
GGCTGATGCCCCTGGCGCGCCGAATGCCGATCCCCTCAATGTGCCAAGGGCGGTGATCAGCGAGGATGCCTCCGCCTTCAGTATGAATGGTTCCGATTATCTGGCAATCAAGGCCTTGAATGTGGTGCTTGGCGATACCAGCCAAAAATGGGGCTTGCTGGGACGGGCCGCCGACCACAGCGTCTCCATTCAATCCTTGAGCGACAGTGCTTTCGTTGGCACGGACAGAGTAATCGTCATCCGCCCCGAGGTCAGCCCCGGAGAAAACCGCCAGCTTGTCATGAATGGAACGGACTATTTTGCTCATGCAATACCAGCCGATTTGACGCCCTTTGCCCCGCCCGAAACGCCCCAAGACCCCAACGGCTTACGGTATCTCCTCTACGGGCTTGATGACATCGACCCAAGAAGGCCATTCAATCGCACCGATTACTATATCAACGCGCCCACTGCTGCCAATCCGCTGCCGGCCCGATGTGCGCCAGGCACGGGAACCCTGGTCAAGGCAACGCTAAACCAGGCCGACGACAACTTTACCATCATGCCCATCGTGGACTGCGTGGCCGATTTTCAGGTGGTCTATGATCTGGACACCAATGGCGACGGGGGGGCGGACACGATAGCCGATGCCAGTGGTCTTAATGGGCTGACAGCCCAGCAGATCCGCGACCAGGTGAAATCCATCCGGTGTTATGTGCTCACCCATGAAGGAGGCGTGGATCCTAGGTACACGCAGCCACTCGATCCGGTCACCGGTCTCCCTACAATCAATGTCGGCGAAGTAGCTGCGGACGGGGTTACCCTGCTGGCTGGCCGGCCGTTCGACTTGAACGCAAACATCGGCCCAACCTGGGCAAACTACCGCTGGAAGGTCTACGGCCTGGCGGTGACGCCGAGAAATTTAAAATGACCAATATGGAGGAAGGCCGTATGCGGCTGATTAACCGAAGAACACCTGGTACCCCCGCAAAAATGGAAAGCGCGCCAAGGCCCGCGACAGCGGAGCGGCTTTTCGGAGTCCCGGCTGCGCTTCGTTTCCCTGCGACGCCGGCAATACTTGGAAACGAGAGAGGAGTAGCATTGGTCATGGCTTTGATTTTGGGCCTGATCGGCATGCTCATGATGGCATCTCTCCTCTATATGGCGGGAACCGGCATTTGGACGGGCGGCTCGAAAAAACGCTATCAGACGGCGCTGGAAGCCGCCTACGGCGGCATGAATTTTTTTGCAAAGGAAATCATCCAGAACGGTATGGGTGGTACTGCCCTGAGCGCCATGGGGACGTACAACGGGATATTGACCCAGGTTATTTCCGACGCGAATTTCATCAAAAAACTCACGACGAGTGGCAACGTTAATGACGGAGTTTATCCTGCCAATAACCCGGATGCGACCTTGACGTTGGCCTTTACGGCGCCAACCCCCAATATAATCGTGAACACCGCCATCTTAAGCACAAGCCCCGGCAACAGCGGCACCTCTTCAAACGTCCTGGTGGGGGGGGGGGTGGTCAACAACGCCAGCGGCACGGTTACCCCGCCACATATCCCGTATCTGTTTCAGACTGACATCCAGGGCCAAAGCGCGCTAAGCTCACGGGAAAAGGCCAGATTATCGGGGATATACGCATATTGAGGCTGCGGCAAGTTTTGACTGTCACCATTCTCGGTCACAACCCGTACTCCTTCATCTTGCTCAACAGGGAAGGATAGCTGATCTCAAGCAGCAGGCCGGCCTTGCTCTTGTTGCCTCCGGTCGTGGCCAGGGCTTGGGCGATCAAGGTGCGTTCCATTTCCCGCTGCCCTTTTTTTAGGGAGTAGGTGCCCAGAACCTTTTCGATGCCCGTTTTGCACGGCTCTGTCAATCCAGCCAAATTTTCCGGCAAATGCTCCGGCTTGATGACGCTTCCCTCGGCCAGCACCATCGCCCGCTCCAGGGCGTTTTCCAGCTCCCGGACGTTGCCGGGCCAGCGGTGGCGAAGCAGCACCGCCAGGGTGGCCGGGGGAAGTTCCGGGGGCTGCCTGTCGAGTTTGGCTGCGATCCGGTCGAGCAGGCAAGCGCAGAGCAGGGGGAGATCCTCCATGCGTTCGCGCAACGGCGGCACATGCAGCCGGATTACATTAAGCCGGTAAAACAGGTCCTCCCGAAACCGGCCAGCCTCCACCTCCTCTTCCAGATCGCGGGCCGTGGCGGCAAGAACCCGGACATCAACGCGCACCGTCCGCACCCCGCCGACCGGGCGAACCTCCCGCTCCTGCAAGACCCGCAAGAGCTTTACCTGTGCCTCGGGGGGAAGTTCGCCGATTTCATCCAAAAAGAGGGTGCCGCCATTCGCCTCCTGGAAGATGCCGTTGCGGTCTTTTTCCGCGCCGGTAAAGGCGCCTTTCACATAACCGAACAGCTCGCTTTCCAGCAGACTTTCCGGCATCCCCCCGCAATTGACGGCCAGAAACAGCTTGCCGGCCCGGCCGCTTTTTTGATGAATACCCCGCGCCACCAGCTCCTTGCCGGTGCCGGATTCGCCGGTGATGAGCGCCGTGGTGTCGTATTGCGCCACCTTGGCTACTGTTTTCAGAAAGGAGACCATGACGCTGCTCTTGCCAACCATGCCGTCAAGCCCCTGCTCCCGCTGAAGATCGTCGATCTGCTGGCGCAGCCGCTGATTTTCCCGTTGCAGGCGCAGGTGTTCGCCTGCCCGCTCCAGGGTCAGAAGCACTTCGTCCGCCTTGAAAGGCTTGGTGATAAAATCATAGGCACCACCCTTGATCGCGGCCACGGCATCCTCGATGGCCGCGTAAGCCGACATCATGACAATCGGCACCTCGACGCCCAGCTCATTGATTTTCTTTAGAAACTCGTGGCCATTAAGACACGGCATCTTCAGGTCGCAAAGGATAAGGTCAAAAGGCCCTTTCGCCAAAGCAACAAGCCCCTCCTCGCCGTTACGCGCCAGGGTTACCGCATATCCCCCCTTGGAGGTGACAACGGAAAGCATCTGCAGCATGCTTTCCTCGTCATCGATTATCAGCAACCGCCCTCCATCAGCCATGCTCATCTCCTGCGGGGACAGCCAACGGCAGCGAAATCCAGAGCGCGGCGCCCCCGCCATCTTCCGCCCGGCCGCTTTCAGCCCACATCCTCCCGCCCCATTTTTCGACAAGGGAACAGGACACCGCCAACCCCAACCCTGTGCCTCTGCCCGGCTCCTTGGTGGTGAAAAAAGGCTCGAACACGCTCTCCAGATGTTCTTGTGCAATTCCCGGACCGTTATCCGCGATAACAATCCGGATATATCGCCGCTCCCCCTCCTTGACGTTAAAGCACCGCGCCGTGACCCTCCCTGCCGGAAGCGAGCCCACGGCATCCACCGCATTCATGAAGCAATTCACAAAAATCTGGCGCAGGCCGTCGGCGTCGGCCAGAACCAGGTCTTCGTCCGCCTCCGGCTTGAGAGAAAAATCTATATGGCCGGGGACTGTTCCATGGCAAAGCAGCTCCACGCATTCAGCCAAAAGCGCCCCCACATGCAGCGGGGCCGAGACTCCGTCCGCTGGCCGGGCATAATCCAGCAATCGCCTGATCAATCTGCCCACCCGCGCCACCTCCTGCTCCGCGCGTCGTGCGAACTCTTTCCTTTCCTCCGCAGATACCCCCCCTTGCCCGAGAAGATCCAGATATCCCTGCACTACGCCCAGCGGATTTCCTATCTCGTGGGCAAGCCCGGCTGCCAGCCTGCCTATGGATGCCATCTTCTCCGCCCGGACCATCTCGCGCCGATTCCGCTCCAACTCCTCGTTTGCCAGCCGCAGGGAGTCCACCTTCTGCAGAAGCGACTTCCGATCCTCTTCGAGTTGCGCCATCATCCGGTTCAAGCTTGAGGAGAGACGCCCGAACTCATTGCCAGGCCGCCCCGAAAAGGGCAAAAAATCGTGCCGCAGGGAATAGGCGTCAGCCTGTTCGGCAAGGCGCTCCAGGGGGCGGACCACGAGCTTGACCATGCGAAAAAAACCGACAACCGCAAGCACCACGGCATTGGCAAGGAGATAGACCAGGATGATCTTTTCATTTTCCCACACCCGTGCCTCAATCCCATCGGTGGAGCGGACCATGGCCACCGCGCCCCTTGCCCCGTCCGGAAATCGAACAGGCCGGGCAACAAGCAGCACATTCCGGTTTCCCGCTTTGCTATTCGGAGGGGCAGAAAGAAGACGGCTCTCTTCGATGCCGGAGCGGGCGGCATGTGTCAGGGAATTTTCCAGAACTTTAGCGAAATCATCACAGCCGGGCGAGGGGATGATGGGTTTGCCCTGCGCGGATACCGAGCCGACACAGACAATCGTCCCGTCCGACTGCAATACCTGCCTGACTTGATCCCCGAACCCCCTTTCGCCGCCGCCCTCGAAGCCAAGCCTGGCCATGGCCGCAAGCAGACTGCGGCTATGATCCAGCTCGGCCCGCAAGGCCTGCCGTTTCCAGAGCTGCATGGAGACAACGTTCACCAGCAGCATGCCGACCGCAAGAACCAAGAAAAAGGTCAGAATCGTCTGCGCCTTCAAATTCCAGACCCGCATGCATCTCCTCCGGGGTCTTACGAGGGGACGTTGCTTGCTATCTTGCTATCGTCCCCATCCCCATAATCATTTCTCTCAGTGATGGATCTCTTTTAATCAACTTCTCGCCTCGTTGCACTGCGATGGAAACACCGGATGATCCGAGTCCTGTCGCCACGCCGGCTTCTTTCCCAGTATACCCGTATTCACGCACGGCAAGACAACAGAAGATAGCCCTTGCCCTGGCAGCTGTCCTTTCCTTGCCGGGTCGTCGTATCATCACAGCATCCACGCCTGTTATCCCGCAAACATTTTGGAGAAGATCGGCAAGGGACAGTGGTGATTTCTTCTGCTCCCGTATGTTGCCGCCACGGATCAGCGTTTCAACAAACCCGCCGCTGCCAAGGATCCGCTCGTCGTATGCAGCAAGCTCCCTGTTCTCCCCGCAACCGAATTGACTTCGCTTAAGTCCGCCGCCAATCAAATCTTCTCGACGGCCTGCGGCAATCCCGTCAGCAACGAACTGCCGATACCCGCGCAAGGCACGGGCCTTGCTCTTGCCAAAACGCGCCAGCACTTCGTCTCTCTCTTGTCCCTCCACTGTCCGATTGCCAAGCAGAGCTGCATGGCCGCTCCATTGGTAGTGATCAAGACCATCCAAATTCGCCACCAGACCGGCTCGCAACGGATTCAGATGAATATAGCGAACCAGTTCGAGAAAGTATGGCTCTTCCTCGCAGAGAATTGACTTGTATCGGTTCTGAAAAAGGTGTCCGGAGCGCTGATATTTGCGATTGAAATAGACGGCATACCCTGTGAGCAGGCAGCGCATGGTTTCTGAAAGAGAAACCGTGGTCGGCATGAGCAACAGGTGGAAATGATTCGACATCAGCGACCAGGCAAAGCACTTCGTGGAACCTTTTGTCAGAAGAGCTGAAAGGCGGGAAACGAAACGTTCCTTGTCAGCGTCATCAGCGAAAATATCGCGTCTTTCGATGCCGCGAACAATAACGTGATGCAGGACGTAGGGTATGTCAAGGCGTGGTTGGCGTGGCATAAGCCGAAGTTAGCACGAGCTTGTGAGTATGGCAATAGCTAATTAGCAAGCAACGTCCCCCGCGACCGCACATTATTAAAATTTATCCGGCCATATCATGGAGGTATGCATGACCCGGAGGATATAGATGGTGTTCCCTTTCTGGATATACGGCAGGATGTAGGGAAGATTGGAGATTATAAGCTCTCTTGTTCCTTGAACTCTGCCGGGGCGACCAGCGCACGGCTGCAAAGCCAACAACTGAGAGCTATCCCAAACTCGCTGGGCCACCTTCCTGGCAGCAATCGGGTTGTCTCCGGCAATATACTCAACCGCATCATCGAGATTGATCAGGGCCTTCCTGGTCCACTTAACCTGCATCGACGCCCCATTTATTGAAAGCGCTTCTTACTTCTGTATCAAGAGCGACATCGCCTCGTTCTACCTCGGTAAGCCCAGCTTTCACTTCCAGTTCAAACCATTCTTCATAATCCACGAAACGCTCCAGGGCCTGATTGATTATCCATGATCTTGGGCGGCTCTGTGATTTCGCTATTCCATCAACCCGGTCAAGAAGATGGTCATCCACTCTGACAGTCGTCATTTTCATTGATGCCTCCTGTATGAAAAATTTATTTGTATTTTTTTAGAATACATCTGAATACATAGAAAATCAATACTGCATCCTTGAATATCTGCTTTTCAATATTGCCGCATCCACACTCTGTTCGCATGTGGCGCGTGGAAACGAAAAATACATCCAGCCCTGAGCTTGCAAACAAGAAAATAGCTAGTTAGCAAGCAACGTCACCCTCGATCCTTAAACTTACTGCATTATTGTTCTTGCATATTAAACTAGGCAACTGCTATACTGCATGCTACATTTGTGGCAATCTGCAACAGGAGAAAGACGATGAGCATTTCCATCCGGATCGATGATGCACTTTATGAAACCGCGAAGACGCGCGCCAGAGCCGAGATGCGTTCGGTTCCACAACAGGTGAGCTACTGGGCAAAAATCGGCCGTGCTGCGCTGGACAACCCAGACTTGCCTATCGAGTTCGTACGCGACACGCTATTAGCAAAGGACGAAGATTCAGAGCCTTTCGAGCTACCTGAATAATGAGTGTGCGGCTTGAGCAAAAGCCCGCCTTTAAACGGGGCTACAGGAAACTACATCACAATCAGCGCGAAGCCGTACACTCGGTAATCCGCACGGTAGTTGCCGATCCTAAACTAGGCGAAGAGAAGAAAGGTGATCTCCTTGGCATCTTCGTATACAAATTCGACTGCGTCAACCAACAGTACCTGCTGGCCTACCAGTGGGATGAAACCAAGCGTGTATTGCTGGCGCTTGGGCCACACGAAAATTTTTACCGCGACCTGAAGCATTGAGCCTGATGGGGGTTGATCTTGACTGGGGGAAGATGGTCATAGGTAAAAATAGCAAGTTAGCAAGCAACGTCCCCCTCGATTCTGACACATACTGTCATCGGAAATTGACAAAATATGTCAGCATATTGAATCCAATTTGCTCTCCTTTTTTTGCATATCAAGACAACAGCCCAAAATCAAAACACAAATTCAAATTTCCTAAATAGACTTCCCCCTGGCATGAAAATTGGAATTGACCTAAGCCATGGTTAGACCATAAAATGTATTTACTTGTATATTCACCGGACACCACCCACACACAAAGGAGCGGATCATGAAGAACCAAAAAGGTTTCACCCTCGTCGAGTTGATGATCGTTGTCGCGATCATCGGCATCCTGGCGGCCATCGCCATCCCGCAGTTCGCAGCCTACCGGATCCGGGGCTATAATGCTTCCGCCCTGAGCGATGTGCGTAACTTGAACACCTCAGAGGCCGCATTATTCGCAGATTGGCAGCGCTACGGTGTTACACAACAAATGGCGGCTGCGGGTGCTTTTGTCCCTGCAGTAGTTGCCGCCACAGCTGGTGCTGACGCAGTAGGGGGCAACAGCCTCCTTGATGGTATTGCCACTAATGATACCAACGTTGCTGCTCGTGGCGTTCAAATTGCTGTAGGTAATGGAGTTGTCGCCGTAGCCAATGTTGATGCCATCCCCAGCGCTACAGTTGCGGCAGCAACTTTTACCGCAGCGGCCAAACATACGCAGGGAGATACACTTTTTGGCGTTGACGCTGATTCAACCAGTGTTTATCAAAATCCGACCCTGGTAGCAACAGGAACCGCTTTTACTGGGGCTGACCTTGTAGTAACTGCAACTGTTGGTGCCGATGACTTCGATACTGCAGCAAATAAAACTGCAGGCTGGGTTAAAAAATAATCTTTTCACAAGCAACATGACACATGAAAGGCGTTGCCCCATAAAAGGGACAACGCCTTTTTTTTATTTGACTTTTATTGCTCGCCTTGTAACTTTCCCATATGATTAGATTTGATAATGTTTCAAAAACATACGCACAAGAAATCACATCCAAGGCCCATGCTGCCCTCACCAATGTTTCCTTCTCCTTGGACAAAGGTGAAACTATCGGCCTCATCGGCGCCAACGGCGCGGGCAAGTCCACCAGTATCAAGCTGCTCATGGATTTCATTCGACCTGATGCCGGTTCCATTTCGATATTAGGATCATCTCCCAAAAAACCAGAAATCCGCCGCAGGGTCGGTTATCTGCCGGAAACCGCCAATTTCCCCTCGAACCTCACTGTCTTGGACATGCTGCATTTTACCGGCAGCACCTGTAGTATGGAGCCACAGGAGGTCCATACCGCCTCTGAAAAATGGCTCCGGCGTCTAGGCCTCTGGGATGCCCGCAAACGACCGCTGCGCAACTACTCCAAGGGCATGCAGCAACGGGCCAACTTCGCCATCGCCCTGCTCAATGACCCGGAGCTGCTGATCTTGGATGAGCCCATGAGCGGCCTGGACCCAATCGGCCGGGCCGATATTCTTGCGCTCATCGGCGAGCTGAAGGACCAGGGAAGAACCATTCTGTTCTGCTCTCATATCCTGGAAGATGTGGACCGATTGGTAGACAACGTGCTTGTGCTGCACAAGGGGAAAAAAATCTTTGAAGGCCAGCCCCAAGCCCTGGCGGAAAAGCAGGGATGCCCCACCTTTGTGGAGGGATATCTCAGCCTGGTACAGCAGGTGACCGAAAATGACTAAATCTCTCAAACGCATTGCAGCAATTGCCCGCCTCGTTCTCATCGACGGCCTACGCCGTCATGCACTCCTGGGCCTTATCGTCCTTTCCGTGGCAGCCCAGGCAGGGGCACTCCTGTTCTTTGATTTTATCCCCAGGGATATCGGCCGAGCCTCCGGGGACTTCATCCTCTCCCTGGCGTGGCTTTCGGGCTGTATCTTTCTTTTTTTTCATGCGGTGCAGGTCATTGCCCTGGATGAGGAACGAAAGGTCATCTATTCCCTACTGGCCCGGCCGATTTCGCGAGGCGAATATGTCCTCGGCATCTTCTCCGGCCTTGCCGGCCTTCTCCTGTTGCTGAATCTGCTCCTGTGCGGGCTGGGGTTGGGCGCCCTGCTGATCATCAAACAGCTGGTAGCGCCAGTGTACTTCAGCCAGTTCAATATGTTCCCGTATCTTTTAGCCTGGTTCGGCCTTGTTGCCATGGAGCTGATGCTGCTTTCCGTCATCCTCCTGTTCTCCGGCCTGGTGCGCGGCAGCTTTCCGGTACTGCTCATCTCTCTGTCCTTTTACGCCATCTGCTCCGGGTTGCCGGTGGTGCGGGAGGCCGTGGGTCAACGAGCCGCCCGAGAAGGAGCGCAACAGGGCTTGGAAAACATGCTGCGGTGGCTGACCGCTGTTTTCCCGGATTTTGACCGGCTGGACTTCAAGAACATGATCGCCTCATCGGTCCCGTTGCCGGATCTCTCGCTCATGTTGATCAATTTTGGCCTGACCATCTCCTATGTCGGCCTTTTTCTCTGGCTTGCCTGCCTTGTCTACCAGCGCCGGGATCTGCAATGAGCGCCAGGTTGCCCCTCTTTTTTCTCCTGCTTTTCTTGTATGGGGCGCTCTTTTCTCTCCAGGAGGGTCGTTTTTCCGAAAGCAGCCAGCAACTCTCCCCACCCTTGCCCCCGGTAATCCAGAAAATCGCCTTGGGGTATCTCCACCAACTGGGCGGCGAAATGCTGTTTATCAAGGCAAGCGTTTTTTATGGCGGAGTCAAACCAGGCCGCGATCCCTTGGAATATGCAGACCCCCTTGCCCACTACTTTACCGCCGCCGCTACCTTGCATCCGCAGTTCATCGACACCTATTTTCTTTGCCAGGCAATTCTGCCCTATATCAACAAGGACTACGCCCGTTACGCAAACAGCGTACTTGCCCAAGGAATGGCCGCCCTGCCGGACAACTTTGTCCTGCCGTTTTTTGCCGGCTTCAACGATATGTACTACCTTGGCGAACCCTTGGAAGCGGCACGGCTCTTTCACCTTGCCGCAGCAAAGCCCAATGGCCCCCCCATTTTGGAACACCTTGCAAACCTCCTCTCGGCCGAGGGCGGAGATATTTATGCCGCGCTGATCGGGTTGCGGGGCATGTATGCCTCCGAAAAAGATGAGCAGGTCAAAAAACGGTATGCCAGGGAGATCACCGCGTTTGAAAGGGCGGTGACGGCGCTTGAGGCCATCCGCCGTTACGAAGCAAGGAAAGGGGCGCCCCCTGCCGCATTGGCCGATCTCGTCCCGGACTATCTGCCTGCGATTCCCGATGTCGGGCCAATTTTCAGGCTTGAATGGAAGCCGCCCCATCTTGAGGTTGTGCGCGTTGCGAAGAAGGCAACCCCGCGCCGATGACCTCGCCATTCTGGATACCTCTTATTTGTTGGTAACTTGTTGATTTTCTGTGCGATCCTGTGACATTTTTCCTTTTTTTCGAGTGCGCCACGATTTCTCTATTGCACGCTCCCCACCCGGCTTTCCCGCTGAGCTTTGCTATTTTGTAAATTGAATTGCCAATTTACAAAATAGCTGCTACCATACCACCATGATCAAAAGAAAGGCGATCGACACCGTTCTTCGGTTGTGCAAGGGATTTCCCGTTTTGGCCATTACCGGCCCGCGTCAATCGGGAAAAACAACCTTGGCACAGGCGGTTTTTCCCGAAAAGCCCTATGTATCCTTGGAAGATCCCGATACCCGCGCCTTTGCCGATACTGACCCAAGGGCCTTTCTGGGCCGCTATCCTGACGGTGCGATCCTTGACGAGGTCCAACGCTGTCCGGATCTATTCTCCTATATCCAGGCCATCGTTGATCAGGACCAGAGGATGGGGCTGTATATTCTGACCGGCTCTCAGCAGTTCGGCCTTCGTTCAAAAATCACCCAATCCCTGGCGGGGCGGGTCGGCATGGTGCAATTGCTGCCATTCAGCCACGGCGAACTCCTTGATGCGGGACGGAGCCATGCCGAGCTGGAAACAACGATTTATAGCGGTTCCTACCCTCCCCTCTATGACAGGGAGGTTTCCCCGGCCGACTGGTACCCCGGTTACGTCAGCACCTATGTGGAACGGGATCTCCACCAGTTGATTCAGGTCCGGGATTTGAAGAGCTTTCAACTGTTTCTGCGCATGTGTGCGGCCAGAACCGGGCAGTTACTTAATCTTTCCTCTCTGGCCAATGATTGCGGAATTACCCATAATACAGCGAAAGCCTGGCTCTCCGTGCTCGAAGCAAGCTACATTGTCTTTTTGCTTCACCCCCATTGCCGGAATTTCAACAAACGGTTGATCAAATCGCCCAAGCTCTATTTTTTCGATACCGGCCTTGTTTCGTGGCTGTTGGGGATCCAGGAGCAAAGTCAGATAACGATTCATTCCTTGCGGGGAGCCCTCTTTGAAACCTGGGTCGTGGCCGAGCTTATCAAGGGGAGATTAAACCGCGGACTGCAACCGAACCTTTATTTCTGGCGAGATAGTACGGGCAATGAGGTTGACGTACTGGCCGAACAGGGGGAACGTCTGCTTCCCATAGAGGTTAAATCCGGACGAACGGTTACCGCCGATTACTTTACCGGCCTGGACAAGTGGCTTCAACTTGCTGCCGGCAGCTCAGGGCCCGCCCACCTTGTCTATGCAGGAGATGACAGCCAGCAAAGGACGCGGGTCAACGTGATCCCGTGGCGGAATATCTCTATCCTGGCGGAGCAGCTTTGATATATCTGCCATTGAAAAAGCGGTTACGGTGCTTGAGGCGATTCGCCGACACGCAGTGGAAACAGAGCGAAAATAATGCCCGCCATAGACTTTGCTTCTGTATCCGACCATCAGGACGAGCACCAGTGACGTATGGCTCCAGGTGACACCCATCATCTCTGTCCTTAGAGAAAATAGAAGTATCCCCCTGTTTGTGTAGTCACAATATCCCACAAAAACCTTGCATATGACCATGGTGATGACTATAGTCATAATATCCACCAGAACAAGGGAAGGAGAAAAACATGCAAACAGTCAAGGCTTCGGAATTCAAGGCAAAATGCTTGCATTTCATGGATGAAGTGAACCAGACGGGCGAAGAAATCGTGATTACCAAGAATGGGAAACCTGTCTCCATCCTGAAGCCGTACCGGACCCCGCCGACAACACTCTTTGGGCTGCATAAAGGGAAAATAGTAAGCAAGGATGATCTGATTGCTCCGCTGGATATTGCCTGGGATGCGGAATAATGCTGCTTCTTGACACCCATGTTCTTGTCTGGCTGGACGAAGGGAACCCGCGACTGGGAAAAACCGCGCTGCAAACCATCAACGAATCCCTGGCAAACAGCCAGCTTGGCGTAGCGACCATCAGTTTTTGGGAGGTTGCCATGCTGATTGAAAAAAAGCGGTTGACCATGCAGACGGAACTTGCAGACTGGCGCTTTGAGCTGCTGCAAGCCGGGTTGCTTGAAATCCCTCTGCGCGGCACAACGGCGATTCATGCAGGCCAGTCGCCCTTGTTTCACGGTGATCCCGCCGACCGCATGATTGTTGCCACAGCCATTGAGAGTGAAGCCACGCTCATGACGGCTGACGAAAAAATTCTCTCATGGAAGCAATTAAACCAGAAAATTGACGCCCGCCTGTAAACAAGCAATTACCCCTTACCCTTCAATAGCTGCTCCTGATTCAATGACTCCATGACAACAGCAAAAAAAACCATCCAGATAAAAGAAATCACCGACGGCCAGCCAATCCACGACCTTTTTCTGGTCCGGGAAATGAGCCGGGGCGAAACCAAGGCGGGCAAGCCCTATCTGAGCCTGGTTCTGATGGACGCCACCGGCGAGATCTCGGGCCGGGTCTGGGAAAATGCCGAGCAGCTCATGGACGAATGTCCGGCCGGGGCCATTGTTCGTGTTAGCGGTCAGGCCCAGGCCTACCGAGGCATCCTCCAGCTCCGGATCGATTCCCTCAGCCGGACTGCAGACAGCGAGGTTGATCTGGCCCTGTTTGTCCCCTCCACCCAGGGCAACGTCACCCTCATGGCCAAGGAACTGGTCAAACTGGCTGGCAGCGTGGAGAATCCATTTTTAAAGGAGCTGCTCCTCTCCCTGTTCGGAGAACGCAAGCTCATGGCCGCCATAAAAAAAGCGCCCGCAGCCAAGGCGATGCACCATGCCTATGTGGGCGGGTTGCTGGAACACACCCTGGCTGTGGCCCGGCTGGCAGACAGCGTCAGCGCCCTCTACCCGGGCCTGGACCGCTCCCTGCTCGTGGCCGGGGCACTCCTCCACGACATCGGCAAGCTCAAGGAGTTCAATTTCGACTCCTTCCCCTTTGAATACTCGGACCGGGGCCGGCTGGTGGGGCACATGGTTCTGGGGATCGAGATGATTCAGGAAAAAATCAATGAAATCTCCGGGTTCCCGGAAGATCTTGGCGACCGGCTCAAGCACCTTATTCTGAGCCATCACGGCCGGTATGAGTTCGGCTCCCCCTCCCTGCCCATGATGCAGGAGGCCTTTGCCTTAAACTTTCTGGACGATCTCGATGCCAAGATCAACTACCTGGATCGCTTGGCCAGACAGGCAAAGGGCGAAGGGTATCAATGGACGGAGTTTCAGCGCAATCTGGAGCGTTTTCTCTTTGTCAAAGGGCATCGGACCGATGATGGCGCATCCCCCTCGAACCAAGGACAGGATAACGGGGTTGACCCGCGCCAGCGGACGCTGTTTGGCCTGTAGCCGCTGACTAGACACCCGTGCTTGCTATTCTTCCGGCCACTCCATAAAAAAAGGGTATCTCAAAAAGATGCCTTTTTTTATATGCCGACATTTCCCGACTATAGCCGATCAGTCATCATGCCCATGGTCCCTGCGATGCTTGTAGTGGCCCAGATGACGACCATTATCATGGTGTTCCCTTTCATGGACATACACCACTCTTTCCCTGGTTCTTACCGGCGCTTTCCTCCCAGAGGTAGCAACCGCCACCCCGGCCACACCGCCTAAACCGGCGCCGACCATGGCGCCGTCACGCCCGCCGATGGCGGAACCGACCGCAGCCCCGGCAGCACCACCGAGGGCGCCGCCAAGTACTGCATTGCCATCCACGCCATCAGCAAATGCCGAAGCAGAGATACTGGAAATCACGCAAAACGCCAAAATTCCCACCCGTTTCATCATAATCTGGTCTCATCAAAAATGATTATACGAAATCGCTTTCCCCAACAGGCTACAAGCTCCCTCAATCGCACAAACATATAACAGTTTGTTGGTTTCTTTGCAATCGTAACCCCGCTAACAGAGACCTTGAGCCATCCGGGCCAATCGCTTTTCAGAGCTACTTCATGCACCACGCATAGGCATTCTGGAACATCCTCAGCCAGGGTGAGACCTCAAGCTGCTTCATCTCCTCGGGCAGCCAGTGGCACTGCCAGGGCAAAAAGGCTCGTTCCGGGTGGGGCATCATGGCCAGATGACGGCCATCGGGCGAGCAGAGACCGGTGAGGCCGCCGGGCGAGCCGTTGGGGTTCAGGGGATACGCCTCGGTGGGCTGGCCCGCATCATCCACATAGGCGAGGGTGGCGAGGTTCTCGGCCAACACCTGCGCCTTGACGGCCGGGTCGGGGAAATGCAGGAACCCTTCGCCATGGTCCACGTGGATGCCGAAGGTGAGATCCTCCATGCCCTTGAGCATCATGGCCGGGCTTTTGAGCACCTTGACCGTGACCCAGCGCGATTCGAAACGGCCTGAAAGATTGTGGATGAAGCGGGGTTGCTGCTCCGCCGGGAGCCGCCCCTGCCAAGGCACCAGCCCCAGCAGACCGAAGAGCTGACAGCCGTTGCAGATGCCCAGGGTAAAGGTGTCGGGCCGGTCGTAAAAGGCCTGGAACATCGCCTTGAGCCGGTCGTTGAACAGGATGGTGGCGGCCCAGCCCTTGGCGGACTCGGGCACATCGGCGTAGGAAAATCCCCCCACCGCGGCCAACCCCCGGAAGCCGTCCAGGGTGATGCGCCCGGCCAGCAGGTCGGTCATGGTCACGTCCCAGGGCTCAAAACCCGCAGCGTAAAAGGCCGAACTCATCTCCCGGTCGGAGTTGGAGCCCTCGTCGCGCAGGATGGCCACCTTGGGTTTGTTGGTTTTCGCCAGCAGTTCGGGTGCGGTCTTGGCCGGGGTGAAGCTCAAATGGTAGGTCGGGCCCTTGCGGTCGTAGATATTTTTCTTTTCCTCGTCGGCGCAGGAGGGCTTGATCTGAAGCCGCTCCAGCTGGTAGCTGGTCTCCTCCCACCACTGGCGGAGAACCCGCATGTCCTCGATCAGCACCATGGCGCCGTTATAGCTGATGCGGATTTCCTTGGCCGGGGTGGTTGTGCCGAGCAGGACAACAGGCACCCCGTACTTGGCGAGGATCTCCTGCACTGCCTGTTCCTGGTCGGCCGCGCATTCCAGCACCAGCCCCAGCTCTTCGCTGAAGAGCGCTTCGATGGCAGAAGCCGTGCCGGTCATGGCCAGATCCAGACCGCAGTTGCCACTGAAGGCCATCTCCAGCACGGTGGTGACCAAGCCCCCGTCGCTGCGGTCGTGACCTGCGGCGACCAAACCCTGGTCGATCAGTTCCTGCACCGCGCAGAACCCCTTTTTCACCAAGCCTGGGTTGTCCATATCCGGCGACTCGTTGCCGAGCTTGCCCAGGGTCTGGGCCAGGGCCGTGCCGCCGAGCCGGTTCCTGCCTTCACTCAAATCCACGAACAACAGGGCGGAGCCGGGCTGTTTGATGTCCGGGCTCACCACCTTGGTGATGTCCGCCACGGCGCCGTACACCGAGATCACCAGCTCCCTGGGCGACTTGACCGTTTCCTTGCCCACCTTGGTGGCCATGGAGAGGCTGTCCTTGCCGCCATCCACGGCGATGCCCACCCCGATCATGGCCTCGCGCATGGCCAGGGCCGCGTCGTACATGGCCGCGCCCTCGCCTTCCAGCTTGGGCGCCCACATCCAGTTGGCCGAGCATTTCACCTGCTCAAGCTCAACCACCTTGGCCCAGACCAGATTGGTCAACGCCTCGCCCACGGCCATCCGCGCCCCGGCTGCCGGGTTGACCAGCATCTTGATCGGCTGCTCGCCGATGGCCGTGGCCACGCCGGACTTGGCAAAATGGCTCTGCGCTAAAACCGCCACATCGCTCACCGGCAGCTGCAAGGGGCCGCAGCATTGCTGCCGCACGATCAAGCCGGTTACGGCCCGGTCCACCTTATTGGTGAGGAAGCGTTTGGAGCCCACGGAAACCAGACGCAGGACATTGTGCAGCGCCTCTTTCACGCTGAGATCCTGCACCGCCAAGGGCTTAAGCCCCGGCTGCCGCCGGTTGTCGCTGAAGGTCTTGACCGGCACATTGCCCAGCAGCTCGTTGAGCTCGATATCCACCGGGGTGGAGCCGTCCTGCGCATCATGCACCACAAAGCGGAGGTCGCCGGTCACCTCGCCCAGCACCTCGCAGGCCACCTTTTCCCGTGCGCAGATACCCTGGAATTTTTCGATATTTTCGGGCCGGATCAGGAAGCCGTTGCGCTCCTGGTACTCGGCGACATAGATCTCCAGCACGCTCATGGTGGGGTCGCCCACCCGGATGTTGCGGATCTCGATGCGGCCGCCGGACTTCTCCACCAGCTCTTTCAAGACATTGGCCGGGCCGCCCGCGCCCTGGTCGTGGATCACATCGATCAGGGTTTTGTCGCCCATCTCGTTGCAGGCCCGGATCACCCGGTTCATCTTCTGCTCCATCTCGGCGTCGCCGCGCTGGACCGCGTCGAAATCAAGCTCGGAAACATTCTCGCCCTGAAGCATGCTGGAAGCGGCCCCGCCGCCAAAACCCACCCGGTAGGCCGGGCCGCCCACCTGGACGATGAGCATGCCCTTTTCCTCCTTGGCCTTGGCGGTGTGGCGGGCATCGATCTGGCCCACCCCTGCGGTGAACATGATGGGCTTGAGAAAGCCCCACCGCTCGCCGTCGTCAAGCCGCAGGTCAAAGGAGCGGGTAAAGCCCAGGACCAGGGGCTCGCCGAATTTGTTGCCGTAATCCGAGGCGCCGTTACTGGCCTCGATCTCGATGGTCAGGGCCGAAGCCAGGTTATCCGGGCAGTCGTAGCGGTTCTCCCAGGGCAGGTCGTAGCCGGGGATGTGGAGGTTGGCCACGCAGTAGCCCGCGGTCCCGGCCATGACAAAGCCGCCCTTGCCGGTGCCCTGCACGTCGCGGATTCTGCCACCGGTGCCGGTCTCGGCGCCGGGAAACGGGGCCACCCCGGTGGGGAAGTTATGGGTCTCGGCGGTGAGCAGCACATGGTAGACCACCTCCTGGGCGGAGAGCCGCGACGGCGCGCCGGGCTCGTCCGGGATGAGGGTGGTGAGCTTGTGACCCTCCACGGCGCTGGAGTTGTCCTTGAAAGCGATAACGCTGCCCTTGGGATGGGCGGTGAGGGTGTCGGTGACCAATTGAAACAGATTGCTCTTCTGCTCCTCGCCGTCGATGATCTGCCGCCCCCTGAAAAAGCCGTGCCTGGAATGCTCGGAGTTGGCGTTGTTGAGGTCCATGATCTCGACGATGGTGGGGTTGCGCTTGTGCTTGGTGACAAAGTAGTCGTAGTAGAAATTCCGATCCCATTCGTCCATGGAAATGCCGGGGATGGCCAGCAAGCCGTCCGGCCCCTGACTCATCAGGTCGATTGTATACACCGGCTCCGGGGTCACCCCGGTTTCAAAGGTGGTGAGCGGCGCAATGTATTGGCACTCGGTCATCCGGTCGTGGCTGGCTGCGACAAAGGTGGGGAGATCATCGCCCGCATCCACCAGAAAGCGGCGGGAGCGCTCCACTCTGGTCACCGCATCAAGGCCGATGGCCCGGCAGATGGAGACCAGGTTCGACGACCAGGCCGTGGCAAAATTGAGCCGCGGCCCAAGCTCCACCACCCGGTCGCCTACGAGATTGGGGGTGTCGGTGACCGTTGCGGCCAAAAAACCGTCCGCCAGCACCAGCCGGAGCCGGTCCAGCTCGGTTGCGGTCAGGGGCGTGGTGCTTTCGATGTTGAAACAGTATTCACGAATGCCATCTATGGCGCGGTATAACTGGCGGACTGTCGTTCCCATGGTTGTATCCTAAAATTGTGTATGCACAAATAACGGCGAAAACAAATAAGGATTCAACCTATCATTAAACCACACTTTTTTCCGCAGGAAATTGCGTTGCCCCGGCAAAAAGACCTCTTTGCCTTGCCAGCCCCGCCATTCGGAGTCTCGCAACACTTTCCCGCCAGCCTTTCGCCTTGCGCCTTTCACCTTACGCCTTTATGATACGGGCATGAAACAGCCCCAGGAAAACAGCCCCCTTTGTTTTGCCAAAATCATCGGTCAGGACAAGGCGAAAAAACTGCTGCAGCGTGCCGTGGCACAAGGGAGGCTGAGCCATGCCTTTCTCTTCAAAGGTCCCATGGGGGTGGGCAAGAAAACCTTGACCCGCACCTTTGCCGCCGCTCTCAACTGCCACAAACCCGAGGGGGACGAACCCTGCGGCCAATGCCCATCCTGCCGCAAGTTCCGCTCCGGCAGCCACCCGGACTTCATTGTGATCGAGCCGGATGGCGCGACGATCAAGATCAACCAGGTGCGCGAGCTCAAAAAAGCCCTGGCCTTCCCCCCCTTCGAGGCAAAGCTCCGGGTGGCGCTGCTTTGCGATATCCACACCATGCGGCGGGAAGCGGCCAACAGCCTGCTCAAGATCCTGGAGGAACCGCCCGACCAGACCATGCTGATCCTCACCGGTGACGAGGCAGGCGTTATCCTGCCCACTATCCTTTCCCGCTGCCAGACCGTGCCTTTTTTCCCGCTCCCCCAAGCAGAGGTGGCGAAAATCCTGACGCTGGAGGCAGGCATAGAGATGGAAAACGCCGCCACCCTGGCAGCCATGGCCGAAGGCAGCCTGGGCCGGGCCCGGCTGCTCCTGGCCAAGGATCTGCTGGGGTTGCGGAGGGAGATTGTCGAGACCCTGCTGCACCTTGAGCCGGACACCCCGGCCGCGATCCAGGCCCTTGGCGAACTCGCCGAGTCAGCAGCCAAGCTCAAGGAGGATCTGGGCGAGCTCCTGGAGCTGCTCACCACCTGGCTCCATGATCTGCTTCTCTTCGGCCATGGCGCGGCGGGTTCGATCATCAACCACGATCTGAGCCCCACCTTCCCGGCCGCCTGCCGCCGCTGGTCCGGCAGCCAGCTCTCCGAGCGGCTGCAGCTGCTGGATACCGCCCGGAAACAACTGGCCCGCAACTGCAACCCCACTGCGGTGTGCGAAGTACTTTTCTTTGGTCTGCTTTAATGGTATGATCGCCTTTTGTAAGTGTTCCGCAGCACCACATCTGCTTTGTCATCGGCCTGCTCATGTGCAACAGCACACTTCGCAGACCTCTTTCTCGCATCTGTGGCACTTCGAAACACTTACATTCCATGAATATTACCATACTATTTTTCAGCCTGAGGGCTGTTTGAGCGCAATACATGAACGAAACCCCGGAAACACCCCCTGAAGAGCTGGTGCCCGAAGACCAGCACAACGCACCGGAAACCTGCTACACCATTCAGTTCCGGCCAGGGGACCAGTTTTTCTCCGCCGTCTCCCGCATCCAGAACCTCAAAATCGATGAGCTGGTCATGGCCCAGACCGAACACGGCCTGGAACCGGCCACGGTCCATGCCCGGACCCTGCCCTGCCCTGGACGGACCGAGCCGCAAGGGCTGGCCACCCATCTGATCGTCCGGAGGGGGACCAGGGATGAAATAGAAAAATTCGCCCGCCTCCTTGAACGCGAAGAGGAGGCCTTTACCGTCTGCACCCGTTTCATCGCCTCCCATGGCTTGCCCATGAAGCTCATCAAGGTGGAGCGTTTTTTAAACGGCAGCAAGATCATCTTCTTCTTCACCGCCGACACCAGGGTTGACTTCCGTGAACTGGTCAAGGATCTGGTCCAGGAATTCCGCACCAGGGTGGAGATCCGCCAGGTCGGGGTCCGCCACGAAACCAAGATGATCGGCGGCCTGGGCTGCTGCGGCCGGGAACTCTGCTGCTCGTCCTATCTCAAGAATTTCGCCCCGGTTTCCATCAAGATGGCCAAGGAGCAAGGGTTGCCGCTCAATCCCGCCAAGATCTCCGGGATCTGCAACCGGCTGCTCTGCTGCCTCACCTACGAGTACGACACCTACCATGCCATGCGGAAAACCATGCCCAAACCGGGCAAAACCATCACCGTGGGCGAAAAAAACTACAAGATCATCAAGGTGAACGCCCTGGAGGAAACCCTTGAGGTCTCCTGGCTGGAAGGCCAGGAAAGAAACATTATTCTCAGCAAGGAAGAATGGAGCCAGGCCAGAGCACCGCAACCCGCTCAAGGCCAGGCCCAGACACAGGCGCAACCTCCGGAGCCGGAAGCCCCGGCGAGAAGAAAAAAATCCAAACCGCACAAAACCCCGGAAGGGTCGGACCAATGAACGCCTATTACCTCACCACCCCGATTTTTTACGTCAACGCCCAGCCCCATCTGGGCCATGCCTATTCCACCGTGGTGGCGGACGCTGTCTGCCGATACCAGCGGTTGCTGGGCAAGGATGTCCGCTTCCAGACCGGCACCGACGAACACGGCGACAAGATCGTCCATGCCGCAACGGATGCCGAGGTTTCCGTAAAGGAGTACGTGGACAAGATAAGCGCCATGTTCAAGGCGGCCTGGCCGGTGCTCTCCATTGTGCCGGACACCTTTGTCCGCACCACGGACCAAGGACATATGGCGGTGGTGCAGGGGATTCTTCAGCAGGTGTACGACCGGGGCGACATCTATTTCAGCGAGTACAGCGGCCTCTACTGCAAGGGGTGCGAGCAGTTCCTCACCGAAAAGGAGCTGGTAAACGGCAAGTGCCCGGACCACCTCACCGAACCGGAGCGGATCAGCGAACAGAATTATTTTTTCCGGATGAGCAAGTACCAGGAGTGGCTCATCGACCATATCAGCAAAAACCCGGAATTCATCACCCCGGAGCGTTACCGCAACGAGGTGCTTTCCTTCCTCAAGGAGCCCCTGGAGGATCTCTGCATCTCCCGGCCCACCACCCGGCTCACCTGGGGCATCCCCCTGCCCTTTGACAGCCGCTTTGTCACCTACGTCTGGTTCGACGCCCTGATCAACTACCTCTCCGGCCTGGGCTACCCCGCAGGCAAGGATTTTGCCCACTACTGGCCCGCGGCCGAGCATGTGATCGCCAAGGATATCCTCAAGCCCCACGCCATCTACTGGCCCACCATGCTCAAGGCCATGGGGCTTGAGCCCTACAAGCGGCTGCATGTCCACGGCTACTGGAACATGAACGAGACCAAGATGTCCAAGAGCCTGGGCAACGTGGTGCGGCCCGGCGAGCTGGTGGCGGAATTCGGCGCGGATTCGGTGCGCTATTTCCTGCTCCGCGAGATGTCCTTCGGCCTGGACGCCGGATTTTCGCACGAAGCCATGGTGGCGCGGCACAACTCCGATCTGACCAACGACCTGGGCAACCTCTTTTCCCGTTCGCTGACCATGGTGAAAAACTTCGCGGCAAGCTCCGTGCCGCAGCCGGGCGCGCCCTCGGCCCAGGACCGGGAGCTGGCCGAAGCCACCCTGGCCATGCTGGGACACTACTGCGAGCACTTTGACCATTTCGCCTTCCACCGGGGGCTGGCTGCGGTGTGGGAGGTGATCAGCCGGGCCAACAAATACATCGTCACCACCCAGCCCTGGGAGCTGGCCAAGGACCCACAACAGGCTGACCGGTTGACCACGGTGCTCTATACCCTGCTGGAGACGCTGAGGCTCATCACCCTGACCCTGCGACCCATCATGCCGGAAACCGCGGCCAAGATGGCCGAAGCCCTGGGCGTGACGGGCGAAGCCAATCTCAATGACTGTGGGGTCTGGGGCAGGCTCGTGGTGGGCGCACCCATCACCCCCGGTCCGCAGCTTTTCCCCAGGCTGCAACAACGGGAAGAAAAAGACAAACCCCAACCGCCGAAGAACAAAACCATGAAAGAACCAGCCGTAGCCAAAGCATCCGCCCCGGAAACCGCGCCCGAAGCCGAGGGGCTTGTCACCTTCGACGCCTTCCAGAAGCTGGAATTGCGGGTGGCGGAGATCATCGGGGCCGAAAAGATCGCCAAATCCGACCGCCTCCTCAAGCTGACGGTCAAGGCCCCGGAGGAACGCACCATCGTGGCGGGCATTGCCCAGCATTACCAGCCGGAAGAGCTGGTGGGGTGCCAGGTGATCATTGTCGCCAACCTCAAGCCCGCCAAATTGATGGGCGTGGCCTCCCACGGCATGGTGCTGGCCGCCAAGGACGGCGACCGGCTGGTGCTTTCCGCGCTTTCCGGCCCGGTCGCTCCGGGCAGCAGGGTGGCATGAGCCGGAAGACCTCGGATATTGCCAGGCTGTATCGCAGCCTTGAGGAGCAGGCCAGCCGCCACCCTGTCCGCGCCATCAGGCTTATCGGCAAAAGGGTTGAGCCACTGGGTCTGCTGCTCATCGACGATACCATTCCCGAACCGGAGGTGGCTTCAGTCCTGGCCGGACTGCGTTTTACCGGCCAGCCCCGGACCGCTTCGGTCGGCCAAGGAGACGGAAAACTCCCGGACCTCGCCTGGCTCCGCCAGCAGCTGGCAATGGAGCTTGCCCAGGTCCAGCAGACCAGGCTGCCCTGCGCCCTTGTCCTGATCACGCTTGCCGGGAGCAGCAGCGCCCTGGCCGGACAGGCGGCGGCAGCGCTTGCGCCCTGCCTGCATCCGGGGGATCTGCTCTCCGGTTTTAAGAAAAACACCCTGGCCCTGATCATGCCGGGCGCCACGGTGGGCAAGGCCAGGAAAAGGGCGGAAGAGATCCGGGCCACCCTGCGCAACGGTGCTTTCACCAAGGATGCGCCCGCCGTCAGCCAAAGTCTGGCCCTGGGCATTGCCGTCTGCCATGCCTATGAGACCATGGCCGCGGACCAGCTTCTGGGTCTTGCCGAAGCAGAGCTGGCCCGCGCCGCCAAGATGGGTAACGATGCCATCTGCCAAAGCACTGCCGTCCGCGCCGAGGATTCCTGTCAGGTCACGGTGGAGGAACGCGCCCAGCTTTGGCTGCAACAACCTAGAAAGACCTCGCGGGCGGCGGGGATGGCGGCGTAATTTGCTGCCTGCTTTAACGGACCTCCTTTTGAGGTGTCCGTCACTTTTAGGAGCCGTTACGAAATAACCTGTACTTTCTAAACCTTTTCGCTACGGCTTCTTATGCCGTTTTGGCTATGCAGACTAACCAAATTGCCATTTAACAACGGCTTACAGCTTCTTGCAGAGGAAAATCGTCCATGACCGCGAAAACCAAGCGCTCTCCGAAAATAATCTGTATCAGCAGCGGCAAAGGCGGGGTCGGCAAGACCTCCTTTTCGGTGAACGTGGCCACCGCCCTTTCCCAGAGAGACAAATCCGTCCTCCTCATCGACGGCGACCTGGGGCTGGCCAACGTCGATGTGGTGCTGGGGCTCAACGTCCGCCACACCATCCGGGAAACCATCGAAGAAGGGCGTGACCTGGCAAGCTCCCTGGTGGAGATCAACCCGAAATTTCAGGTCCTGCCTGCCAGTTCGGGCGTGCCGGAAATGGCCAATCTCTCCTACGAGGAACAGGCCTTTCTTACCTCCAGCCTGGAAGAAATCATCGACCGCTTCGACTATGTCCTCATCGACACTGCGGCCGGGATCGGCGATTCGGTGCTCTGGTTCAACACCTGGAGCCAGGAAAATATCGTCATCCTGACCCCGGACCCGACCTCGCTCACCGACGCCTACGCCCTGATCAAGGTTCTCCATTCACGGCATGAGAGAAAGCGCTTCCACCTGCTGATAAACAGTGTACAATCCAAGAAAGAAGGCCAGGACGTCTTCGCCAATATGAGCATGGTTCTCGAACGTTTCCTGAAGATCACCCCCCTGGCCCTGGGCGTCATGCCGCAGGACAAAAATGTCTCCATGGCCATCCGCCAGCAGAGGCCTTTCCTGCTAGGCGCGCCGGAGAGCAAGGCCAGCCTGGAGATTATCGCCGTGGCTGACCGCATCATCGCCCTGTAACCTGGCCGGTGGCTTTGCGCCGTGGCGCAACCCCGGTTAACCATATTTTTTCACCAAAGAGGATTGTTATGTTCGTCATCGGTAATTTTTTAGGCGCCCTGGCCAATCTGGTGGACTTTGCCCTGAGCGCCTACATGTGGGTCATCATCGGCAGGGCCATCATTTCCTGGGTGAACGCCGACCCCTACAACCCCATTGTCCGTTTTCTTTACGAGATCACCGAACCGGTGCTCTCCCGCATCCGGAGGGTGATCCCGCTTTTTGGCGGCGGCCTCGATTTTTCCCCCATGATTCTTATTCTCGCCCTGATATTTTTGCGGAGCTTTCTGGTTCCCACCTTGCAGCGTCTGGCGGGAACCCTGGGCTGAGCGATGACGTTATGTTGCGAACCTCTGTCTTCGTTCCATTTCACGAATCCATCAACTTCTGAGGCACACACAAGGGTAGGTGGTCACGGGACAAGAACTGAAAACGACCTGCAACCCCCTAATTGCAAGCGATTGCAGGGTGGTACAGAGGCGCGAAAGAGGCCTGTCCGCTATCCACCAACCAGGTATGGCGGCGGACAGGCCGATGACAGCTAAGCGGGCGCAAGGCGCGAGACTGCGCAGCAGAGGCACCCCCCCCTGTGATCGCTTACCAACAAGGAGCCGAGGCATGATACTCACAGCGCAAGACATCCAGTCCCAGCAGTTCCATGTCCGTTTTCGCGGGTTTGATGTTGAAGAGGTGGACGATTTTCTGGAAAAAATCGCCACGGCTTTTCAGACGGTTTCCGAAGAAAACCAGAAACTCAAGGGGAGGCTGGAAACCATGGAAAAGGATCTGGCCACCTACCAGAACCAGCAGAAATCCTTCCAGAGCGCCATCATCGCGGCGCAGAATGTCGCCGACGGGATGAAGGAAAAAAGCAGGGAAGAGGCGGAAGCAATCGTGGCCGAGGCCCAGGAAGAAGCCCGGTTGCGCCGGGAAGACGCCAACCGCGAGATTGCCGAGCTGAAAGGCAAAATCGACAATCTGAAATCCCTCAGGGAACAGGCCAGGGAAGATCTGCGCCAGCAGTTGAAATCCTACCTGCACATGCTGGAAACAGAACCCGCCGACAACGCGCGGGCCGCGGAGCACTTCAGTTCCTCGACTCGCCGGCCGGCCCCCCGGCCCACCCCCATGTATGCCGCCACCCCCCGGAGCCGCGCTGCAGCCCAGGCGGAACCCAGCCAACAGCCGGACAGCTGCCCGGTCTCCTCCGGGGAAGCGGACCTTACCGACCTCTACGTCAAGATCGACATCCCGGACAACGGTATGGGCAGCATGGCCGTGGCAGCGGAGGATGATTTCGCGCCCCGGGACATCGCCCTGTCTGCAGCGATCTCCGCCCCAAAAGATATCCTGGTCATGGATGACGACGAGGACCCGGATGCCATCCTCCCCGACCTTGACGGCGATATGGCCTTCAGTCTTGAAGATCCCCTGGAAGACCACGAACCGTCGGTTTCCTTTGCCGGAAGCCTGGAGGAGGCCAAGAAAAAAAAGAGTGCCCGCTTCAACCCCGATGAATCGCCCCTATGACCTATCTGCGAGAGCTGGCTGACGGCGTCTCGGTCAGCCTGTCCATCCACGTGCAGCCCAAAGCATCCCGTACCCGCATCGCCGGGCTTCACGGCGATGCGGTCAAACTCTGCATAACCTCCCCCCCGGTGGACGGCAAGGCAAATGCAGCGGTCATCGAGTTCTTCGCCAAACTCTTCAAGATCCCCAAGGGAGCCGTTACCCTGGTCAGCGGCGAAGCCAGCCGCGACAAACGCCTGATTCTCGCGGGAATTTCAGCCCCCCAGGCCCGGGCGGTGCTGCAACCCCTCCTTGGCCCATAGGGGTCAGCCGGAAAGTCAGGGGAGCCCTTGCGGTTTGCGCCTCTTTTTTTCTCTGCTTGCGATTTGCAGCCTTTCTCATCTACACTGGGATATTCGTAGAGTATGGCGATTCCGATAGTCCTTGCCCCCGAGCTTGTGCAGTGCGCAAACCATGAATCCTGTTAAGATTGGCATCCTTTCCGACACACATCTTTCCCGTCCCACCGAGACGTTTAAAAAGATCGTGGAAGACTGCTTCCATAACACGGACATGATCCTCCATGCCGGAGACCTGACCGATCCGGCAATCCTCTCGGTATTTTCCGGCAAGACGGTGCATGCGGTGCACGGCAATATGTGCTCGGCCCTGACCTGCCAGCACCTGCCGAGCCATAAGGAAATACAGGTGGGCGGCTTCACCATCGGCCTGATCCATCGGGCAGGCAGCACCTACGATTTTGAAAACCGCCTGATCGAGATCTTTCCGGAGGCGGACTGCATTGTTTACGGCCACACCCACAAACCGGTCTGCCACCGCCTCGGCGGCGTTCTCTACATCAATCCCGGCAGTTTTACCGGCACGGGCTATTCCGGCGCAGGGGGCACCTTTGCCATTCTTGAGGTCGGGGAAACCCTGCAGGCGCAAATTTATCAGATTCAGGCAAAGACGCTGTTCAAAACAATATAGTCATCTGGATGGCCAAAACGGCAAACGCCGTGACGAAAAGGCCAAGAAAACACTCATTCTTGCGTAACGGCTCCTAAATTATGAAAACGCTCTGGACGCCCTGGCGGATGGAATATATCGAGGGCAAGGCGGGCGGCACGGGCTGTTTTTTCTGCGCCTCGCCGGAGTTGCCGCATTCCGCCGAGGATCTCATCCTCCACCGGGACCGGCTGCTGGTCGTGCTCATGAATCGATTCCCATACGCCAACGGCCATTTGCTGGTGGCCCCGGCCCGGCATGTGGCGGATATCGGCGAACTGAGCAGCGAGGAAGGCAACGCCCTGGCCGCCATGCTCACCCGCTGCACCGCGATCCTGCGCCGCCAGCTCCAGCCGGACGGCTTCAACCTCGGCCTGAATCTGGGCGAGGTGGCTGGCGCAGGCATAGCCTCCCATCTGCACTGGCATATCGTCCCCCGCTGGCATGGGGACCACAATTTCCTGACCGTGCTGGCCGAGGTGCGCACCATTCCGGAACACATTAACCGCACCTTTGCCAGGCTGCTCCCGGAGTTCCAGGCACAATAAAAAACCCCGGAACAGCGGTTTTTTCCGCTGCCGGGGTTGAATGCTTCCCTCCGGGGAGTGGAAATTACAAGCTCTGGATCTCTACCCGGTAGATATTGAGGGGTTCATCTCCATCGGTGTACTGAAACTCCACCCGGTACTGGCCGGGCTGTTTGACATGGCTTGAGATATCCGCGCTGATCGCCCGAACCTCGGTGTAGGACTTAAATTCAGAAGCATTTGGCCCCTTGAGAAGATCGGGCTGCCACCTGGCAACTTCCGTACGATTCTTATCCGGGCCAATCAGATAGACCCTGCCGTAGGAATCGCCGGAACGATTTCCATAGCCGTAAAAAACCAACTTGGTCTGCCCACCGATCTTGTCCAGGGTAAAGGCATAGATATTGTTGGAGATATTGCCTTCGGCACCGGCAATCCCATGGACCGAGTTGACATAGACCTGATTGTCCTTCCCTCCCACGGCAGCGGAGACGGAAACCGCCGGAAGAACCTTTGCCGGGGGAGGTGGCGCTGCCCCGGTTGCGACAACAGCCGGAGCGGTGCTCATCTTCTTGCGCTCGGTCTGCACCACCAAGGCCCCAGCCAGATCATTCTTGCCGATGAGCTCTTTTTCCAGTTTCTCCAGCTTGCCCTGATAGCTGCTGTTGGTCCTTGCCACGCCCCGGCTATTCAGAGCCGCGATCTTTTTCCCATATTTCTCATCAATGGCACTGCGGGTTGCCGCGTCCAGCTTGGCCTGTTCCTTGAGATATCTGGCGTTGATCGTCTCGATCTCTTTTCTCTTCGCCTCTTCTAGCCTGGAAAGCTTCTGGGCGTATCCATCCGCTTTTGAAAGGTTTTTCTTGGCCTGGTCATATTCCTCCTGGACTTTCGCGATGTCATCGGGGGTGGCGGCGCTTTTCAGTTCCGCCTCATGGGCCTTTCGCAACTCCACAAGCTGCGGCGGTTCCCTGTCAATGGTGATGATCTCCGCCGATACCTTGCCCGCCCCAAGCAGCAACGCCATGCCCACAACCACTATTCCTTTCCAGCCCATGTCTTCCTCCTGATGCTTGAAAAAGCCCGCCCTTGCTCCCATACCGCACTCCACCCTAGCGTATCAGCAAGGTAATTTCAACACTTACGCCGTTGGATGTGCGAGCTGTGCTTGACTTTTAGGGAAAAACCTCCTATCAATCGCTGCAGGGCGGCAGTATGACCGCTTCCCCAGACACAACGCCGTGCAAGGAAGATCGCCTTCTCAGATGCATATGACCGACACCATCCCCGCCTCCGTTAAAATCACCCCCATGATGCAGCAGTACCTTGAAATCAAGGCGCAGCATCAGGATGCAATCCTTTTTTACCGGCTGGGCGATTTCTACGAGATGTTCTTTGACGATGCCGTGACCGCAGCCAAGGTGCTGGGCATCACCCTCACCTCCCGCAACAGCAAGGACGACGAAAACAGGGTGCCGCTCTGCGGTATCCCGTACCACGCGGTCTCGTCCTATCTGGCCAAGATGATCAAGGCGGGCTTCAAGGTGGCCATCTGCGAACAGGTGGAGGACCCGAAAGAGGCCAAAGGCGTGGTGCGGCGCGAGGTGGTCCGGGTGGTGACGCCGGGGCTGGTCACCGACGAACAACTGCTGGACGACAAGGACAACCGGTATCTGGCCGCCATCTGCCAGAAGGGTAAAAGCTGGGGCCTGAGCCTGCTCGATCTCTCCACCGGCGAATTTCTGGTCAGTGAACGGGAAGAGCTCGCCGCGCTGCTGGATGAACTGGGCCGCCTGGCACCCTCGGAAACCCTGTTGCCCGAAGAGGGTGGCGAGGATTCGCGCCTGGCAACCGAGCTGCTTGCCTATCTGCCCCAAAGCTGCCTGACCAGACGGCCGGCCGGTGGTTTTCAGCCGGAAACGGCGCGGCAGGGGTTGCTGGAACATTTCCGGGTGGCCAATCTGGCCGGGTTCGGCTGCG
Organism: Deltaproteobacteria bacterium; assembly: GCA_021847425.1. GTDB lineage: Bacteria > Desulfobacterota > Desulfobulbia > Desulfobulbales > Desulfurivibrionaceae > Thiovibrio. The sequence goes on along the minus strand of JAJZRF010000007.1, from coordinate 30,998 downwards.
AGGAGCTCAAGGCCGGGATTGGCGCGGCAGGCGGGCTGCTCCTCTACCTGCAGGAAACCCAGAAAACCTCCCTTGACCATATCGAACGGCTCACCCCCATCGAATTCGACCATGTGCTGCTCATGGACGAATCCTCCCGCCGCAATCTGGAGCTCACCCAGACCCTCACCGGCGGAGCCCGGGAAGGTTCGCTGCTGGACACCCTGGATCTCTGCGAAACCCCCATGGGGGCAAGACTGCTCAAAAAAAACCTGCTCTTCCCCTTGCAGGAGGTTGCGGCCATCCGGCAGCGGCTGGACACCGTGGAACAGCTCTATCTCGCCCCCCGGTTGCGGGAAGAGCTCCGCCAGCTGCTGACCAAGGTCTATGACCTGGAACGCCTCAATGGCCGGGTGGTGCTGGGCACGGCCAATGGCCGTGACCTCACGGCCCTCAAGTGTTCCCTGGCCCAGCTGCCCCAGCTCAAAGAAAAGCTTGCCGCAGCCGATGGCCTGCTGGCCCCCCTCGGGGAAAGCCTGGACGAGCTGGCCGAGCTTCGCGCCCTGCTGGAGGCCGGGATCCGCGAGGACGCCCCGGTGACCCTGCGGGAAGGCAATCTGATCAAGCCCGGCTACAACGCTGAGCTTGACGAGCTGGTCAGCCTGCTGCGCGACGGCAAGGCGCTGATCCTGGGCCTGGAGGCGCGCGAGCGGGCGCGCACCGGGATCAACAACCTCAAGGTCGGCTTCAACAAGATCTTCGGCTACTATATCGAGATCAGCCGGGGCCAGCTTGGTCATGTGCCCGACGACTTCATCCGCAAGCAGACCCTGGTCAACGCCGAACGCTTCATCACCCAGGAGCTCAAGGAGTTTGAGGAAAAGGTCACCGGCGCCCAGGACAAACGGCTGGAGCTGGAATACCGGCTCTTTGGTGCGATCCGGGCCACGGTGGCCGAGGCCTCCTCCCGGATTCTGCGCACCGCCGCACGGTTGGCCCAGATCGACTTTTTCTGCTGTCTGGCCGAGGCTGCCCAGAAATACCGCTACACCAAGCCGGTGATCACCGACGGCGAGTCGATCATCATCCGGGAAGGCCGCCATCCCGTGATCGAACGCGCCCTGCCGCCAGGCCGCTTTGTGCCCAACGACATCCATCTTGACCAGGAGAGCGAAGAGGTTCTGATCATCACCGGGCCCAACATGGCCGGAAAATCAACGGTGCTGCGGCAGACCGCGCTTATCACCCTCATGGCCCAGATGGGCGGCTTCGTGCCTGCCGCCGCAGCGGAAATCGGCGTGGTGGACCGCATCTTCACCAGGGTCGGGGCCTCGGACAACCTGCGGAGAGGCCAGTCCACCTTCATGGTGGAGATGAACGAAACCGCCAACATCCTCAACAATGCAACCCAGCGGAGCCTGGTGATCCTTGATGAAATAGGCCGGGGCACCTCCACCTTTGACGGCCTCTCCATTGCCTGGGCCGTGGCCGAGGAGCTGGTCAACAAAAACGGCAAGGGGGTCAAGACCATCTTCGCCACCCACTACCATGAACTGACCGAGCTGGCCGCCACCAACCATCGGGTCAAGAACTACAACATCGCGGTGCGGGAGTGGAACGACACCATCATCTTTCTGCACAAACTGCTGCCCGGCGGAACCAACCGCAGCTACGGGATTCAGGTTGCCGCCCTGGCCGGGGTTCCGGCCAGGGTTGTTGCCAGAGCCAAGGAATTATTGCATAATATCGAGCAGGGAGAATTCAACCGGCAGGGCGAACCGCGCATCGCCACCTCGCCCAGAAAAAAGAAACCCCTGCACACGGGCCAGCTCTCCCTGTTTGGCGAGGGTGAGTCTCCGGCAACGCGCCGGTTGCGGGAGATCAATCCCGATGGATTGTCGCCCCGTGAGGCCCTGGATTTGGTTTATGAACTCAAAAGGCTGACCAATGTCGAGTAGGATGAGACAAGGGACAAGGAGTGCGAGGCAAGGGTGTTCTTTTGCGTTTTCCGCCTGCCGCTTGTTGCTCTGGATTCCCGTCTTGCTTCTCCTGGCCACCCCGGCCTGGGCCCACCAGCACCATCCCCGCCCCGATGACATCTCCCGGCAATACGAGCAGGCCAAGGCCTATTCCCAGGAGCTGGCCGCCAGCGACAAGGGCAAGAGCCGCAACAGCTGGCTCACCTCCGTCACCGCCTTCCGCCGCATATACAAAGCCGCGCCCGATCATGAGGTTGCCCCGAAATGCCTGTTCATGCTGGGCAAGATCTTCCAAGCCATGTATGCGCAGTCCGGCAAACCCCGGGATCTTGACCAGGCCGTCTCTGCCTATGAAGAACTGACTTCCCGGTATCCGAGAAGTCCCCTGGCCGATGACGCCTTTTTTATTCTGGGCCGCATCTATCTTGTCGACAAAAAGGAGCCGGACAAGGCCGCGCTGGCCTATACAAAAATCATCGCTATTTACCCCGAGGGCGACATGGCCGGCGCCGCCAAGGAACAGCTGCTGCAGATCAAACACGTAGCAGCCGCACCAGAGGTGCCGGCGGCACAGGAAGCGGACCGCGAAAAATGCATTACTCCGCAAGCGACAAATGAGTCGCAGTCAAAAGACCTGCCATCGGAAAAAACCGGGCTGACCACAGTGCTGCCCATCCACCACTGGTCCAACAACCGCTACACCCGCGTGGTTGTCGAGACCACCGGCCCGGTAACCTTCAAACACCAGACCCTCACCGGCAACGAAGCTTCCCCGCGCCGGATTTACATTGATCTGGAAAACTGCCGTCTCAGTCCCGAAACAGTCAGGAACATTCCCATTGGCGACGGCCTGTTGCGTCAGATCAGGAATGCCCAGTTCGACCCGAAAACAGTGCGTGTTGTCCTTGACACCCAGAGCAATATTTCCAACTACAAGGTCTTTACCCTTTCGGATCCTTTCCGGGTGGTGATCGATGTGATGAGCAGCGGCGGGGCCCCGGACAAGGGGGAGAAATCCATGGGCAAGGAAAAACTCGCCAGAAAGGAAAAGAAAGGCGTTCTCGCGGCAAACAAGGAGGAAACCCCAACCCTGGCCCGGCAATTGGGGTTGGGGATAAAAAGAATCGTCATCGATCCTGGCCATGGCGGCAAGGATCCCGGCACCTGCAGCCCAAGCGGTCTCAAGGAAAAAGACATCGTCCTTGATGTGGCCCTCAAGGTTGCCAAGATCCTCAGGGAAAAGCTCGGCTGCGAGGTTATCCTCACCCGTGACCGCGACGTCTTCGTCCCCCTGGAGGAACGAACGGCCATCGCCAATGCCAAGGAAGCCGACCTGTTCCTTTCCATCCATGTCAATGCCGCCCCGAACCATGACGCCCATGGGATCGAGACCTATGTCCTTGACCTGGCCAGCAACAAGGAGGCCATGCGGTTGGCGGCCATGGAAAACGCCACCTCGGCCAAACAAATCAGCGACCTGCAATCCATCCTGCTGGATCTCATGCAGAATTCAAAAATAAACGAATCCCTGAAGCTGGCTGGATTGGTTCAGGAAAAAATGGTCAACGGCCTGAATCAAAAATTCAGCGATGTCTCCAATCTTGGGGTCAAGAAGGCGCCTTTTGTGGTGCTCATTGGCGCCCAGATGCCTTCCATTCTCACGGAGATCGCTTTTTTGAGCAATCCTGAGGAGGAAAAACGGCTTAAAAATGAAGCCTACCTCACCGACGTGGCCACTCAAATCTCCGGCGGCGTGGCCCAATATGTCGAAAGCATGAGCCTGGCCCGCAATTTCAACCGCTGATCCGGCGCAGTCGCTTGGACAGTCTCGCAGATTCTGGCTGGTCAGCGCCCTTGCATTTCTGCGCCGTATGGAAAAACCTCATCCCAGCAGATGCCGGGATGAGGTTCGGGCAATCCTTTTATGCCGCAAGGCCTATGCGAGGGAAAAGGGTTGCCGCCCTTCCTTGAGGTCCTTGCCCTCAAGATACCGCTTGATGGACTCGGCGGCTTCCTTGGCCTGGAACACGGCCTTGGCCACGGTCTGGGGGCCAAGCACCGCATCGCCGGCGGCAAAAATCCACTCCTCGGAGGTCTGCATGGTCACCTCATCCACCACATAGGTTCCCCAGCGGCTCAAAGTGAGATCAAGACCGGAACCGGCGGTTACATCCACATCCTGGCTGATGGCCGGGATGATGGCGTCGGCATCGAGCATGAAGTTTGAGCCCTCCTTGGGCACCGGCCGGCAGCGGCCTGAGGCATCGCAGGCCCCAAGCTCCATCCGGATGCATTCAATCTTGCGCAACCTGCCGTTTTCGCCATGGATTGCAACCGGGGCCGCCAGCATCTCGATCCGTACCCCTTCTTCCTCCAGGTGATGGATTTCGGCCTGGGAGGCAGGCATCTCCGCCTTGCTCCGCCGATACAGGATGAAGACGTTATCAGAACCGGTGCGCAGGGCGGTCCGGGCGCAGTCAATGGCCACATTCCCGCCGCCGACCACCACCACGTTTTTGCCGAGATTCAGCGTTTCACCGATATTGACCCTGCGCAGGTAATCAACCCCATGCACCACCCCCTGCAGATCTTCCCCTTCCACACCCAACTTCCGGCTCCGATGGGCGCCCGGTCCGAGAAATACCGCGGCAAATCCCTCCTCCCGCAGATCCCGGAGGGTTTTATCCCGGCCGATGGTCGCTCCATGCACCAGGGTAACCCCGCAACTTTTCAAAGCCTCGCATTCAGCGGCGATAATCTGTCGCGGCAGACGGTAGGCCGGGATGCCGACCGCCAGCATGCCGCCAAAGACGGGCAGGCTTTCAAAAATTGTGCAGTGGTATCCTTCGTGGGCAAGATAAAAGGCTGCGGACATTCCGGCCGGGCCGGAACCGACAATGGCCACCTTTTTCCCTTTGGGCAGGGCGCAGGGCTGGAGCAGATTTTTGTTGTTGGCCACCATCCAGTCAACGATATAGCGCTCAAGCATGCCGATGGCCACCGGCTCTCCCTTTTTCCCCCGGATGCAATGCCCCTCACACTGAAATTCATGGGGACAGACCCGGGAACAGATGGCCGGCAGCGAGTTGGTCTGGCGATCCAGCCAGTATGCCTCCTCGATCTTGCCTTCCCGTAGCAGCTTGATAAAGCCGGGGATATCATTGTGAACGGGGCAGCCTTCCCGACATTTTGGTTTTTTGCATTGCAGGCAACGCTCCGCCTCCAGTTGGGCATCCTTGGCCTCATAGCCGGAAACAACCTCGGCAAAATTTGTGATCCGCCCGGCAACCGGCAATTCCCGCGAAGTTTGACGGGAAATGTTCATTCGTTCTTTTGCATCCATCACTGCCTCCTACCCGGAAAATTGAAACCAATCGGTACAAGTACCGATATTTATCGTAATAACGACATGTTAGACAATATTTTAATATGTTAATCTGTTTTCAAAAGCATTTCATGCATAAATTCTCTTGCCTGCCGATTGACGCCTGAAAAAACCGGCGGGCCAGGCGTCTTCCTAAAGGGAAAAAAGCCTGCCAATTGCGGCGGACTGGGCAAATGCCCCTTGACAATTGAAGAGATATCCCCCACTCTAAAAAATATCTTTCCACAATCAGCAGTAAAAATACGAGCGGGCGTCCATGAAAGCAGAATTCATTAATCCATTTTTGTCTGCCGCCAAAAATGTTTTGGAAACAATGGCGCAGACCCAGGTAACTCCGCAAAAACCACGCTTGAAAGACGGGACTACTTCTTATGGCGAGGTTACCGGCATCATCGGCATGACCTCCGCCGAGATCTCCGGCTCCATGATCGTGAGTTTTACGGAGAAATGCATCCTGAAAATTGTCGCAAACATGTTGATGGAAGAGCCCAAGGACAAAATTGACGATGAGGTCGTTGACGCTGTCGGCGAACTGACCAATATGATTTGCGGCGGCGCCAAGGCCCAGCTTGCCAAACTTGATCACAAGTTCGACCTGGCCACCCCCAACATGGTCGTTGGCAAGGGCGTTGAGATCTCCTACTATTCCAAGGCGCCAACCATTGTCATCCCCTTTGAGACCGTGGCCGGCTCCTTTGTCGTTGAGGCAAATCTCAGCGAAAAGCAGTAAGTCCCCCACAGCGCCGGACAAAAAAAAAGCCGCTCGGCAACGAGCGGCTTTTTTTTTGTCATTATAGCCCTTCTTCTCAGGACGGCTTACGCCTCTCGGCAACCTTCAGCCGACTCAAAGCCCGCTGCAAGGCAGCCTCAGCCCTGGTACGATCGAGTTTTTCCTTCTGGGCCTGTGCTTCGGCCAGACGTTTTTCCGCCCGCTCCTTGGCCCGCATCGCGCGATCGACATCAATATCCGCCCCGCGCTCCGCAGACTCAACAAGAAAGGTCAGCTTGTTATTGGATACTTCACAAAAACCGCCACTCACCATCAGGGTTTCTTCCTGAGCCCCAATTTTATAGGTCAGGACGCCAATCTTGATCGTACTCAGAAAAGGCGCATGGTTGGCAAGAACGCCAAATTCACCGCCATAGCCAGGAGCGGTGACGATGTCAACCTCCTTGCTCACTATGGCCCCTTTGGGAGTTACCACTTCCAACTTTAATTTTTCAGCCATGGGTAATCCTCAAGTCCTTGCCGATCCCAAATGGGGTTCGGCAAGTCAGTCAGTTCCTTAAGCAGCAGCCTTCTCTTTATTGGCTTTCTCAACCGCCTCTTCAATGCTGCCTACCATGTAGAAAGCAGTCTCGGGCAGCTCGTCGTGTTTGCCTTCCAGAATCTCCTTGAAGCCGCGGACAGTGTCGGCAACCTTGACGTACTTGCCGGCCATGCCGGTGAAGGTCTCCGCTACGGTGAAGGGCTGGGAGAGAAAACGCTGGATCTTCCGGGCGCGGGTAACCAGGGTCTGATCCTCTTCGGAGAGCTCGTCCATGCCCAGGATCGCGATGATATCCTGCAGGTCTTTATATTTCTGGAGAGAGGTCTGCACGCCACGGGCCACCAGGTAATGCTCCTCGCCCAAAACATTGGGGTCGAGGATACGGGAGGTGGAGTCCAGGGGATCAACCGCCGGGTAGATGCCAAGCTCCGCGATCTGACGGGAAAGAACAACGGTACCGTCCAAATGGGCAAAGGTGGTGGCCGGAGCCGGGTCGGTCAAGTCGTCAGCCGGTACGTAAACGCACTGTACCGCGGTGATGGAACCCTTGTTGGTGGAGGTGATCCGCTCCTGGAGCGCACCAAGGTCGGTGGCCAGGGTAGGCTGATAACCAACCGCCGAAGGAATACGGCCAAGAAGCGCGGAAACCTCGGCGCCGGCCTGGGTGAAACGGAAGATGTTGTCAACGAAGAAGAGCACGTCCTGGCCCTCCTCGTCACGGAAGTACTCCGCCGCGGACAAACCGGTCAAGGCAACACGGGAGCGGGCTCCCGGCGGCTCGGTCATCTGGCCGTAAACCAGGGCGGCTTTCGGCAGTACGCCGGACTCTTTCATCTCGTGGTAGAGATCGTTACCCTCACGGGTACGCTCGCCAACCCCGCAGAATACGGAGATACCGCCATGATGCATGGCGATGTTGTTAACCATCTCCATCATGATAACGGTTTTGCCGCAACCAGCGCCGCCGAACAGACCCATCTTGCCGCCGCGGGGGAAGGGAACCAGCAGGTCGATAACCTTGATGCCGGTCTCCAGAACATGGACCTCGGTGGACTGGTCGGTGAATGCAGGGGCGGGGCGGTGAATGGCGCGCATCTTGTCGGAAGCGATGGCGCCAAGGCCATCAACCGGCCGGCCGACCACGTTCATGATCCGGCCCAGAGCCGGAGCACCGCAGGGGATCTCGATGGGCTTGCCGGTATCCGTGCACTCCTGGCCGCGCACCAGACCGTCGGTCTGATCCATGGCAACGCAGCGGACAACATTGTCGCCAAGATGCAGGGAAACCTCGATAACCAAGTTATTTGCCTCATCACTGATACCCTTGTTGCTTACCAGCAGGGCGTTCATGATCTCCGGCAGATTGTCCGGCTCAAACTCAACGTCTACGACAGGCCCGATGACCTGAACAATTTTACCAACTCTTGCTTCACTCATTGAAAAGCCTCCTCAGCTAGTACTTACATTGACAATCTATGACAGCTGAATGATTCAGCCTGATTTCACCTGGTTATTTCAACGCCTCGGCGCCGCCGACAATATCCATCAATTCCGCGGTAATACCAGCCTGCCGCGCCTTGTTGTAAATCAGGGTCAGGCTGTGGATGATATCCTTACAAGCGCTGGTCGCGTTATCCATGGCGGTCATCCGGGCGGCATGCTCGCTGGCGCTGACTTCAAGCATGGCATGATAGACCATGACATTCATGTACAGCGGCAAAAGCACTTCCATGATTTCCTCGGTGCTCGGCTCGTAAATATAGGCGCCGGATGCAGCAGCAGGCGCTTCGGCCGCCGCAACGGCAGACGGCTGGATGGGCAGAAACATCTGCTCGGCCGGACGCTGCACGGCAACGCTGTGAAATTTGCCGTAGACAATGCGCACTTCATCGCTGTCGCCGGAGAGAAAGTTTCCGGCAATATCCTGGGCAATGGCCCGGGCGTTGAACATCTGAAAGGTGCCCATGAGATCGACGTGACGCTGCCGAACCTTGCCGGTTTTCCGGAAATAGCTGGCGCTCTTCTTGCCGACGCAGACCAGAGACACCTTCTTGCCTTCCGCCTCAAGACGAGCGATCATCTTCTCGGTCATCTTGAGGATATTGGCGTTGAAGCTGCCGCACAGGCCGCGATCCGAGGTGACCACCAGGATCTCCACGGTCTTGACCTCGCGCTTTTCCATGAGCGGGAAAGCGCCGGAATCCATGGCCGAAGAGAGATTGCCCATGGCCGCGTTGAACTTCTCGGCATAGGAACGAAAATCCTCCATCTTCTGCTGTGCCCCGCGAAGCTTGGCCGCAGCAACCATGTTCATGGCCTTGGTGATCTGTGAAGTCTTCTTCACGCCACCAATCTTCGTTTTTACATCTTTTAGGCTCGGCATGAGACCTTACCCCCCCTTATTTAAGGCCCTTGGCAGCCTTGAAAGATTCACCGAAAGCCTGCAGAGTGGCCCTGATCTTCTCTTCCAGAGCGGCGTCGATGGCCTTCTTTTCCTTCAGGTCATCATAGATGCTCGGCTGGTTCTTCTCGATATGGGCATAGAGCTGCTGCTCATACTCAGCCAGGGAGTCAATGGGCAGGGTGTCGAGATAACCGCGGGTACCGGCAAAAAGGATGCAGATCTGTTTTTCCATGGGCAGCGGCTGATACTGGGGCTGCTTCAGAATCTCAACCAGCCGGGCGCCACGGGTCAACTGGGCCTGGGTGGCGGCGTCCAGATCGGAACCAAAACCGGCAAAGGCGGCGAGCTCACGATACTGGGCCAGATCCAGACGAAGGGTACCGGCAACCTGCTTCATGGCCTTGACCTGGGCAGCGCCACCTACGCGGGATACGGAAAGGCCGACGTTGATCGCCGGACGAACACCGGCGAAGAAGAGGTTGGGCTCAAGGTATACCTGACCGTCGGTGATGGAGATAACGTTGGTCGGGATGAAGGCGGAAACGTCACCGGCCTGGGTCTCGATGATGGGCAGGGCGGTAAGAGAACCGGCGCCCAGGGCATCGTTCACCTTGCAGGAACGCTCCAGCAGACGGGAGTGGTTGAAGAAGATGTCACCGGGGTATGCTTCACGTCCCGGCGGACGACGAAGGAGCAGGGAGAGCTCACGGTAGGAAACCGCCTGCTTGGAAAGATCGTCATAGATGATCAGGGCATGCTGGCCGTTGTCACGGAAGTACTCGCCCATGGCGCAACCGGCAAAGGCGGCGACATACTGCATGGGCGCCGGATCGGAGGCGCAGGCCGCTACCACGGTGGTGTATTCCATGGCGCCGTGCTTACGCAGCGCTTCAACAACCAGGGCCACGGTGGATTTCTTCTGGCCGATGGCCACATAAACGCAGTGCACGTCGGTGTATTTCTGGGCGATGATCGCGTCAACACAGAGAGCGGTCTTGCCGATCTGACGGTCACCGATGACCAGCTCGCGCTGGCCGCGGCCAACCGGGGTCATGGCGTCAACCGCCTTGGCACCGGTGTAGCAGGGCTCGTGAACAGACTTACGGGCGATAACACCGGGAGCCAAAACCTCGATCTTGGAGCTGTGCTTGGCGTTCAGGGGGCCCTGACCGTCAATGGGGTTGCCCACGCCGTCAACGACGCGGCCTTCCATCTCGGGACCGACGGGAACCTCGGCGATACGGCCGGTACGTTTTACGGTGTCGCCTTCCTTGATCTTACGAACGTCGCCAAGAATCGCGCAACCAACGTTGTCCGCTTCAAGGTTCAGGGCGATGCCCAGGATTCCGCTGGGGAATTCCAGCAGCTCCATGGCCATGCACTTCTCAACCCCGTACACACGAGCGATACCGTCACCAACGGAGATTACGGTGCCGGTTTCACTCAGATCAACTTTACTTTCGTAATCCTTGATCTGCCCCTTGATGATTTGACTGATCTCTTCGGCTTTGATCTGCATTTGTCTTATTAACTCCCCTTAATGGATTCTTTTAAACCAGCCAGCTGTGACCTGATGCTTCCATCGAGCACCAGATCACCGACCTTGGCCACGATCCCGCCAATAATGGACGGGTCTACCTGGGCCGTAAGGACGACCTGCTTGCCGGTTATTTTTTCCAATGTTGCCTTGACCTTTGCACTGAGTTCGGGGGTCAGCTCCATGGCCGAAACCACCGTTCCCTGACACATATTGTTATCCGCATCGACCATCGCCTGAAATACCGCGGCGATGTCGGGCAGGATATCCGCACGTTTTTTCTGCACCAGCAGCTTGAAAAAATTACCCAGAACCTGGGAAACCTGCATGGAGGTGAGCAGATGCTCCATGACCTTTTCCCGCGCCTCAACCGGATAGAGCGGATTGGTCAGGGCATCGGCAACCTCGGGCATCCCGACGAAAAGCTCGGACATGGCGTTGAGGGTCTTGGTGAAATCCGCGAAGGCATTGCCTTCCTTGCCAACCGCAAACAACGCCTTGGCGTACCGTTTGGCTATTACTGTGTTCTTCACTGAATACCTCCCACCTTTTCAAGAGACAGCTCAACCATCCTGCTCTGATCCGCAGGCTGAATATTCTTTTTCACCAGCTCTTCCGCCAGCAGCACGGCTTGCTCGGCAACCTCACCCTTCAGGCGGGTTTTGGCCTCGGCAAGCTCATAGGCCACGGCCATTTCGGCCTGCCGCTTGATGTCGCCGGCATTGCGCTCGGCATCGGCAATGATCTTTTCCTTCTCCGCCTCGCCCTGCTTGACCGCCTCGTTGATGATAGCGTTCACCTCATCATCGAGCTTGGCTATTTTGGCCTCGGCTTCCTTGTACAACTGCTCTGCTTCGGCCTTTCTGGCCTCCAGGGCCTCAAGCTGATCCTTAATGCCTTCCCGCCGGCTGCTCAACCCGTCAGCAAAGGGTTTTTTCAGAAAAACCACCAGAATGATGACCAGACCGGCGAAATTCGTGGTCCGCCACAAAAGATCAAGCCACTTGGCCCTTGGGATGCCTGCTTCATGTCCACCGGCCTCGCCAGATGCATAGGCAACGGCTACGCAAGCCAGCACCATCAGTAGCGCTCCGGCAACGGGTCCAGCTTTTTTCCAATTCATTTTCTTCATTTACAGAGCCCTCCCCAAAACCTTACCCGCCATCTCGCTGGCAAAACCAGCAACCTGGCCCTGCAGCTCGGATCGGGCTGCGGCAAACTCCTTTTCTATTTCAACAAGCTGACCGGCTTTCTGCGCATCAATCTCCTTGCGAATCCCAGTCAGTTTTTCCGTGCTTTCGGCAAGGGCCGCATTTTTGGCAGCCTCGTACTCTTTTTTTGCCCTGATCCTGGCATCCTTCATCTTCTGGGCAAACTCATCGAGACGCAACACTGTATTTTTCTTGAATTGGTCAATGCCCTCGTCAAGGCCGCCGATCTTCTTCTGCCGCTCTTCAAGAATTGAGCGGATCGGTTTGTACAAGACTGCATTCAGGACGACAATAAGCAAGAGCATATTGACAATCTGAATGAACATAGTCAGGTCGATGGTAATCATGACTGGCCCCCGTTTTCTTTACAATTTATTATGTGAAAAATTCTTAGGATGTACGTATGAAATGAATCTCCGTTCATTAACAATTGAACGGTTCTAATCGAATTTTTTTGGCCTGTCAATACATTTTCCCGTTGCTTTTTTTCCCATTTTCCCCTGGGTATTTCTACGGAAAACCAACCCGACCTGTTTTTTTCTCAACGGCATTTATGAAGCTGCGGCTCCCTGCCCCATGACAATATCATGCACCGCCGCCAGTGCCTCCGGCAGTTTATCCGCCAAGGTTCCCCCTGCCTGGGCCATATCCGGGCGCCCGCCGCCGCTGCCGCCCACCATGCCGGCCACCTCTTTCACGATCCGGCCGGCATGAAACCGGGTGGACAGATCCTTGGTGACCATGGCCAGCAGGCTCACTTTTCCGTCAAACACGCCGCCCAAAACAGCGATACCGCTGCCCAGCCCGTCCCGCACCCTGTCGCCGACCTCCCGCATGGTTTTCGGCGAATCCATGGCGATCTGGGCGACCACCACCTTCACCCCGCAGATCTCCTGGGCGTTGGCAAGCATGCCGTCGAGATCGTTGACGGAAAGATCCGCGGTCAACCGGCTCACCTCCCGTTCCAATTCCTTCTGGCGGGCCAGCATTTTTTCCAGTTTGCCAGCCAGCTCCTCCGGGGAGGTCTTAAGTTTAGCGGCAAGCATTGCCAGCTGAGCCTCCACCTGCTGAAACCGCTCCATGGCGCCGGGGCCGGTGACCGCCTCGATCCGCCGCACCCCTGCGGCGATGCCGCTTTCCGTCAGGATCTTGAACAGCCCGATCTCTCCGGTCGCGGACACATGGGTGCCGCCGCACAGCTCCTTGCTTATTTCCCCCACGGAAACCACCCGGACTTTTGTTTCGTATTTCTCGCCAAAAAGGGCCGTGGCCCCGCCCCGGATCGCCTCCTCCCGATCAAGCACTGCGGTGGACACCTGTCCATTGGCCCGGACACCTTCATTGACGATTTTTTCCACCCGTCCAAGCTCCTCACGGCTGAGGGGAGAAAAATGGGTGAAATCGAAGCGGAGCCGATCCGGATTAACCAGGGAACCGGCCTGCTTCACATGCTCGCCCAGCACCTCGCGCAGAGCGGCCTGCAAAAGATGGGTGGCGGTATGATTGTTGGCCGTGCGCTGGCGCTTGCCTTCCGCCACCTTGAGCTCGACGCTCTCGCCAAGGGCCAGGCTGCCCTCGATAACCTCGGCCCGATGGAGGATAAGCCCCTCCCCCACGGTCACGGTATTTTCCACCCTGGCCTTGCCATGGGGGCCGATGATCATGCCCCGGTCGCCGCTCTGCCCGCCGGACTCGGCATAAAACGGGGTTTCCGGACAGACCAGGGAAATCCGCTCTCCGGTGCCCGCCTGCTCCAAGCTTGCACCGCCACTGCTCACCAGACCGCTGATGGCCCCAAGGTGGTGGCGCGTCTCATAGCCGACAAAGCGGCTGCGCATCCCCTTGTCAAGCAAGGCGCGAATACCTGGCCCCATTTCGGCAAGCGAGGTGGCTTTCCAGGATTTTTTGGACTGGTTGCGCTGCACCTCCATGGCTACGTTGAATCCTGCCTCGTCCGCCAGCATCCCTTTTTCAATGGCGATATCCTTGACGATATCCACGGGGAAACCGTAGGTGTCGTAGAGCTTGAAGATGAACTCCCCTGCCACCGCCTTTTCCCCACCCTCCCGCAACCGCTTCATCTCCTGATGGAGCATGGCCAGGCCATGGTCCAGGGTTTCCAGGAAGCGCACCTCCTCGTTGTGCACCACCTTGGCCAGCAGCTCCCGCGCCCCGTGGAGATGGGGATACGCCTCGCCCATCTCCGCGATGACCGCCTCGGTGATCCCAACCAAAAACGGCTTTTTCAAGCCCAGCGAGCGGCCGAAGCGGATGGCCCGCCGCATGATGCGGCGGAGCACGTAGCCCCTGCCCTCGTTGGAGGGCAGCACCCCGTCGGCCACCAGAAAGGTGGTGGCCCGGCTGTGGTCGGCGATGACCCGCAACGCCGTGTTGACCGCACCATTCTCTCCGTATTGTACTCCGGCGGCTTTGGCGATGGCCGCGATGATGCCGGTAAACAGATCGGAGTCGTAGTTGGTGAATCTCCCCTGGGTCACAGCGGCAATGCGCTCCAAGCCCATGCCGGTGTCGATGCTCGGCTTGGGCAGCGGGGTCAGGGTGCCGTCCTCGCTCCGGTTGAACTGCATGAACACCAGGTTCCAGATCTCCAGGAACCGGTCGCAATCGCAGCCAAGCTTGCAATCGGGCCTGCCGCAACCCGCCTCGACGCCCTGGTCGATGTGGATCTCGGAGCAGGGGCCGCAGGGGCCGGTATCGCCCATGGCCCAAAAGTTGTCCTTTTCCCCCATCCGGACAATACGGCCCTGGGGCAGATCCTTGACCTTTTCCCAGAGTCCGAAGGCCTCGTCATCGTCTTCAAAAACCGAGACCCAGAGCTTCTGCGGGGGGAGGCCGATCTCCTTGGTGAGAAAATCCCAGGCATAGTGGATGGCGTCTTTTTTGAAATAATCGCCAAAGGAAAAATTGCCGAGCATCTCGAAAAAGGTATGGTGGCGCGCGGTGTAGCCGACATTCTCCAGGTCGTTGTGCTTGCCGCCTGCCCGCACGCAGCGCTGGCAGGTCGCGGCCCGGATGTAATCCCGCTTGTCCTCGCCCATGAAAACGCGCTTGAACTGCACCATGCCGGCATTGACGAACAGCAGGGTCGGGTCGTCGTGGGGCACCAGGGGCGAGCTTTCCACCACGGTATGGCCCTTGCCGGCAAAGTAGGTCAAAAATCGCTTGCGTATGTCGTTTCCGGTCATTGTTGCATTCCTTCAAATTACAGAAGCGGGACGCCTTCGCATCCCGCTTCTAGATCACGATATTTCCCTGGGTAAAACGGATCAGTCGGCGACCGCAGCAGCCTTTGCAGCCGGTCCTTTTTCTCCGACTGCGGGCAAACCATACCCGAGGCGCACCTTTCTTTCAAGGTCATCGCACAGCTCCGGATGCTCCTTGAGGAAGATCTTGGAGTTCTCCCTGCCCTGGCCGATGCGTTCGCCGTTGTAAGAGTACCAGGCCCCGCTTTTCTCGACAATATCCTGGGCCACGGCCAGGTCGAGCAGATCCCCCACCTTGGAGGCGCCTTCGCCATAGATGATGTCGAACTCCGCCTCCTTGAAGGGCGGAGCCATCTTGTTTTTCACCACCTTGACCTTGGTCCGGTTGCCGATCACCTCCAGCCCGTCTTTAATGGCGGCCTGGCGTCGGATATCGAGGCGAAGCGAGCTGTAAAACTTGAGGGCGTTGCCGCCGGTGGTGGTTTCCGGGTTCCCGAACATGACCCCGATCTTCATCCGGATCTGGTTGATAAAGATGATCGCGGTGTTGGTGCGTTTGAGCACCCCGGTGAGCTTGCGCATGGCCTGGGACATGAGCCGGGCCTGGAGGCCGACATGGGAGTCCCCGGCGTTGCCGTCGATCTCCGCCTTGGGCACCAGGGCTGCCACCGAGTCCACGACAATGACATCCACCGCCCCGCTGCGGATAAGGATCTCGACGATCTCCAGGGCCTGCTCGCCATAGTCGGGCTGGGAGACCAGAAGATCATCGACCTTGACCCCGAGGCGTTCGGCATAGCCGATGTCCAGGGCATGCTCGGCATCGATGAAGGCGGCGCTGCCCCCGGCCTTCTGGGCCTCGGCGATGATATGCAGGGCCAGGGTGGTCTTGCCGGAAGATTCCGGCCCGTAGATCTCCGTGATCCTCCCCCGGGGAACGCCGCCGACCCCGGTGGCAATGTCAACACTCAGGGTGCCGGTGGAGATGACCGATACCGCCTCCCGCTCGTCGGTGCCGAGCCGCATGATCGATCCCTTGCCGAACTGCTTCTGGATCTGGAAAATCGCGGTATCAAGGGTTTTGTTCTTTTCGTCGGCAACAGCCATGGTGTATGTCTCCCAAGGTATGAGGAAATCGCAAAAACAAAAAAAGATAACGCAAAGGCGCGGAGGCGCAAAAAAATATTTTACAGAAACGAGGCCATCATTTTCCGGGCCTTCGAAAGGCCCAAGCCGCACGGTTTTCGCGGTTCCCTCGACGAACCGATTCTTCCTGTAACTTTGCGTCTCTGCGCCTTTGCGTTAACCCTAAGAAATTTATAGTCGGTTCTTTTTACTCTGTCCTGCATCCATTATCAAGACCAAGCTATTCAGCCCAAGCAGGTGACGGCGCAAAAGATCAAGCGCCGTCTGGCCGGCCTGGGCTTGCACCTGGCCGCGGTCTCCGGAAAAACGGAAAAGAAAGGTCTGGGTTTTGTCCGGACTGGCCAGGCCGAAATAGACCGTGCCCACCGGTTTGTCTTCACTGCCGCCGCTGGGACCGGCAATGCCCGTTACGGCAAGGGCAAGATCGACGGGGGTCACCTGCCGCATTCCCTCGGCCATACCCCTGGCACAGTCCGCACTGACCGCGCCGGAACGCAGGAGGGTCTCCCGGTTGACCCCGAGCAGCCGCTCCTTCAGAACATCGCTGTAGGCCACCACCCCTCCCAAAAAATAGGCGGAACTTCCGGCTACCTTGGTCAGGGTATGGCCGATGAGCCCGCCGGTGCAAGATTCAGCCACGGCCACGGTTTGGCCCCGCTTGGCAAGCAGACTCCCAACCACGGACTCCAAGGTGTCACTCCCCGAGCCGTAGCAGCAATCGCCAAGCAACGCCGCCACCTGCCCGTCGTATTTTTTAAAGGCCGCCTCGGCCTCCCGGCCTGTGTCCCCGGTAACGGTGAGGCTGACATGCACCTCGGGGAACACGGGATAATAGCCGATCCGAAGCCGGGGGTCACGGCCCTCCAGGTGGGCAAGTTTCCGGTTGATCTCGGTCTCGGCCAAGCCCACCACCTTGTACACCTTCTGGCGCACCTGGCGGACCTCCTCGCCTTCCCAGACGGCCAGCCGGGTGATCACGGTTTCCAGGAGCAGATCCTTCATTTCCTGGGGCACCCCCGGCAAAAAGAAGATGGGTTTGCCGTCCTGGACCAAAAAATAGCCGGCCATTTTTGCTTCCGTGTTCAGGGCATGGGCGCCCGCCGGCAACCAGGCCAGTTTTTCCAGGGAAGTCTGCTGGCCGGAGGGCAGCGTCTTGCCGTATGCCTGGATTTTCTTGAATATTTCCGGATAAAAGGTGGCTGGCCGGGCCAGGGCCGAGGAAACGGCGGCATTGGTCAAATCATCGCTGGTCGGACCCAACCCCCCGGTGATAATGACAAAATCCGCCCGTTGCAAAGCCCGTTGCAGGGTGCGGCCGATGAGGTCAGGGGCATCGCCGATGGTGGTCATGGCCAGAATCTCGTGGCCCGCGGCAAAAAGATGGCTGGCCGCGAAGTGGCTGGTGGTGTTCAGTACCCGCCCGGAGGTAAGCTCATCGCCGATGGCAATTATTTCTCCAATCATGATGGTCTCGTAAAAAAGAAAACGGAAAAATTGAGTCTCTATGGCCGATACGCCAGCAAAAACAACCACCTTTTTTTCGTGTCTTTTGTGGATTTATCGGCACTGCTGCCGATGACTGACACGTGGCGAATCATCAATCAGACAATCCTGCCCAGCACCCCATCCTCGGTGAGTTCTTCCAACCGCACCGTAACCAGCTGGTTGACCAGGCCGCTGTCCCCCTCGAAGGAGACAGGGATATAATTTCCGGTGTACCCCCGCAGCAAGCACCCTTTTTTGCGTCTTTCCACCAGAATCTGCCGGGTGCTGCCCAGATGACTGCGGTAGAAACCGGTCCGTTTTTTATGATCCAAATCCCGTAAGAGCGCAACCCTTTCCTCCTTATCCGGTTTGGCAACCTGATTGGCCATGGCAGCGGCCGGGGTTCCCGGCCTTTTCGAATAAGGGAACACATGGAGATAGCTCACCGGCAGCGACTCGATCAGGCTATAGGTATTGCGGAAGGCCCCCTCATCCTCGCCGGGAAAACCGACCAGCACGTCCACGCCGATGGCCGCATCGGGCAACCGCGCCACACTCTGTGCCACCACCTTGGCGAAGGTGGCAACCGGATAGCGGCGGTTCATCTTTTTTAGTATTTGGTCGTCCCCGCTCTGCAAGGGGATATGCAGATAGGGCATGATTGCCGGCGATTGAGCCATGAGGTCCAGGAGTTCGCCGTTGATCTCGGTCGGTTCCAGGGAGCTCAGGCGGTAACGCACCGGCAGGTTCCGGGCCAAAAGCTGCGCCAGCAATGCGCGCAGATTGGTTTGGGGGGTGAGATCCTGGCCATAATGGCCGAGATGGATGCCGGTGAGCACCTGTTCCTTGTACCCCTGGCCGGCAAAGATCTCGGCCTGGGCCACGACCTTGTCCGGCCCAAGGCTTCGGCTGCGCCCCCGGGCATAGGGCACGATGCAGTAGGAACAGAAGCTGTTGCAACCGTCCTGCACCTTGAGGTAGGCCCTGGTCCGCTCCCCGAAACCGGTGGCAATAAGGGGGCAGATTTCCTTTTGCCCGGCGATATTGCCCAGGTGCATTTCCAGATCACAGTGCCGGTCGGCCAGGGCCACGTCCACCAAGCGGTGCTTGCAGCCGTTGCCCACAATGCAGATGGGGCTGTCGGCGATGTCGAGGATCTCCTGAGCAGCAATCTGCGCATAACAGCCGGTCACGATCAACCGGGCCTCGGGGTTGGCGCGCAAGGCCCGGCGGATCAGCTGGCGCGACTGGGCGCCAGCCCTGGCCGTAACCGCGCAGGTATTGATAATGTAGATATCCGCCGGGTGGGAAAAAGGAACCAGCTCCACCTCCCGCTGGGCAAGCTCCGAAAGGAAGGCGGCCGACTCAAACTGGTTGACCTTGCAGCCAAGGGTGGTGACCCCGATTTTTTTCTTGCTCTGGCCCGTGATGTTCATGCCTGTGCCATACTGTTTTTGCCGCGGATTTGCAACAACAAGCCTGGTTTCCGGTATTCAGGAAACATCGATGATCTTCAGGCTGTTGGTGGTGCCGGCCACCCCGAACAGGGTGCCTGCGGTGATCACCAGCCGCCGCGTCCCTGGCCGGAGCAGGCTCGCGCCTTTCAGCAACTTGGCCAATTCGAGGTCCGACAGGGCCACGGAGGGCACCCCCAGAGGAAAGACCCCGGAGGAGAGGGTAAGGATGTTGCGGACCGTTGGATTATCGGTGATCGCCACAATCCAGGGCCGTGGCCGCAGCCGGGCGATGCGCCGGGCCGTAGTCCCGGTAGCGGTGGGGGTTATGGCCAGGTCCACGGTGCGGTTCTCCAGAACATCGCAGGTGGCGCTGCTGATCAGATCATCAATGCTGTCTTCGGAACGGATCGCCGCCCGAACCTCCAGCGCGACCCCGCCGCTCTTGACCAGGCCGCGTTCGGTCTGGCGGGCAATCTTCTTGGCAATCCGCACCACCGCCACCGGATCACGGCCAATGGCGGTCTCCTCGGAAAACATGATGGCGTCGGCGCCGTCCAGAATAGCGTTGGCCACGTCGGTGACCTCGGCCCGGGTGGGCCGGGCGTTGTCCACCATGGAGAGCAGCATCTGGGTGGCGACGATCACCGGCTTTGCCGCCAGGTTGGCCCGGTGGATGATGTCCTTCTGCAGCCCCGGGATCTCTTCAATGGGCAGCTCGATGCCGAGATCGCCCCGGGCCACCATCACCGCGTCGGCCGCCGCCAGAATGGCGTCAAGATGGGCCACCGCCTGCCGCCGTTCGATCTTGGCCAGCAGGCAGGGGTGGTACTTTCCACCCTTCGGCAAAAGAGCGCGGGCGGCCAGCATATCCTCCGGACCGCCGACAAAGGAGATGCAGATCACGTCGGCCCGGTGCTTGATGGCGAAGCCGATGCCGCGCCTGTCCTCCTCGGTGAGCACCCCGGCAGGGGTGTTATAGCCGGGGATATTGACCCCCTTATTGGAACGGACAACCCCGGCCACCAGAGCTTCGGTTTCGACGATCTCGCCATGAATGGCCTTGACCTTGAACTGCATCATGCCGTCGCCGACAAAGATGATGGAGCCTGGCCGCAACCCTTGGGCCAGCCCGGAAATTTCATGGGGCAGAAAGATGCCCGGCCCCGGACGGGAAATCCCTTCCGGCAAAAACCGGACCTTGGCGCCCCGCCGCACGGTAATCGGCTTCGGCACCTTGCCCAGCCGCATTTTCGGCCCGGGCAGATCAACAATGATGGCCACCGGCCTCCCCATTTCCGCACTGATTTTCCGCAGACTGGCGATTACCGCGGCATGCTCCTCGAGGTCGCCATGGGAAAGATTCAGGCGAAAGCCATCGACCCCGGCATTCATCAGCCGGCGTTGCACGGCAGCCGCGAAAGAGGCCGGCCCAAGGGTGGCCACGATCTTGGTTTTGGAGATGAATGCGTTCATAATGCTCCTCGGCTTTTCCGGGTGGTCAGGATTTTTTGCCCCCCTCGGGAGACGGAGACAAGGGCTTGGCAAACGCGGGATCCCCATCAGTGTATCGTTTTTCCGGTCCATCTGCCAAACACAAATTTTGCCTCACTTCGCAATCTCGCCGCAGCCGAGAACCGCCTCGCCTTCATAAAAAACCGCGAACTGGCCGGGGGTCACAGCGCGCTGGGGCTCGGCAAAGGTCAGCCGCACCCCGCCGCCATGCCCGGCGATCTCTGCCTGACAGGGTGGATGCCGGGAGCGGATCTTCACCATGCACACGCGGGGCAAGGTCGGGGGCTGGGTATTTTGCCAATGCACCCCAGGCAACTCCACCTCCTGCTGCCAGAGATCCGCATCCTTGCCGACCACCACCGCGTTGCTCTCCGGATCAAGCCCCGCCACATACCAGGGGGTGGCGTCCGGCAACCCCAGCCCCCGACGCTGGCCGACGGTATAATGATGGATGCCTGCATGTTGGCCAAGCTCCTTGCCCTGCAAGGTCAGCATCGGGCCGGGCCGCCCTTGCCCTGGAGCATGGGAGGCGAGAAACTCCCCCACCGATTGGTGTTTCAGAAAACAGATGTCCTGACTCTCTGCCGTGTGCCGGAAAGCCAAGCCAAAGCCGGCGGCAAGGGTGTAGACCTCCTCTTTCCGGAAGGTGCCCAAGGGAAAGCAGAGATGCGCCAGTTGCTCCTGGGTGAGCAGCCCGAGAAAATAGGACTGATCCTTTTTGGGATCAGCGCCTTGCAGCAGCCGATACCCGGTGGCCGTATCCCCGCTGAGCCGGGCATAATGGCCGGTGGCCAGCAGCTTTGCCCCCAGGCTCTCCCGCACCTGGGCCAGCAGCTGGCCGCATTTGATGGTCCGGTTGCAGACCATGCAGGGGTTGGGGGTTTTCCCGGCAAAATAGCTGGCGCAGAAATAATCCACCACCGACCTTCGGAACGCATCGCCCAGATCCACCACGGTCAGGGGAATCCTTAACAGATCGGCCACCGCCCGGACCCGGTGCAGCTGCTCTGCCAGATCGGGCTGGGCCAGAGCCATGAAAACGCCCTCTACCCGCGCACCCTGCTGTTGCAACAGAGCCGCGGCCACCGAGGAATCCACCCCGCCGCTCATGGCGACAACAATCTTTTTTTGTTGTATAGTCGTCTCGAAACTCTCTGCCATCCGATCCCCAGCATGAAAAAGGCTTGTTGATGAAACTCCCGGAACTCCTTGCCCCGGCAGGCAATTTTGAAAAGATGCAGACCGCCATCCACTATGGCGCGGATGCAGTCTATCTCGGCGACAAGAAATTCAGCCTCCGGGCCCATGCCACCAATTTTTCCGAAGAGGAAATCGGACAGGCCGTTGCCTATGCCCATGACCACGGTGTTAAAGTATACACCACCCTCAACATCTTTGCCCACAATGACGATCTTGCCGGGCTGCCCGCTTATCTTACCGGGCTGCGCGAGGCGAAGGTGGACGGCCTGATCATCTCCGACCCGGGCATCCTCGCCGTTGCCCAACGGGTGGCGCCGGAGCTCCCGATCCATCTCAGCACCCAGGCCAATGTCACCAATCTGGAGTCCGTTCGTTTCTGGGCCGGCCAGGGGGTCAAACGTCTCAATCTGGCCCGCGAGCTCTCCCTGGCCGAGATCACTCAGATCCGGCAGGCCACCGGGGCGGAGCTGGAGATTTTCGTCCACGGGGCGCTGTGCATCTCCTACTCGGGCCGCTGCCTGCTCAGCCTCTATCTCACGGGCCGCGACGCCAACCAGGGCAACTGCGCCCACCCCTGCCGCTACCACTACCGTCTGGAAGAGGAAAAACGGCCGGGCCAGTTCTTCCCGGTGGAGGAAGACCGCCGCGGCACCTATATCTTCAACGCCAAGGATCTCTGCCTGCTCAACCGGCTGCCCGAGCTGATCCGGGCCGGGGCGGACAGCCTCAAGATCGAGGGGAGGATGAAAAGCGTCTACTACGTGGGGGCCATAACCCGCCTCTACCGGGCTGCCCTTGATTACTGGGCTGCCCGGGGGCTTGCCGCCGCACTGCCCGAATCCTTCCGGGAGGAGCTGCTGAAAATCGGTTCGCGGGGCTACACGGAAAACTTCTTCGCCCAGCCGCCAGGAACAGCCGACATGCTCTACAACGGGCCGCTGATCAGTTACGACTATGCCCCGGTGGGCATTGTCCGCCAAGCCGGACCCCAGCCGGTTATTGAAACCCGCAATCCCATCGCGCTGGGCGACCGGTTGGAATACCTGGGCCGCACCCTTACCAACACAGAGCACACGGTGCTCTCTCTGTCCAGTAAGGACGGAATGCTCACCCAGGCAAACCCGAACAGCCTCATCACCCTTACCCTCGACCCTGCTCCAGCAGTCTGCGAAAACAACGGCCTTTTCAGAAAAAAAATGGCCTCCTGAACAAAAAATGCCTATACTTAAGGCAAGCATTAACTTTCAATACGAGGATATCCGCCCCCGCCATGCAGCACATCCTGAGCATCGTCATGATCCTGAGCGGAGCAGTTGTCATGCTCTTCAACCTTGTCAAGGCCAGGGATCTGCACGTTCTCACCCCTTTCATCCCCGAGCGCAGCAAACAGGAAATCATCCGTTCCCTGCGGTTGCATCGCGGTATGATGTTCTTTTTTCTCCTGGGTTACTGCGTGGTGGCCTGGATCTTTTCCCTCCGCTTTCCCTTTGTCGGTGAACTCCTCGTTGGTCTCGTTTTTCTCCTTGGCTCCCTCTTCGTCCTCCTTGGCCTTCACATCCAGACCAGAATGCTTCTGGAGATAAAAAATACTCTCCAGGGTCTGTTGCCCATCTGCGCCTCCTGCAAAAAAATCCGCAGCGCGGATGGCGACCCCCATGACCCTGCCTCGTGGACCACCGTTGAGAAATTCATCTCCGCCAAGACCTCGGCCGATTTCACCCACAGCATCTGCCCGGACTGCCTGAAAAAGCTCTACCCGGACCTCTATAAATAATCGCCCCATGACTATCCCTCGTTTTGAGCCGTTTCAGGATCGCCTGAGCCGCGATATCAGAAATGAACTTTCCGCCGCTCTGCCCCAGGCGTTGCGCCAAATGGATCTTGCCCCGGTCCGGGCCGTAGCCGCACGGTATCTGCAACCAGGGTTGGCACCCCCCTATGTCGCCTATATCGAGGCGCGATTGGCCGGGTACGCCAAGGCCCTTGCCATAATCGCCCGCATTCGAGCCGGGGATGCCCTGGCCCGGGCGCTGGTGTTTTGGGATCTGGGGCTTTTTTTCGAGGTCCACGAAATTCTGGAGCAGGCCTGGCATGGGGCGCGTGGCGCGGAAAAAGAGATTCTCCAGGCCCTGATCCGGGCGGCGGGCTTCTATATCAAGGGGGAGTATGGCTATTTCGAGGCAGGAGCAAAAATGGCCGGACGGGCAGTGGCGGCCCTGGAGCAAAACCGGAGGGTCTGCTCCGGTTTTGCGCTGGATACACTGTTGGCAAGCTTGCGAACTCTGGACCCGGTCCCGCCGAAATTACGGCAACAGGACCGGTCTCATTGAATGACCCGGATGATTTTCCGTTCGAGAATCTCCAGGGTGAAGGGCTTTAAGATCAACTCGTCCACCTTGAGCTGCAAGGCCATGCTGAGTCTGGCCTCGGTGGCCTCCGCCGTCACCATGATGAAAGGGATGTCTTTAAAAACCTCGCTGGCGCGTATTTCCCGCAGCAGTTCAACCCCGTTCATCACCGGCATGTTCCAATCGGAGATCACAAGATCTATCTTCCGGGCGTGAAGGATCTTCATGGCCGCGCTGCCGTCCGGGGCTTCATGAATAAGGGAAAACCCCATCCGCTGCAGCTGCATTTTCATGATATTGCGGAGAACCGTCGTATCGTCCACGATGAGGATCTGCCTGTTCGCCTGGGTCATTTTTCCTTTCCCCTGTCCGATGGTTGCAGGATGCTTTCACTTATCTTCTCGGCATTGCCTGGAAAAATATAAGACGTATTTTCAGGAGCTCGCCGTTGTTGAGGCCTTTCACGATGCCGTTATCGATAGGCGCATCGAAGTAGTTGAGCAGGTCATCCTCTCGGCTCGGCGACAGAGCATCCAGGCAAAATCACGCACGATAGAGGAGCTCCGACAAGCGCAGGCCATGGTTCTGCCGTTGGAGTTTGGCTTTACGATGGAACAGGTGGCTGCGGTCACCGGAGTATCACCGGGCTGGGTTTGTCAGTTGCGCACGCCATTCATTCGGGCAGGCGGCGCGGGCAGTCAGGAGAAACGACAAAGGGGTGGACGCCGTCGAGAGAATATGAGCAAGGAAGAAAAGGCTGCCTTTCTCGCACCCTTTTTCGACAAGGCGGCCAAAGGCGGCATACTGGTCGTCGGCGAGATCAAAAAGGCGCTGGATGAACGATTGGGGCGCAAACCGTCTTTAGCCTCCGCCTACAATCTTCTTCATCGCCACGGTTGGCGAAAACTCGCGCCAGACACGATGCATCCAAAGGCCGATGTGGTGGCGCAGGACAGAAGCACACATATGCTTACGCCGCTGTCTCCGTGGCCGATAAAGAACTCGACACGTTGATTCTGCCGCAGGTGAACAGCGACTGCATGCAACTGTTCATTGACGAGGTTTCCTCACGGCACCATGACGACAGGATCATCATGGTAGTGGCACTCTCGTGTTCGCAACAGCGAAGCTCGTCAGCATGGTTGATAGGGTGAAGCCCGAAAGACCTTGGCAGCGAGAAACTGAATCGGGCGGATCAGAAACAATCAACCTCAGGATGCGTGCCTGGCTTGACTCAAGTGCGCTAACCTCAACTATTCCAGCCGCCCGGTGCGGACCCGCATGCCGGGTGGTGTGGGAGGGGAGCAGTCAGGGTTACTGGCCGCCCCCTATATCCCGATTCTGGCCTCCAGCCTCAGGTTCTGCTTGACAGGTCGCGTCCGGCAAGGGTAGGAATCTGGTTTGGAAAAAATTACCGGATTGCCCGGTTTCTTATTAGGCAAGGAGGTCGTTCCCATGCTTGAGGCGTATCAAAAACATGTTGCCGAGCGGGCTGCCCAAGGGCTACCCCCTCTTCCCCTTTCCGCCGACCAGACCACGGCTCTGGTTGCGCTGCTGCAAAAATCGCCCGCTGGAACGGAAGCAACCCTGCTCGATCTCATCAGCAATCAGGTTCCGCCGGGTGTTGATGAGGCGTCCAGGGTCAAGGCCGGGTTTCTTGCCGGGATAGCCCAGGGGAAGATCGGTTCGCCGCTCATCGGCAAAAAGGCGGCGGTGCAATTGCTTGGCACCATGCTGGGCGGCTATAATGTGCAGCCGCTCATCGATCTGCTGGATGATGCAGCCCTGGCCCCGGATGCGGTGGCCGCCCTTTCCAACACCCTTCTGGTCTACGACTCCTTCAAGGATGTGGCTGCCAAGGCAAAGTCCAATCCCCATGCCCGGCAGGTCGTGGCCAACTGGGCGGAGGCGACCTGGTTCACCTCCCGGCCTCCCATGCCCGAGGAGCTCACGGTCACCGTGTTTAAGGTTCCGGGCGAAACCAACACCGACGATCTTTCCCCGGCCTCCGAGGCGTGGAGCCGTCCGGACATCCCCCTGCACGCCCAGTCCATGTTGAGCAACCGGCTGCCCGGTTCGCTGGCGAAGATCGAGGAGCTGAAGAAAAAGGGTCATCCCGTGGCCTATGTGGGCGACGTGGTGGGCACCGGCTCCTCCCGCAAGTCCGGGGTCAATTCCATGCTCTGGCACATGGGCCGCGACATCCCCCATGTGCCGGCCAAGCGCACCGGCGGGGTGGTCTTGGGCTCCACCATCGCGCCCATCTACTTCAACACCGCAGAAGACTCGGGCATGCTGCCCATCCAGTGCGAGGTGACCTCCCTGGAGACCGGGGACATCATCACCATCAACACCCGCACCGGCACCATCAGCCGGGACGGGCAGGTTGTCAGTCGCTTCAACCTCTCCCCCGCCACCCTGCCCGACGAGGTTCAGGCCGGGGGGAGGGTCAATCTCATCATCGGGAGGGGCTTGACGGCCAAGGCCCGCGAGGCGTTGGGGCTGCCGCCCACCACCCTGTTTCGGGAGCCGGAGGTTCCCAAGGACAGTGGCAAGGGGTACACCCTGGCCCAGAAGATGGTGGGCAAGGCTTGCAATCTTCCCGGGGTGCGGCCCGGCATGTACTGCGAGCCCAAGATGACCTCGGTGGGCTCCCAGGACACCACCGGCCCCATGACCCGCGACGAGATCAAGGAACTGGCCTGCCTGAAATTTTCCGCCCCCCTGGTCATGCAGTCCTTCTGCCATACCGCCGCCTATCCCAAGCCGGTGGACGTGAAGACCCACCAGAGCCTGCCCGGTTTCATCAGCGAGCGGGGCGGGATCAGTCTGCGCCCCGGCGACGGGGTGGTCCATTCCTGGCTCAACCGCATGGTCCTGCCCGACACCGTGGGCACCGGCGGCGATTCCCACACCCGCTTTCCCATCGGCATCTCCTTTCCGGCCGGTTCGGGGTTGGTGGCCTTTGCCGCGGCCACCGGCTCCATGCCCCTGGTCATGCCGGAATCGGTGCTGATCCGCTTTACGGGAAAGATGCAGCCCGGCATCACCCTGCGGGATCTGGTCAACGCCATTCCTTATGTGGCCATCCAGCAGGGGCTCTTGACCGTGGAGAAGAAGGGCAAGAAGAACCTTTTTGCCGGCACGGTCCTTGAGATCGAGGGGCTGCCGGACCTGGCGGTGGAACAGGCCTTCGAGCTGGCCGACGCCTCGGCGGAACGCTCCGCCGCTGCCTGCACCGTGCGGCTCAACAAGGAGCCGGTGGCCGAATTCCTCCGCTCCAATGTGGAGCTCTTGAAAAACCTGGAGACCCGGGGCTATCAGGATGCTACGGCCATCCGCAACCGGATCAAGGCCATGGAGGCGTGGCTGGCCGCGCCCGAGTTGCTCGTCCCGGATGCGGATGCCGAATACAAGGCGGTGCTGACGATCGACCTTGCCACCATCACCGAGCCGGTCCTGGCCTGCCCCAACGATCCGGACGACGTCAAGCTGCTCTCCGAGGTGGCGGGCACACCAATAGATGAGGTGTTTGTCGGCTCCTGCATGACCAACATCGGCCATTTCCGTGCCCTGGCCAGGATTCTCGACGGCAAGCCCCAGGTGGCGGGCCGCCTCTGGGTGGCGCCGCCCACCCGCATGGACGAGGAGCAGCTCAAGGGTGAGGGGATCTACAGCATCTTCGGCCGGGCCGGAGCGCGCACCGAGATTCCGGGATGTTCGCTCTGCATGGGCAACCAGGCGAGAACCCGCGACAACGCCGTGGTCTTCTCCACCTCCACCCGCAACTTCGACAACCGCATCGGCACCGGCGCCAAGGTCTTCCTGGGCTCGGCGGAGCTGGCCGCGGTCTGCGCGGTTTTGGGGCGCATCCCCACCCTGGCCGAATACAACACCATCCTGGCCGAACGGGTGACCCCCAAGGCGGACGAGGTCTACCGCTACCTCAATTTTGACCGGATCGAGGGGTACGCGGAGAAGGGGTGGTAGGTTTCAGAGGCAGGAAAAGCAAGCCCTGCGGAATTATGCAATCATAATCCCGCGGGGTTGCATGAGAGGTACGCAGGCAGGCGGAAGGCTAGGCCGGCACGTACACCGCGTAGCCTCGCGGCGGCGCATACACTTCGGTCCAGCCGCCGGAGTCGGCGCGTTGGTCCGCAGGCCGGTTCAGGTCATGGCCCCACCAGGCAACGCAGGTGAGGGGGGTATTCTGCCATTGGCTCCGCACCCAGGCACCCCGCCACCTTTCCGGGTCCGTATTGATCACCACCACCAACCCCTTCTGCCCCTGATATCCCGAACGCTGCGCGATGTAGACCCGCTCGTCGCTATGGAGCAGCGAGGTCCCCCCTCCGGCATAGTCCCGGTGCACCCGGCAGAGCTGGTCGATGCCGTTGGCGCTGCCGGACAGGGCCAGACCGTAGTTGTAATAATCCTTCCAGAAGATGCAGGGCACGCCCTCGTGGGTGAGGATGAAGGCGTAGGCAAGCAGCTTGTCGGTGACAATGGGCTGACTGCGGTCCGTGTCGTGGTTGTCGCAGAAGGTGACGGCATTCATGGGGGCATCGAACATGAGGCCGCTGCCCCAGAGGTTGCGCAGGTCGTAACCGGGATTGTCGCACATCTCCCGCAGGGCGTAGAAGAGCGGAAAATCGAAGGCCCCGCAGGACCAGCGCACGTAATCGAGATATCCCTTGATCGCCTCCTTGTTGCCGTCCCAGTATTCCACCACCCCGAAGCACTTCTGCCATTCCTGAATGCTTTGCACGATCCAGGAGTCGTAGTATTTGACCGCATCGTAGCGGAAGCCGTCGTAGCCGATCCCGTTCTCTCGGTCCTTGAGATAGCGGATGTACTCCATGACGCCCAGGTAGGTGTAAGGATTGTCGTGGCACAGGTCCGGGAGGTCGTAGCCCTCCAGGTCGCCGTAAAAAGCGCCGGCGTCGGCGGCGGAATATTCGCAGGGGTGAAAATAGCTCCAGTCGCGGGCGAACTTTCCGGATTTCGGTGTGTATTTGGTCTTCAGTTCCTTGCCGGTGAGGGGATTGAGCTCCTTGGCGTCGCCGATGTCGCAGTGGTTCAAGACCGCATCGGCAAGCACGGTCATTCCCTTATCGTGCGCCGCTTGGATCAAATCCCGCAGTTCGGCGGTGGAGCCGAACCAGGTCTTGACCCCGCCCTTTTGGTCGAACTCGCCGTGGTCGTAATAATCGTAGGGCGCGTAGCCCATGCTCTCGATATGGCTTGATTTGGCCGAGGGCGGCAGCCACAGTCCGGTGATACCGATATCCGCCAGGGAGGAGATCTTGGTTTGCAGGTGCTTCCACCAACCACCCCCCTTCCCCTCGGCTTGAGGACAATCCCAATAGAAGGTCTGCATCAGTCTCATAACGGTTCTCCTCGTCGCCTGGGGTTGACTCTTCAGGTCGGGTTTGGGAAAACCCGACCGCACATCTGCCTGAAACAGCGTATGTTTATCCTAGCAAGATTTCGGCGCAGGCTCAACAGGGAAAAGATATTGCGTGTTAGGCGCAGGGTGGGAGGCCAGGTAGGAGCGGCTTCAGCCGCGATAATCCACAAACCACCTTGCATTCTTGTAGTGCAAAACGTATAGTTATTTTGAACTACAAAAATGAGGCACGATATGGGCACAATATCCTTGCGCATCGACGATGCGCTGCTTGACGAAGTGACCAGTCAGGCAAAGGCGCTGCACCTGAGCCGGACGGAATACCTCCGGCGGGCCATCGCCGAGATGAACGACAATGTGGCCCGCGATCTCCGGCGGCACCGCCTCCAGGAGGCCTCGCGAAAGGTGCGGGCGGAAAGCATGCTGGTCAACCGTGAGTTCGCCGACATCGAGGAAGCCCCGGATGCGTGAACGCGGCGAGATCTGGCTGGCCAACCTCAACCCCGGCCGGGGAACGGAACCCGGCAAAACCAGGCCGGTCCTCATCGTGCAGTGCCAACCCCTCCTCGACGTGGACCACCCCTCCACCCTGGTGGTGCCGCTCACCACCAAACTGATCGACGATGCCGCCCCGCTGCGCCTGCGTGTTCCGGCCGGCGGCGATCTGGCGCAGGATTCGGACCTACTCCTCGATCAGCTCCGGGCCATCGACAACAACCGCCTGGTCAAGGGGCCATTGCTGCGCTGTCCGGAAGCATTGCTGGCGGAGGTGGATCAGGCCTTGCGGGAGGTGCTGGATTTGGGGTGAAAATGGTGGCGGGTAATTCGGTTTGGGCTATACTGTATTGACATCTCGCGCCAGATCTCATTATATGAATCCAGCCACCATAAATGAGTCAGGATTTTGAACAGGTCGCCAAATCCGCTCAAAAAATGGCACTGGCTCAAAAGTAATTCTTACCACTGATTCAGGGGGGCAATGGTGACGAGAACATTTGATGTATCGCGCTTCAAACAAGCATCTTCTACACCTGATCAGTATGACAGACAACTCCGTCGCCTCATCAATAACGGCCGAGACGTCGATTGTATCGAGACCGCCGTTCGGGATGCACTCAACAATCTGAGCGGAGTGGGCCGAAAAGCCTTCGTTATCTACGGCGAGCCACAGAGCGGCAAAACGGAGATGATGATATGTCTCACAGCTAAGCTGCTTGACGATGGCCGCGGATTCATCCTTCATTTGTTAAATGACAGCGTCGACCTCCTAGGACAAAATTTGGGACGATTTCAAGAGTCAGGCCTCGCACCATCTGCTCAGAATTACTAATAAGTTCATAAAATACTAGACATTATCCAGGGTTATGCTATACTGCCGCCATGGAAAAATTCGACGGCAGAAAACTGAGTCATCAAGCCAGGGAGGCACTTCGTCTCCGGGCAGTACAGA
>JAJZRF010000115.1 GCA_021847425.1 Deltaproteobacteria bacterium | reverse complement strand
TGCCCCCGATTTTCCTTTCCAGTCTGATGTTGTTAATGATCATGCCTTTGTCCACAGCCTTACACATATCATAAATGGTCAGGGCGGCAACCGAGACGGCGGTGAGCGCTTCCATCTCGACCCCGGTCCTGCCGGTTATTCCCACCGTGGCGGTAATTTCGATGGCGTGCGTCTTTTCGTTAAGGTCAAAGTCAACCGTCACCTTGTTGATGGCCAGAGGGTGGGTCAGGGGGATCAGGGCATCGACCTTTTTGGCGGCCATGATCCCGGCGATCCGGGCGACTCCGAGCACGTCTCCCTTGGCAATATTCCCTTCCCGCACCAGTTGAAACGCCTGGGGTGAGAGGGAAATAGCGCCGCAGGCCGTTGCCTCGCGCACGGTTTCGTTTTTGCCGCCCACGTCCACCATGCGGGCATTCCCGGCTTCATCAAAATGGGTAAGTTGGTTTGCCGTCAAAGTCTGGTCGCTCATTTGTCGCTTTTCCGGGAGAAAGAATCAAGGATTTTCATCGGCGAATTTGTTAAGGATTTTCTTGAAAAATCCCTCTTCTCCCTGGGTTGCGCCCCGTTCTTTTTGCAGCGAGTCAAATTCGGCGAGAAGCTCTTTTTCTCGCGCGGACAGTTTTTTCGGGATGACGACCTTTATCTCAACGATCATGTTGCCGGGGTTCCCGCCCCTGAGGGAGGGGACGCCTTCGCCTTTCAGGGTGAAAATCTGCTCGGGCTGGGTTCCCGCTGGGATTACCAGTTTTTTGGCGCCGTTGATGGTCGGCACCTCCACCGTGGCGCCAAGTGCGGCCTGGATCATGGTCAGGGGAAAGAGGCAGTGGATATTATTGTCCGCCCGCTGGAAGAATTCGTGGGGCTCCACATGCATGATCACATACAGATCGCCCGGCGGCCCTCCCTTGCGGCCGCCTTCACCCTCGCCCCGCAAGCGCATGCGGGCGCCGGTGTCAATCCCGGCTGGAATCTTCAGCGACACCTTTTTCGTTTTCTTGATCAGCCCCTCGCCCTGACAATCGTTGCACGGCTCGGTGATGATCGTGCCCTCGCCGTGGCATTTCGGACAGGTGGTCTGCACCCGGAAAAAGCCCTGGGCGTGGATGACCTGACCATGGCCCTTGCAGGTGGTGCAGGTCGATGCCTTGTGGCCGGGACGCAGGCCGGTGCCGTCGCAGGTCCAGCAGGTTTCCCGCTTGGTGATCTCGATCTCTTTTTCCGCGCCATGCACAGCATCCATGAAGCTGATGCCCAGGTCATAACGCAGATCGTTACCCGGAATCGGCCCTTGGCGCCGTTGCCCGGAGCGGCCCCCGAACATGTCGCCGAAGATATCGCCAAAGCTTGAGAAGATATCCTCAAAATTGCCGGGTCCGCTGTAGCCGCTGTCTTTCAGCCCGGCGACCCCATAGCGGTCGTATATTTTCCGCTTCTCCAGGTCGCCGAGAATTTCGTAAGCCTCGGCGGCTGATTTGAATTTATCTTCAGCAGCCTTATCTCCGGGATTTTTGTCCGGGTGGTATTTCATGGCCAGTTTGCGGTAGGCTTTTTTTATTTCCTCGGTAGCCGCATCCGGGGAGACCCCGAGTGTTTTGTAAAAGTCGTTTTCCATCTGTTATAGAGATGTCCGTTCTGTCTGTTCATCACCCTGCTGTGCGGTCGGGGCGGGAACATCCTCTTGGGTGGCGGTGAAATCCTTGATGGTGGCAAAACTCACCTGCCCGGAGGCAATTTCACGCAAGGAAGCGACAATTTCCTTGTTTTTGCATTTTACCAGGAAAGGAGCGCCCTTACGGTGTTGTTTAATTCGCTCAATGGCAAGATGGATAAGGGAAAAACGATTTTCGTTGCCTATTTTGCTCAGGCAGTCTTCGACGGTGATACGCGCCATAATACAACTCCTCCTGTGGGAAATATCCCGTTGGGTATCGCGGTAGTATAAACTTCAAAAGTATAATCCATCCGGCTTTTTTGGCAATCATTTTTTCTCTCGACCGCCATTTGGCTGGAGGGAAAAGGGGTCACGCGGGCAGGTTCCGGGTGAATGTGCGTACCCCTGGAGATTGTTCAGGGGAAAGGTCGGGCATGATGGCATGAAAAATGCTAATAATCAAGGCGGAATTGAGGGAAAAGCTGGGCTGGGGGGCGGGCTCAGAAAAAAATTCCCCGTTGGACGTGGGGTTTCCGCTTATTCACTAAAGCAAGCGGGAAAAAAATTCCCATACCGGGTGGCGTGTGAAACTGTCATTTTATTGACCTGATGGCTTTGCTTATGTGGGGCAATACCATGGAGGAAGCGAATATGCGGAAAATCATGGCAGGGTTGTTGCTCGTCAGTTGCTGCGGATGCTCAGGCGGGATACACAGTAATCTGGTCGAGGTTGACATGCGGCTTGCCTCGCCAATGTTCGGGGAGGGCCAGCGGGTGCCCGTGGTCTACCCAGGCAGAACCGCTAGTTCGGAGGGTCCCATGATTCAGGCCTTTGGCCCTTCCTGGCGGAGCATGGAAAAGGACTATCCTGCCTACAATTTTAACCCCTGACAGGGAAGGCGAAAATGATGATCACGAAAACACTTGCGGTTCTGCTGGCACTGGGGTGTGCGGCAACTCCCGTGTTGGCCGATGATGGTCAGCTTCCTGACACTACGGCAAATGGAGGGATGCTTCAGGAGCGGCAGAGCCCCACGCCGGTCTATCGCCCGTATTTCTATAATTATCCCCATGCGATACCACCTGACTATGTGTTTCGCACTGGTCGGGTTTTTTCGCCGCAGAACATGTCCCAATCCGTTCTGGCTGGCTCCGTCCAGACAGGAGGCGCGGGACAGGGCGCTGCCCTGCAGGCCAAGATCAATCAGCTGGGCAAGGCGCTCATTGCCAATGCCAGCGAGGTGGTGGCCGATGAATATGTGGTGGCGGTGAGCACCTTTGTCAGCCTCGATAATCTGTATGCGACCTCGTCCTTCGGCCGGTATCTGGGGGAGCAGTTGCTCTCCACGTTGCAG
>JAJZRF010000114.1 GCA_021847425.1 Deltaproteobacteria bacterium | reverse complement strand
CCACCTCGCTTTTCCCGGTGCGCGAGTCGCAGACCACGATGCTGGGCAGCCGCACCCCGTTGAAGGTGGTGGTCTTGACCATGGTGTAATGGGCCATGTCGCCGAACACCAGCCGCTGGCCGATCTGCAGCGGCTGAGGGAAGGAATAGTCGCCGATCACGTCGCCGGCCAGGCAGGAAAGCCCGCCCAGCCGGTAGGTATGGGCAAACTCGCCGGGCTCGCCCGCGCCGAAGAGCACGGGCCGGTAGGGCATCTCCAGGACATCGGGCATGTGGGCCGTGGCCGAGGTATCGAGGATGGCGGTAGCCATCTCGTTTTCCACGATATCCATCACCCGGGTCACCAGCACCCCGATGTTGAGGCCGATGGCCTCGCCCGGCTCCAGATAGACCTGCACCCCGTATTTCTCCTGAATCCGGCTGATGGTGACACATAAGCGGTCAAGGTCGTAGCCCTGCCGGGTGATGTGGTGGCCGCCCCCGAAATTGGCCCATTGCATCTTGCCGAGAAACTCGCCGAATTTCTCCTCAAAGGCAGCAACCGTGTGCTCCAGGGCATCGGCATCCTGCTCGCACAGGGCGTGGAAATGCAGCCCCTCGATGCCCTCCAGCAGCTCGGGCCGAAACTGGTCGCGCACCACGCCAAGGCGGGAGAAGCGGCCGCAGGGGTTGTAGAGATCCACATCCACCTCGGAATACTGCGGGTTGACCCGGATGCCGCAGGAAACCTTCTTGCCTGCCCCAGACACCCGCTCCTTGAAATGTTGCCACTGCCGGAAGGAGTTGAAAACCAGATGGTCGGCGCAACCGAGGATTTCAGCGAACTCCTCGTCCCCGTAGGCCGGGGCATAGACGTGCACCTCCCTGCCGAATTCCTCCGCAGCCAAACGCGCTTCCGACAGGGAGCTGGCCGAGGCCCCGTGCAGGACCTCGCGGATCTGGCCAAAGAGGCTGAACATGGCAAAGCCCTTGAGGGCCAAGAGTATCCGGCAGCCGGTGCGTTGCTGGACCCGGTCGAGCACGGCGAGGTTCTCCGCGAGCCTTGCCCGGTCGCAGACGTAGCTGGGGGTGGGCACCCGGCTCACATCACAGCCGATATTGATCACCTTGTGGCTCATTCCTTGGTTCCTTTTCGCCCGCACAACAGCCTGAGCACGGGAAAAAGTGCCCCCGCCAAATACGGGGTTAAATCCCGTAACCGTTCAGCAGTGACGGAGATGCGCGAAAGAGGCCTGTCCGCCATACATACGGTATGCGGACCAGGCCGATGACAAAGCAGATGCGTTGCTGCTGAACGGTTACCCGGCCATAACCTTTTCCAGCCACGGCAACCCGTGGATATTGAGCTTCTCCATGAACGGGTCCGGGTCCAGCTCCTCCATGTTGAAAACCCCTGTGCCCCGCCACTTGCCGGTGAGCATCATCATCGCCCCGATCATGGCCGGCACTCCGGTGGTGTAGGAGATGGCCTGGGAGCCCACCTCGCGGTAGCACTCCTCGTGGTCGCAGACATTATAGATGAACATCTTCCGGTGTTTCCCGTTCTTGACCCCTTCCACCTCGCAGCCGATGCAGGTTTTCCCCTTGGTCCGCGAGCCCAGGGAGGCAGGGTCGGGCAGCAGCGCCTTCAAAAACTGGAGGGGGATGATCTCCCGGCCCTCAAACATCACCGGCTCGATTCCGGTCATGCCCACATTCTGCAGCACCTCAAGGTGCTTGAGGTAGTTGTCGGAAAAGGTCATCCAGAAGCGGATGCGCTTGAGCCCCTTGAGATTTTTGGCCAGGGATTCCAGCTCTTCGTGGTACATGAGATAGGCGTTCTTGGGGCCGAGCACCGGAAAATCGTAGCTCTGCTTGACCGAAAGCGGCGCGGTCTCGACCCAACCCCCGTTTTCCCAGTACTTGCCCTTGGCCGTGACCTCGCGGATATTGATCTCGGGGTTGAAATTGGTGGCAAAGGGGTGGCCGTGGTCCCCGGCGTTGGCGTCGAGGATGTCCACATAATGGATCTCGTCGAAATGGTGCTTGGCGGCGTGGGCGCAGTAGACATTGGTGACCCCCGGGTCAAAGCCGCTGCCAAGCAGGGCCATGAGCCCTTTTTCCTTGAAACGCTGCTGGTAGTCCCACTGCCATTTGTAGCAAAACTTCGCCTCGTCCGGCGGCTCGTAGTTGGCGGTATCCAGATAATCGACCCCGGTTGCCAGGCAGGCATCCATGATGTGCAGATCCTGGTAGGGCAGGGCCACGTTGATCACCAGCCTCGGCTTAAACCGCCGGATCAGGGCCACGGTCTCGGGCAGACGGTCGGCATCGACCTGGGCGATCTCGATGTCGCGACCGGTCCGCGCCTTGACGGATTTCTGGATATTTTCACACCGAACAAGGGTCCGGCTGGCAAGGCAGATCTCCGAAAAAACCTCCGCCACCTGCGCGCATTTATGGGCCACCACACTGCCGACCCCCCCGGCCCCGATTATCAACACCTTGTTCATGGATTTTCTCCTTTCCTGTGACTCCGCCATGCTTCCGGCCCCCGCCGCAAATAAGCCGTTGTTCAATAACAGCACGCCGCTTACGCTGCTGTTAACGGCATAGGGGGCCGTAACGAAACACTTCTAAACTGTAGCAGGTTACGACAACAGTTGCCTCCCAACGGCCCCTAAGCCCGTACCCGAATCCAATCACTATACCTGAAACCCTCCTCTTTTGCACCTGCCGGGCGGAATTCCAGACAAAAAAATAACTCGGGCGCGGCCTGAAAAGATTAGGGTGAAAGTTGGCGCAACTATGGTTGTTGAAACCGCAACAAGCCGCGATTACAGCAGGAAGCGAAAGCGACCGGCGACGGCTGCCGCTTTATAGCCATTTAATTTTCTGTCACGGACCTGTGACTTTTTTTCATTTTTACGAATTCATCCTGATTGACAAGGCAAAACGGAAGGTGTATATCTTGCCACGACATAAAGAAAAGGGCCGTTAGCTCAACTGGTAGAGCAAGTGACTCTTAATCACTAGGTTTGGGGTTCGAGCCCCC
>JAJZRF010000006.1 GCA_021847425.1 Deltaproteobacteria bacterium | reverse complement strand
GCCGCCAGTTGAGGGCCTGGCGGGTGATGCCGAGCATTTCCGCGGCAATGGCCTGATTGCCCTTGGCCCGGTTCAGGGCCTCCAGCACCAGGAGGTAGCTTGCTTCCTTGATGGATGGAAGCTGGGGAAGATCGGCAAACGGGGTTCTGGCCTCCGGGTGGTTTTTGGCCTCCTCTTCCAGATTGGGCCGCCTGAGCCGGAGATACTCCTTGAAGGAATCCATGGGCAGGGTGCGGCTCTTGTGGGTGCTCACCGCGTCAAAAATCATGTTTTTGAGCTCCCGGACATTGCCGGGGAAATCATAGGTGCCCAGGAGAGAGATCAGCTCCTTGGGAAAGGCCGGTTTCTTCTTGTTGAGCCGGGCGGCCCCCTCCTCGAAAAAATAATCGGCCAGCAGGGGCAGGTCATCGAGCCTTTCCCTTAAGGGAGGGATATGGATGCGGTGGGCATGGAGCCGGTAGTAGAGGTCCTTGCGGAAGGCCCCGGTTTCCTGCATTTCCTGGAGGTTCCGGTGGGTGGCGAAGATCATCCGGCAATCGGTGCGTTTGGGAAGATCCGAGCCCAGGGGCAGATATTCCCGTTCCTGGAGGAGGCGGAGCAGTTTGGTTTGCGAGAGCTGGGAGAGGTCGCCGATTTCATCGAGAAACAGGGTGCCTCCGGCAGCCTGCTCGATGAGCCCCTGCCGGGTCTGTTCGGCCCCGGTGAAGGCGCCCTTCTTGTGGCCGAACAAGGTGTCGGCGAACATGGTGTCGTCGAGGCCCGCCGCATTGACCGGGACAAACTCGCCCCGCCGCCTGCTTAACACATGCAGGGCCTGGGCAATGAGCTCCTTGCCCACCCCGGTTTCTCCGGAGATCAGCACCGGCTCGCTGGTGTCGGCAATGGATTCCATGTACTGGAAGATGGAGCGCATCCCCTTGTTGTGGGTGGTGATCCGGCTGAAGGCTTCGGGATGATCCAGCTTGTCTTTAAGGAAATGTTCCTTGAGCAGATCGTTTTCCTGGCGCAGACCGCTGAGATCCACGGCCCGTTGCACCCCGGCGATGAGGCGGGTCTCCTCGCTGACCTTGGTGTAGTAGTCAAAGGCCCCGAGTTTCATGCACCGCACCGCGGTGTCCACCAGATCGAGGCCGGTGATGATGATTACCGGGATTTGCGGGTGTTCGCGGACGATATCCGGCAGCAGTTCTTCCCCGGAGAGATGGGGCATGGTCAGGTCAAGCACGATCACGCCCACCTCCTCGTTGGCCAAGATCTCCATGACCTTGCGGCTGTCGGCGCAGCAGCGGATATTGGTGAGTCCAACGGAGCGCAGGGTCAGGCTGAAGCTGTGCAGCCAGGCCTCTTCATCGTCAACCAGCAGAATGGGGCTCACAGGGGAAAGCTGCTTGTCCATTGGGAAAATCCTCCTTAAATTCCGGGTTGGCGTCGGGCCAGGGGTGTTGGGGGTAGCCTACCCGGATTGCGTCGTTTTGTCATCCGTCTCTTCCCGCCAGGCCGGAAAGGAGATGGTCGCGGTGGTGCCCGCCTCCGGGCTTGAGCTGAAACGCAGCCTGCCCTGGTGTTCCTTGATGATCCCGGCGGAAACCGAGAGGCCTAAGCCCGTGCCGCCGTATGACCGTTTGGTGGTGAAGAACGGATCGGTGATCTGGTTGATTATTGCCGGGGCAATCCCCGTGCCTTCGTCGTGGACGTACACCTCAACCTCCTTGCTCTCCGCATTATAGCGTGAGGCGACGCTTATGGCGCGGTCCTGGCTGGCAAGGGCCTCGCAGCTGTTCTGGATCAGGTTGATCAACACCTGCTCCAGCCGTTGCCTGTTGCCCCGGATGGGCGGCAGGTGCGGGGCCAGATCGGTGCTGAAATTCCGGGTGGCGTTCTTGATCTTGTTGTGGTTGAGGCGCACCGCCGCCCTGGCCACCTCGTTGATCTCCACCGGCTCCAGGTGGTGGCTGGTGTCCTGCCGGGCGTAGTCCTTGAGATCATGGACGATGTTCTTGATGCGCCGGGCGCTTTCTTCCAGATCCAGGAAAAGGCGGGGAATCTGTTCGCGCATCTCGCTGTAGGGAAGGCCGGAAAGGAGAAAGTCGCCATGTTCGCGGGAGTATCCGTCGAGAATCGGCTTGGCGCTTTCCCAGGCCCTGAAGAGCATGGAGGTGTTCAGCATGGCGATGCTGTTGGGGTTGTTGATCTCATGGGCAACCCCGGCGATGAGCAGGCCAAGGGAGATCATCTTGTCCGCCTGGATCAGCTGCTGCTGCTGGAGCCTGGTTTCCTCCTCGGCCCGTCTGCGTTCGGTGATGTCGCGGATGATCCAGATGGAGTTCCACTGGTCCTTGACCCGGGCCTCGGAAAGAGAGAGTTCGATGGGCAGTTCCGTGCCGTCCTTGCGCTTGGTGATCAGCTCGATGGTTTCGCGGATGGGGCCGTCGCTCGCCGGCCTTTCTTCCATCGCGCCCCGCTGGCCGGATTCGGAGAGCCGCGGGGAGATCAGGGTGTGGATCGGCTTGCCCAGGGCCTCGGCGGCGGAAAAGCCGAAGATCTCGGCGGCGGCCTCGTTCCAGTAGGAGATATTGCCATGGTGATCCATCATGGCGATGGCATCCTGGGCCGAGGCGGTGAGGTTTCTGAACTTGTCCTCGCTCTGGCGCAGGTCGGCCTCCGCCTCCTGTTGCCGTGTTCTGGTGATCGCATAGTGGCGGGCCAGGGTGGTAAGCTCCTCGGCCAGATTGACCACCTCCCGGGGGCCGGTCCAGCTGAATTGCACGTTTTCCTGCCCTTTGTTCAGGATGGAGTCCAGGCCGGTGAGGATGGCATCCTTGATCCGGTCGATCTTCTTGGCGATGGCGTTGGCTATGAGTGAAACGATGACGGCCATGCAGAGCACGATCCAGGCAATGCTGTAGAGCAGGGACAGCCTCCACTCCCTGGCCGCGCTGCGGTCCACGGGAGAACCGAGCCACAGGACCGGGGGAAGATGGTTATTGAAGATGAGCGGCAGCCAGATGAGGCTGGAACCGGATTCATTCTCCCAGACGAAGGGGAGGTTGTCCGCCATGCGGGGGGCAAGGGAAGGGAAGAGTGCAAGAATGTTGGCGCCGGAGACGATGGGGCGGGTTGGGTCCAGTTTGGCAAAGACGTCAGGGGCGTGGACAATCGTGCCTTTTGCTGTTGCCCAGCAGGCATCTGCATGGGCGTCGAGGAACAGGCCGGGGGCGATGTCCATGACAACCACGCCCGCCACGGTGCCATCCGCGCCGGGGATCGAAGTTGCCAGGCTGAGGCGGCTGACGGCGGGTCTGCCCTGTTCCAGGGTCAGGAGCGGGTAGACCTCGGAGTTCTTGAGCTCCAGCCCTTTTTGGAACAGGGGGGCTTGGGCTTGGGCCGCATCATCCGCGGGTTCGTCCAAGGCAACCTCCAGGGCATCGGTGTTCCTGCGGAGATGGACCAGCTGATTCCCCTTGGCGTCAAGCAGGCGAACCCCGAGGATCACCTTTTCCGGGTTCATCTGGCCGATGAGTAGAGCCACCAACCGCCGTTGTCCGATTGGGTCCGGGGATAACGGGTCGATCCCTGCGGTCATGGGGATGGCTGCTGCATGGATAAGGCTTTTCTTGATGCATGTTACCCTGGCATTGAGGGAGACAAAGCTGCTTTCCGCCCCGGCGGCGGTCCGTTTTTTCTCCACTGCCGCATGCTGGTTGATGTGCGATCGGAGATTGACCCCCACCAGGGTGAGGATGGGCAGGATGCCAAGGGCAAGGAGGATGATGAAGATGATGGTCCGCAGTCTCATGGGATGCCTTGACTATGGTTCTTGTTGCGTAAAGGGCGAGGCTCTGTTTTTCTGAGGGGAAGAGAACGTTTGTTCAATGGAGGGACAGTATCATGAAAGACATTCTGATTGCAATCACCGGGGCGGACCTTGATTTTGATCTGGCCCGGAGCATGGCCAGAATTATCGCCCTAAAAGCAAACGGGGAAACCGATTGCCTCGCCTGGTCCGACGCGCACCGGGAAATGCATTCCCCCGGTTGCGTGCAATGCGAGATCAAGGGCAGGCCGGGTTGGGAGGTGTACGGCGAGAATCATGGCGGACGGGTGAAGATCATCTTCAACCAGGGGGAGTATGTATTTATCCAGAGTTGAAATGTTATAACCCGCTCCCTGGCCACCGGGGCCAAGGCCTCTCCGGCCAGCAGCCGCTGGGCGAGTTTGGCTGCCAGATCATTGGGGGGGCTGCTCCGCCCAGGGCCTTGCGGACGATCATGTGCTTTTCCTGAAGGCAGTAGCGGTGTCCGCATCCGGGTTGACCTTTTGGCGGCAGGATGGTACCGTGGGCGATCGTTTTTATGGCATGGGAAGACCATGTCTGTCCAGACAATGTACCAGGAAAAAGATGATGACCGACCTGAAAAAATTTCCCGAAGGCATGCAGCCCCTGGGCGACTCCCTGTTTCCCTTTGCCTGCCATCCCGGGGTTCCCTGTTTTACCCGCTGCTGCCGGAAGCTCACCCTTTTTCTCTACCCCTACGATCTCATCCGGTTGAAAAAGAGGCTGGGGATCACCTCGGAGGAGCTTCTCAACACCTATACCGGCGTGGTCCGGGGGACCAACCCGTTCTTTCCCTCGATTATCATGCGGATGCGGGATGACGCGGAAGGCTGCTGCCCGTTTCTCGACCCGGAGCGGGGCTGCCTCGTCTATGAGGATCGCCCCTCCGCCTGCCGCACCTATCCCCTGGAACGGGCCGTTGACCGCAACCCGGAGCGGGGCCAGCCCCGGGCCTATTATTTCATGACCGGTCACTCGTACTGCCTGGGCCATCGGGAGCAGAAGGAGTGGACGGTGAAGGAATGGCTTCGCGACCAGAATCTGGTCTATTACAACGCCATGGACGACCTCTGGGCCGAGATGGACACCCTCTTTGCCGCAAACCCCTGGCAGGGTGAGGGCGTGGCCGGACCCAAGCAGCAGCTGGCCTTCATGGTCTGCTACAATATCGACCGCTTCCGCCGGTATGTGGCCGAACACAACATGCTCAACGTCTACCGGCTGGATAAGCCACGGAGGCGGCTCATCGAAAGCGATGACGAGGCCCTGCTCACCTTTGGCTATGACTGGCTGAAGCTGGTGCTCGGCAACAGGCCCACCCTCCAGTTGAAGCGATAAAGTCTCCTCCTCTTGTCTCCCCGCAGGACATCTACGTGCAAAGCAGATTTGCAAATATTCGCGCCTATTTCCCAGTCCTCGCTTTTTTCGGCGGCTTTCTGTGGGACGCGCTTACCATTGGCCGATCGGTAAGCCCTTCGAGCCTCTGGGTTCTGTCCGGCTACCTTGCCGGCGCGGCCTCCATCCTGTGGTGGCTGGGGCATCGCCGCCACGCCCTCGCGCTGGCCGCTTCCGAAGGCGGCACGCAAGCCGCGACGCCGAGGCATCACGCATTCCTGCCCGTTCTTTTCCGGTCAATATGGTGGGAGCGCGCCCCTCTTCTCTTGCTTCAGTTCCTGTTCGGCGGGCTTTTCAGCGCGCTTTTTATTCTCTATTTTGAAAGTTCCAGTCACCTGGGCGCCATGCTGTGGTCCATCGGTCTTGGCGGGTTGCTGGTCGCCAACGAGTTCATCAACGACAAATACCATCGTTTCACCCTTACCTGGGCATTGTTCGGGCTTTGCGCCATGTTGCTCTTCAACTTTGTGCTGCCGTTCATGGTCGGCAGCATCAGCGTGAAGTGGTTTTATCTCAGCACCCTGGCGGGGGCCGGGTTCACCCATTTGCTGCGCCAGAATACCCGGGGGTGTCCCGGGCGGGTGGCGCCGGTCTGGATCATCGCCGCCATGCTGGCGGTGGCGTATCCCCTGGATCTTATCCCTCCGGTTCCCTTGGTTAAGCGTGATATGAAAGTGGGGATAAATTTTGCGCATGTGGGGGACGAGTACCGCCTTACCCTGGAAAAGGCGCCCTGGTGGGAATTCTGGCGGGAGTCGTCAACCGAGGTGCATCTTGCTCCGGGCGAGCGTTTGTACTGCGTTTCCTCCGTCTTCGCCCCAGGCGGCCTAAGCACCCGCCTCTATCACCGGTGGGAGCATTACGACGCCAGGCGCGGTTGGGTTACCGTCTCCCGCAATGGCTTTGGTCTCTTTGGCGGGCGCAATGGCGGTTTTCGCGGCTATACCTATAAGCAGGATGTGCCGGCAGGGCAGTGGCGGGTGGAGGTGGAAACTGAAAATGGCCGCACGGTTGCTGTCCATGCTTTTACCGTGGTGAGCGATCTGCCGCCCGAGCAGGACATGCTGACGGTATGGAGCTTGTGAGGGCGAAGATGTCTCCCTGGCGGGCGATTTCTTTCTTCGCTCTCCCGGCCCGGATGTGTTACCTTTTTTGTATAAGGACTTATTCCGGGAGCAGACTCTGGATGAAAAAGATACTTTTCTGCATGCTGCTTAGTGGCGCGGCCCTCATGACAAACGGTTGCGGCTCGGTGCGCCGGGCTCCCTCCGAGGAGATGGGGCCCGATGTTTACCGGATTTCCGCCTGGAGCACCTCAAGAAAGGTTCTTGCCGAAACCGTGGAAAGCGCCAAGGCGCGATGCGCCAAGGAGGATAAGCAGTACCTCTTTGTGAAGAATATTTTCCAGTACGGTTGTAACCTGGGCATCGACATGATTTCCTACGAACTCTATTTTTCCTGTGTCGAGGCCGGGGATTCGCGGCTGAAGGAATGGAAATCCCCGCTGGGGCCTGGGGCGGCAAAGACGAATCAGGCTGCAGGGCAAGCGGAACAGAAGATCGCGCCGGACAAGGAATCAGGCCAGGGAAAGCCGGATGATCGGTCTGGCCGGGAAGGTAGTCCGGCCCCGGAGCAGGTTGTCCCGGATAAGAAAAAGCCCCAGGCGCAGGCAAGCCCTGCCAAGGACCAGGCCAAATCCGCGGACAGCCCCGGCAAGGCGGCTTCCGCCCCGGCAC
Organism: Deltaproteobacteria bacterium; assembly: GCA_021847425.1. Taxonomy (GTDB): domain Bacteria; phylum Desulfobacterota; class Desulfobulbia; order Desulfobulbales; family Desulfurivibrionaceae; genus Thiovibrio. Next base: position 62,210 of record JAJZRF010000006.1, on the reverse strand, counting down.
AGCTGCAGCCGCCGCCGAAGGACGAACCCCAGGCGCCGCAGGAGGCAACCCCCGCAGTTTCCGAGGAGCAGCGGCGCAAAGGAAATCCCGGCATGGGAGAGCCGGAAAATCTGCGCAAAGACGGCTCCTCCCTCTGTGACGAGGCTGGGCAGAACGTCCGCATCATCGAGGAACCCCTTTACAAATAGCCTGACTGCCGGCCAGCGTCAGGCGTTCATTCCCTGGCCTTGCAATCGTTGCCCTGGTGAGACCACGAGATCACCCGCGTGCCTTCAAGCTCAAAGGTGGTGGTGCACGTCTTGTCAATGGTCATTCCGGGGCTGCCGCCAATGGCATTGGTGTATGCGGTATTGCCGACGATGGTTGTCTGATAGGTCGGAGGCGTTCCGGGCAGGTAGACGTTGCGGCGCGACGAGTAGACGATAAATCTGTGCCCCCCGGTCTCGTATGATTGCAGCGGCGGCCCCCAGCCGCGGACCAGGTCGATCTCCTGGACGCCGACCCATGAGTTGAGAATCTTCTCGTATCCTGCCGTGGTGGCACAGGCGGTGAGAGCGGCGGCAATGAATATCACCAGGCAGCGGGACATGATTGCTTTCCTCCGTGGGAGTGATTCTCTGGGGCCAAACAGGGCAACCATCAGTTATATGCTCTCGGGCATGGGCGGTATCTCGCCTGCAGGCACAAAAAACGGGGTTTTGCAGACAAGGCCGGTGGCGCGGCAGGCATGGTCGGCATAGCCCGCGCCTGCCTCGGAGAAGATATTATAGGCGGCGGTGGCCCCGGCTGCCTCCAGCTCCGACAGTTGGTCCTCGAAGCGGGCTGTGGCGGTCACCGGCCCCTGAAAGCCGGCGGAATGTATCTCCCGCAGGGCCAGCAGATTTGCCTGGTGGTTGCTCATGGAGAGCATGATGATCTTTACCTTGCCGAGATCGATCTTGCGCCAGAAATCATAATCCGTGGCATCGCCCCAGATCACCTTGCGGCCGGCGGCACGCTGTTTCTTCACCGTTTCCCTGTTGTAGTCAATGGCCAGCACCCTGTCTCCCAACCGTTCCCTGGTGGTGTCATAGGCCATGATCCCGAAGGGCCCCATGCCGAAGATGAGGGTGTCGGCGATATCCAGGTCGATCTGGATATCGTCGGGATGGCGGATTGTGGTTTCGAAACGCTGGAGCTGTGCGGCAAAACGGTTGTAAAGGAAATGGACGCTGCTGTTCAAGGGCGCAGCCAGCAAAAAGGAAAAGGAGAGGGTCAGGGCGATGATGATCAGCCAGTCCGGCCCGAGCCACCCTTGTTTCATGGCAATGGCGGCAACGAGCAGGCCGAATTCGGAATAATTGGTCAGGCTCAGACTGGCAAGCAGGCTGGTTCTGGCGCGCAGCCGGAAGCGGGTCAGAACCAGGAAGTAAATAAAGGTCTTGGCCAGGAGCAGGGCCGTAAGCCCCAAGGCAACGAGCACATGTCCGAGATTGGGGATGCCGGTGAAGCCGATCTGAAAAAAGAACCCGACCAGGAAGATATCCTTGAAGCTGTACAGCGAAGTGGAAAGCTCATAGGACCGGGCATGGGAGCCGACCAGCATTCCGATTACAAGAGCGCCCAGGTCGGGCGTGAGTCCCACCAGGGAAAAGCTGGTGGCGCCCAAGGCAAGGGCGATGAAGAGCCCGCTCAGGGGCAGAAGCTCACCATGACCGATATGGTCGATGATGTACATGAGCAACGGCCGGATGGCGAGGAGAAAAACGGGCAGGACCAAGGCCCAGGGCGAGGGGAGTTGGCCCTTGGCGATGGTGAGGAAGAATACGGCCATCAGATCCTGCATGATGAGGATGCCGATGGCGGCGCGGCCGTGCAGGGCGTTCAGTTCGCCTTTCTCCTCGAGAACCTTCACGGCAAAGACCGTGCTGGAAAAGCTCAAGGCAAAACCGATCAAGGCGGCTTGCTGCGGGCTGAGGCCGGCGAGATGCGCAGCTCCGAGGGTTCCGGCCACCAGGATCACCACGGCCAGCAGGAAAATGGTGAGCAGGGCATGGAGCGTGGCCCCGCCCCAGATCTCCCGTTTGGCCAACCCCTTGAGATCAAGCTTGAGGCCGATGGTGAAGAGCAGGACAATGATGCCCAGATCCGCAATCCTGTTCAGGGGCAGGGAGCCCTGGGTCAGGCCGAGGAAATTCATGACAAAGCCGGCAATGAGAAAGCCCAGCATGGGCGGCAGGTTGAGCCGTTTGCAGGCAAAACCGCAGAGAAAAGCGCTGCCCACCCAAACGCTGTTGATAAAGGTTGCTGTGTGCAGAAATTCCATCAGCGCTGCCACAGGATATGGGCGGCTTCCAGAGGCACGGCAATGCCTGGGCGGTGCGGGATCACCCGGGCGGTATAGTCCGTGGCCGGCCGGGTCGCCTGCACCTGCGCGCCATAGCTGTAGCCGTTTTCCGCGCCAACCAGCTTCGGGCCGCGGGTCATCTCCAAGCGGACAGGATCGCCGCCGTTAAGCCCTTCCGCGTATAATTCGACCCGAACCGCATCCGGATCGAGGCTGTTCAGGTAGACCTGGACCTCGAATATCTGACGATCTCCTTCCCGGGCAATTTTGACATCGCCGAAGCGCAGATTGCCCCAGGCCAGTTCCAGGGCGTGGCGCCACTCCACCATCTGCACCCCCCCGGCCTGTTTGCCGGCCGCGCGTTCCTGGTAAGCAGCCGCGGCAGGCAGATAGTATTGCGCGGTATACTGGCGCACCGTGCGATTGCTGGAAAAGTGCGTGGTCAGGCGCGCCATGCTTTTGCGGATGCGGGTTACCCATTCAACAGGGATACCGTCGTGGTCGCGGTTGTAAAATTCGGGGATCACTTCCTGCTCAAGGAGCGTGTAGAGCGCCTCGGCCTCGGTGGCATCCCAGGTCGGGTCGCTGTCATGTTCCTTTCCGTCCCCCAGCGCCCACCCCACTTCAGGGGTGTAGGCCTCCGCCCACCAGCCATCCAGCTCCGACAGGTTGAGGCCGCCGTTGACGAGCACCTTCATGCCGCTTGTCCCGCAAGCCTCCCATGGTCTGAGTGGGGTGTTGATCCAGACATCCACGCCCTGGACAAGATGTTCGGTCATCAGCATATCGTAGTCGCTCAGGAAGACCACGTGCTTGCTTGCCTCGGGGCGTTGGATAAACCGGGCCCATTCCTGGATCATGGCCTGTCCTGCCTGGTCGGCCGGATGGGCCTTGCCGGCAATGATGAGCTGCACCGGGCGTTTCGGGTCGGTGAGGATGCCAAGCAGTCTCTCGGGGTCGTGCAGGAGCAGGTTCGGTCTCTTGTAGGTTGCAAAGCGGCGGGCAAAACCCAGGGTTAATGTGTTGGCATTGAAAATATGCTGTGCGTTCCCGATCTCCTCGGCGGTCGCCCCCGAGGCAGGCAGTTGCTTGGAAAGCCGTTCCCGGACATAACCGACCAGGGATTTGCGGGCATCGGCACGGAGTTGCCAGAGCTTGGCGTCAGGCGCACAGTGGATCTGTCCCTCCAGAGCGTCAATCGTTCCGAGCCAAGGGTCGTCGCCGCAGTATTCAGTCCAGAGAAGGTCGGCTTCCGCCGAATTCCAGCTGGGTACATGGACGCCGTTGGTCACATGGCCCACCGGCACCTCGATCCTCGGCCATTGAGGGAAGAGAGGCTGGAAGATGGCCCGGCTCACCTCCCCATGGAGACGGCTGACCCCGTTGATCGCTCCGCTCCCGTGCACGGCCAGGTACGCCATATTGAATTCTTCCGCGGAATCTTCCGGATTGAGCCGGCCCAGGGCCAACAGATCCCGGGAGGAAATGCCGAGACTGTTCCGGGCATAGTCACCGAGGTAATGCTCGATAAGCTGCGGGTCAAAACGGTCGAATCCGGCAGCTACCGGGGTATGGGTGGTGAAGAGATTGCCCGCCTTTGTAACGGCCAGGGCGACTTCGAATGGCTGGCCGGTTTTTTTCATAAAGCTGCGGGCCCGTTCCAGTACCGCAAAGGCGGCATGCCCTTCATTCAGGTGGCAGACCTCCGGTTTGATGCCGAGCGCTTCGAGCAGCCGCCAGCCGCCGATTCCGAGGAGCATTTCCTGGCTCAGGCGCTGTTCCGGGCCGCCGCCGTAAAGCTCGCTGGTCACCCCTCGATAGGTGGGGAAATTTGCCGCGTCATTGCTGTCCAGCAGGTACAAGGTCACTCTTCCCACCTGGACCTGCCAGGCGCGTATCCAAAGGGAATAGCCGGGCAGCAGGATCTTAAGCCGCAACCATTCCCCGTTCGGTTCGCGTACAGGCATAATCGGCAACTGCCCGGGATCGTTGTACGGAAAGAGGGCCTGCTGCGCTCCGGAGCGGTCTATCACCTGACGGAAATACCCTTGCTGGTAAAGGAGTCCCACTCCGACCACCGGCACCCCCAGATCGCTTGCCGCCTTGAGCTGGTCGCCGGCCACATTGCCGAGCCCCCCTGAATAAATGGGGAGCGCTTCACTCAGCATGAACTCCATGCTGAAATAGGCGACCGAGGTCAAACCACTCTGGGGATGGCTCTGCTGAAACCAGGCAGGTGCCTCCGCCTCGAACCGTTTGGTTTTCACCAGGTCGTCGACTTTTCTTTTAAAGACGGGATCGGCCAATGCCTGCTGAAGCCGGCTCCGCGAAACGGTTTGCAGAACGAGCCAGGGGTTGTAGGTGAGGCCCCAGAGATCCGGATCGAGCCGCGCCCATATTTCGTCGGCCGCGTGATTCCAGGACCAGCGCATATCCAGGGCCAGCTCCCCCAGCAAATCGAACCCCTCGACCTCGGCAGGGAAGAAGGTATATATGGGGCTGCTGGTTCTTTTGACTTTGTCCATCTCTTCTCGTCCCGTCAGGATTTGTACTGCCGACAGAGGATGACGCGATCCGAGGCAACCAGTGGCCGGATCACCATGGCAGATCTTGGCCTTACAATTTTTCCCCCGGCTCTTTTTTGACCAGCATGATCGAACAGGGCATCTTCCTGACCAGTTCGTCGTTGCTGCGACCGAACAGGAGGTGTTCCAAGTGGCCCTCTTCATGGGCAAGCATGACCAGGAGGTCAATGTTTTTTTCCTGGATGGTCTTCAGGATTTCCTCGGTGGGCTCACCTTCCCGAACCAATTCCGTTATGGTCATTCCCTTCGTTTTTTCGGCCTCGACAATTTCCGACAGCTTTTCCTTGGTGTTCAGAAGAATTTTTTCGTATTCCTTTTCAAGCGACAGGGTCCCCATGCTCCAGCCCTTAAGCCCGAAAGGATTGTAGATGGAATGGATCACGTAGAGTTGGGCGTGATGTTTTTGGGCAAGCAAAACCCCATATTGAATCGCTTTCCTGCATGATTGGATCATTCTGGTGACGACGAGAATACGTTTAGGCTCGAGCATGGCAGGATCCTTTTATGGTTGGGTTAGCGGGAAAGCTCGCTGTTATTGCCAGCTTCGGCAAGGTGTTGGTTGATGTTACCACAAAAAAACAGCTTGAAAAAAGGAGTTTCAGGCTGTCTCAAGTCAGGCCTTTGAGCTGTTCCGTCAGGTCTTGATATTGACAATAATCCCGGTTTCATGTTCCAGGTTATCCAGAATGGTCAAGAGGTTGCCGAGGTCAAGCGGCACCTCCTGCGACAGCTGGCACGCCACGTTATCCGAACAGTCATAGATGTCTAAGGTGAAGCCCCCCTCGTTCTTGACCAGAACCAGGTGCAAGGGCACCCCGCTGGCGGCCAGATCTGCATTGGTCTGTGCTATTAAATCACGGATGGATTTTTCCGCCAAAAGCGGACGGGACTGGGGGTATTCCTGGGCTCCGGTTTCTCGGTGCTTGTTCTGTTTTCTCTTTTCCCATTCCTGCCTGAGAACCAGGGGGTCAACGGGCCGCACCCTTCCGATGGGCAGCGGCGGATGGATTTCTTTCCGTATCGGACTTGGATCCGTAGGTGGAGGGGTTGGATTTTTGACTTCATACACCGCGAACGCATTCTGATACGGAACCGGTTGGGCTGTTGCCGGTTGGGTGGGATTTGGCACTTCGGGGGCAACAGTCGTGGCCGTGATGGGAGGAGTGGTAGTCACGGTTGGCGTGGCCGCTGTGGCGGCAGGCGTCACGCCTGTGGTTGCAATCCCCGCCGGTGCTCCGGCCGTAAGCGGTGGTTGCGCAGGGCCAGGGGCCGGAGTTTGGACGGCGATCCCGCTCGTTGCGGCGGGAATCGTGATTTCCGGCACCACCAGGGGAGCGGCCAGGTTTTGGGTCGCTTGATTAACCGCCAGGGCGGCTTGTTGGGCCGGGGTCAGGTTTTGGGGCGCAAGAGCTGTTTGAACCGTTTGGTTCACCGCCAGGGCCGCTTCTTGGGCAGGGCTTAACCCCTGCGACTCGGTAATCGTCGTGAGATCAGGAGTCGTCCCCGTGGCCAACAACGGCTCGGCCGGGGAGGTTGGCGCCAGGTTCAAGGTTTGCACTGCCTCGCTGCCCAGCAAGGCAGCCTGTTGGGCAGGGCTCAGATTTTGAGTCGCGGCAGCCGCCACGGCCACAGGATTCTTAACGAGGTTAAGCGGGGAGGTGGCAAGGGGGACAGAGGTATGAACTTGACCCTGCAGGGTTGTTGGCAATACGGGAGTTGTATTATTAATGCTGTCAACAGGCATGCCTTTTCTCCATCTATGGGAGGTTGTCTTCCCTTTTTGCGGAGCAGACGCATGGGCTCTATACTCTTTTGAGCCTACAAATTAAGGATAAACAGAAATGGGGGTACCGTCAATAGCGGTCAGGGAAAACTGGGGGGCCCCTGGTTTTTCAAAGTCGATCCCCTGTTCAGGGAAACCCGGCCGCCTCTGTTCATCCCTGACGATGGGGGGAAAAGGAATACTTGCCGGAAATATCCTCCCGGATGAAACCAGGGGCAAAGTTTATCATCATTGATTTGGCAGGATCATCCTGCGCGATTCCAGTAATCATTGCCGTCTTTCTTTACGGATATTCCTCCTTTTTTTCCACCAATGCAGCAGGCACAATGCTCCCGTTGCCATACCGATTGCTGATGGCATCGATTGCCTGATAGAGGCGGCAATTCTTCTCCTTGGTCCGGCTCTCGCCGAACAGGGTTAATTGGCCGCTCGCCTCGGCCGGGATCAGGTTCGCCAGCGATATTCCCAGCAATCGGATGGGGCGCGGACCGACCTCGGTTTTGGCAAGAAGCAGGCGACCCGTCCGGTAGAGCGATTTGTCGTCGGCCACTGGCTCGGGCAGGGTGAGCGAGCGGGTCACCTGCACGAAATCACGGTATTTCAGTTTGATGGTAACGGTTTTGCCAACCAGCCCTTTGTCCCGCGCCCGCTTGCCGACCTTGAGGCACAGGGCCAGCAATTCTTGTTCGATTCTTTTTTTGTCGCGCAGGTCTTCCGCAAAGGTCTCTTCGTGGCCGATGGACTTGGCCTCCTGCCTCGGTTCAACCGGGCGGAGGTCAATGCCCTTGGCTGATTCGTGCATCATGAGTCCGGCCTTGCCGAACTTGGCGGTGAGGATGTCCAGGGGCATGCGGTTCAGGTCGCCGATGGTTTTTACCCCGATCAGTCCCAGGGCCTCCCTGGTGGCACACCCCACTCCCCACAGGCGGCCGATGGGCAGGGGCGAGAGAAATGGTTCTTCCTGGCCGGGGGGCACAATGGTGAGGCCATCGGGTTTGTTGAGATCAGAGGCGATCTTTGCCACCAGTTTCGAGGTGCCAACCCCGGCCGAGACGGTGAGGCCGATGGTGTCCCGGACCAGCGCCCGGATCTCTCCGGCAATATCCTCCGCCGAGCCCATCAAGCTCTGGCTGGCTGTGACATCCAGAAAGGCTTCGTCCAGCGAAAGCGGTTCCACCAGCGGGGTAAAGCGCTGGAAGATCTCCATGATCCGGCGGGAAACCTCCTGATACCGGGCCATGCGGACCGGAAGAAACACCCCCTCCGGGCAGAGCTTTCTCGCGGTGAGCATGGGCAGGGCGGAATGGACCCCGAACTTTCGGGCTTCATAGGAGGCAGCGCAAACAACCCCCCGGTTGCAGTTGCCGCCCACCACCACGGGTTGGCCCTTGAGGGCCGGATTGTCGAGGATTTCGATTGAGGCGTAAAAGGCATCCATGTCGAGATGGATGATGCGGCGGGTGACGGGGATCGGCATGGGTTAGGCGCTCTCTCTTGCCTGAATTTGGATGGGGATGGCTTTTTGCATGATATCCGCTGGGCTGGCGGATGCAAGGAAACGATTGTTCGGGATACGGAAAGAAGGGTTGCGGAGAGGGTGGCAAGGTTGGCCGGGTGTCAGCAGAATGACGGGGTGGACGGGAAAAATTTTCCCCATGCGACGGGTGGGCGCTGCTGGAGAACGCAATGGGTCTGTTTTTGTTTTTTAAATAATTTTAAAGAGATGCGGTATTTTTCTTGCGGCTATCCTTGCGGGGCAAGGCTCTTGGAAGGACTGTCGGGGTGATCTGGCATGAAAATGGCATAGCTTATTGTCAAACATCTTTTCCATGAAAGGAGCCGTTGCAATGAATGCCGCACACTCTCTCTCTGATAGAGAAATGACAGAACCGATCAACCTGGATCATCTGATGGTGGAGCTTGATCGCTACCGCCGCCAATCGGAGTGGTTGAAACAGGTCAACGAGCTGCACGCCAGACTGGCTGGCGCCACCGACCTGCAAGGCATGATCGAGGCTTTTTCCGTGTGGCTGACGCCCCTGGTTGAGCATGATCTGATTGCCTACCGCAGCCTCGACCGGAGCCGGGTGCATATCATCTGCTCCTGCCACGGGCCGGACCGGCGTCTTGCCATGCAGACCGCTGAAGAGGTTTTTGAGAAGATTGATTGTCAGCTGGACGGGACCTGCTGTGAATGGGGTCCGTTTTTCGTGCAGCAATGGCAGATGTCCTTTGGCGGCGGCATCGCTGGGGCCACCGAGGGTTGTCTGATGCTGCTCAGGCGGGGAACCTGCATTGAAACAGAAGAAGCCCAGGTTTTGCGGGATGCGCTGCAGATTCTGGGAGAGCCCCTGCAACGCGCCCTTGTGTATGAGGATCTCTTTGCCCAGGCCCGGCGGGACATGCTCACCGGCCTCGACAACCGGCGGGTTTTTGAGGAACGCATCGGACCGATGCTGGAAACAGCCCGTCGCTACGGGCGGCCCATAACCTTGGCCAGCATGGACTTGGACCATTTCAAGCAGATCAATGACACCCTGGGGCATGCCGCCGGGGATAACGCCTTGCAGATGGTGGCCAAGTCCTTGGCGGGGATGGTGCGCAACAGTGATCTTCTGGTGCGCATGGGCGGCGATGAGTTTGTTCTGGTTTTGCCGGATACCGCTCTTGAGCCGGCCCGGCTGTTGGCCGAACGGTTGTGCAACGCCGTCGATAGCCTTGACCTCAATGCCGGGGACGGCAGCAGGCTGGGCGTGAGTATCGGCCTGGTGCAATGGAGTCCGGAAATGAGCAAGGACGAGTGGCTGCAGCGGGCCGATGAAGTGCTTTACCAGGCAAAAAAAGCCGGGCGTTGCCGGGTGTGTGTCGAGGGGGAGTGAGTTCCGGCAGGTCCAGTAAAAAAAGAAACGATCAGGCCATGGCTGGCTGGAGCAGAGGGAAAATCTGCTCCAGCCAGCCATGGCCTTTTTTGCGGCCGTTTTCCTGCGCAGATTTCCCCTCTGCCGAATCGGTGTCCGCCGCCAACGTGCATACCCGCGGCGCGTGGCAGCAGTTCCTACTGTTCCCCCAAAAACCGGAACGAATCAAGCAGTTCCGTTGCCATAAACGCCGTTTCGTGGCGGGAATGGTACTCTGCCACCAGGTTGGCCATCTCGGGGTTGGCCTGGCTTTGCAGCGAGTCATCTTTGCAGAAATGCACCCGGCAGTCGATGGGCCGGACAGGATAAATCCGGCACAGCCCGTTCTTGCCCAGAAACTTGCAACCATCTTGGCCAGCTTCATAGAAACGGAAGCTCCTCTGTTTTGCCAAAAAGCCATTGATCAATGCGATCTCTGGCGGGGTGACACCCGGTTCGCCCCCCATGATGGAGGGACGGCAGCAGTCGGCATTGCACTTGCCTGTGCGTCCGCAAAGCATGCCGGACTTGGCTTCGATGCTGGCCAATTTGGACCAGAGGAGTTCCAGGGTCATTCTTGTTTTTTCCCTTCACACACAAGCATTGTTAACGTAAAGTTAGGACTTTGCATAAGTGGGAGCATGAGCTTCTATTTGTTCTTGCAGATGATCTCTGGCAGCAAGGTGATTATTGCGTGCTTGAATATATTCTGGCTTGTCGAAAACTTGCATGCCGAGCGGGCGTTTGTCGTTGGGGTTGTGCAATGAAGTCGCGGTCATTAAAAGCTCGGAATACGAATCTATGTACCGTCCGGTTGCTTGTCGAAGTAACGGAAAATAGAGCAACGCGAGAAGATGCGCGTTATTACCAGATGCCTGATGAGTTAAAACGAGAATGTCTTCTGTACTTGTGCACGTCATTAAAGCGTGAGGGAGTTTTATTGAATCAAGAAAATGCTGTCCAAGTTCCTCGTACTTTGTGCGGAGAAGTATCTCGCGTTTGTTCTGCCGTTCTAGCCGCGCTTGCAACATGGTTACAAGTTGCGAGACCAAAACGCCAAGTAAGGCGAGTAGCGCACCAATTACTAAGTCCGGTAGTGGCGACATCGGATAGTCCTAACAATATTATTATCGAGCGAGCCCAAGGTGGAATTTTCAGCTTGCTTCCTAATCTGTCTACCTGACACCATGGAGCAATTCAAGAACTATATTCTTTTCAACCGGTTGGGAGAAATAAACGAGGCCGTGGAATATGCAGAAAGATTCCTGACCACCAGGGCTATTCAAGACAAATCTTTACTTCTGTTTTTCCCGCCACCCTTGTATGCTGAGCTGAAATCATCTCTACCAACAAGGGAGCACAACCATGAAAATTACCTTCCACGGCGCGGCGAAAACCGTTACCGGCTCGCAGCACCTGCTTGAGGTGAACGGCAAACGCATCCTCCTTGACTGCGGGCTTTTTCAGGGCAAGCGCAAAGAGGCCTTTGAACTCAACCGCAGCGGCTTTTGCGCGGGCAAGGATCTTGACTGCCTGATTCTTTCCCATGCCCACATCGACCACTCCGGCAACATCCCCTGTCTGGTTAAAAAAGGGTTCAGCGGCGATATCATCTGCACCTCCGCCACCCGCGACCTCTGCGCGGTGATGCTCATGGACTCCGCCCATATCCAGGAGCAGGACGTGGAGTTTACCAATAAACTCCGTAAAAAAAACAAGCAGAAAGAGTTCGAGCCCCTCTACACCAAGGAGGATGTGGTCGTGGCCATGGATCAGTTTGTCGGCATCAGTTATAGCCGCAGGCGGGAGATTTTTCCCGGCATACACCTTACCCTGATGGATGCCGGCCATATGATGGGCAGCGCCAACATTATTCTCGACATCCATGATCAGGAGGAGAATCGCGATCTCCGCCTTGTTTTCAGCGGGGATATCGGGCGGAGCGGGATCCCGATCATCAATGACCCTGCCGTGTTGAGCGAGGGCGCGGATATCCTCATCATGGAGAGCACCTACGGCAACCGGCAGCATCCGCCGTACCAGGAGTCGGAAAAGGAACTGAAGCGGATTGTCAACGACACCTACCAGCGGGGCGGCACGCTCTTGATCCCTGCCTTTGCCGTGGGCCGGACCCAGCAGCTGGTCTATGCCCTGCATAAGCTCTTTTTGCAGCGCGACATCCCCAGGCTGCCCATCTATGTGGACAGCCCGCTGGCCACCAGGGTTACGGATATCTTCCGGCTGCACCCTGAAACCTACGACAGCGATATCCGGGATTTCCTCCTGAAGGATGACCACAGCAACCCCTTTGGTTTTGACACCCTGCATTACACCCAGAGCGTGGAGGATTCCAAGGAGTTGAATTTCTTGCGGGAGCCGGCCATTATTATCAGCGCCAGCGGCATGATGGAGGCAGGGCGCATCCTGCATCACTTGCGCAAGCGCATCAGCGACAAGAAAAACACCATTCTGGTCACCGGCTGGCAGGCGCCCAACACCTTGGGCCGCAAGATTGTTGAAGGGGAGGAAACGGTAAAGATCTTTGGCGAGGAGTTCCCGCTGCGGGCCACGGTGGAGACGCTGACCGGGTTCAGCGGCCATGCCGACCGGGATGGGCTGCTGGCCTGGGCCGGAGCCATGCACAAGAAACCGTCCCGCACCTTTGTGGTGCATGGCGAGGAGGAGGTGGCCACCGTCTTTGCCGAGAGCCTGCGGAAGGAGTTGGGATTTTTGCAGGTTGATGTCCCGGACCCCCATCAGTCCTTCGAAGTGTAACAGAGCTTACAGCTTACAGCGGCATGCTTTTGATGTGAATGTCCCGCTGCGGACAGGGAATGTCGTGCCCCGCGCCGGGAATGCATCCCATATTTTCAGCAGAACCTCACTTTTTACATTGTTGCCCCCGGTGACCGGTCACGGTTTCAACCTGGGGGCAGCAATCCGTGTCTGAAGTACAGCAGCAGAACAAGAACGAGCAGGGAAAAAAGCGTAATCGGGATGCCGACCCTGGCGTGTTCCTTAAAGCTGATCTCGATATGAAATTTCTTTGCCTGTTCGATGACGATGAGATTGGCAATGCTGCCGATGATGACCAGATTTCCGGCAAAGGTGCTTGACAGGGCCAGGACATACCACTGCTGAGGCACCTCAGGGTTAAGGAAACGGACCAGGAGCATGGCGGCAGGCACATTGCTGACCAGGTTGCTCAGGATGGTGGAGATGCCAGTGAGGGCGAAAAGGTTGGTGATTGTCAGGCCGTGGGCGGCCATGGCTTCCATGATCAGGCCGGGAACATTGCGGCTGGTTATGCCGTGGACCACGATGAACAGGGCGCAGAACAGGGTAAGCAGATGCCAGTCCACCAGCTCCATGATCTGGCGGGAGTGCATTTTCCTGCTGCACAGCAGGATGCCGGCCACGGTGATGGCGGAAAGTTCGCGGGGGATGGGAGTGAAGAAAAGGGTGATCAGAACCAGCATGGCGATGAGCCCCTTTGCGCTCTGGAGGCGGTCGAACTCGGGCCATTCGGGTGTTTGGACCAGGGTTTGGGGAATCGAAGGTGCGGCAAAGCACCCTCGGTAAGTGCGGCAGAGAATGCCATAGGCGCCACCCATGGCGAGGAGGGCGGGAGGGGTGCACCAGAGCAGGAAGCTGCCGAAGTGCAGGTGGCCGACCTGGCCGATCAACATGTTTTGCGGGTTGCCGATGATGGTGGCGGCCGAGCCGATATTGCTGGCCGCCGCAAGGCCGAGGAGAAAGGGCAGGGGGTTGAGCCCTTTCTTAAGCAGGGCGAGACAGAGAACCGGGGTGAAGGCCAGGCAGACAATGTCATTGGCCAGCAGGGCGGAAAGCAGCCCGGCCAGCAGCATGCTGGTGAGGAGAAAAAGCCGGGGCTGGTCCAGGAATCTGGTGGTGCGGCCGGCGACCCAGGTGTAAAAGCCCCCCAGCCGGAGCCGGGCGGAAAGCACCATCAGACCGTAGAGCAGGATGATGGTGGGCAGGTCGATGGCAGCCATGGCCTCGGTGAGCGGCACTGTGCCGCTGGCGATCATGGCGATTGCCCCCAGCAGGGCAATGCCGGTCCGGTCCAGCATCAGGCCGGGAATCCGGCCGATGGCCACACCGAGATAGGTTATGATGAAAATGACCAGGGCAAGGTCGGGCATGTGATATCCTGAGAAAAGATTGGAACGGAGACAAGCTCTATATAGCCCCGAGGGGTTGGGTAAGGCAAAGGTTATGTGGGGTGGTCTGGGAAAAAGGTTTGTCCGGGAATAAAAGCGATGATCTCTCTGCTGTTCTCTCTTTCTTCTTTTGCGTGCCCAAAAGAAGAAACAAGAAAAGGGCACCCCGGCCAGTCCTGGCCCTGCGGGCTTCCCTCACTTCTCGACAAGGGCGGGACGCAGAAAAACTCGGGCTTCGCCCTCAGACAGTTTCTGCGTCTTTTTCCGCCCCCGTCTGTGAGGCTCGGCAGGACAAATGGGGGATTTCCCATTGGCACGCAGCCGAGCACCGGAGAGGCTGCCGAAAAGGGATTTGCACTGTTTGAGGCGCAGCCGAGTTTGCAAAGCCCCGGCAGCATCGAGGAGCACAGGGTATCCCGCCATAGGCGGGACAAGAGACACAGGGGGCCTTTTCTTTGGTTCGTTTCTTTGGGCAAGCAAAGAAATGAACATACCAATTCAATATCACTTGTAAGCCTGTCAAAAGTTTGACGTAACTCCCCTTGACAGCGGCTGGGGGCGAGCTTACGGTAGTTGCAGAACACGGCCGGGGGGGTGCCTGGCTGATCATTTTCTTCTGCTTAAGGAGCAACGGCTATGCAGTTTGACAAATTCACGGTGAAATCGCAGGAGGCGGTGCAGGCTGCCCAGAATCTGGCCCAGGGCAAGGGGCATCAGGAGATACAGCCCGAGCATCTCATGCGGGTTCTTCTCGATCAGCCCGATGGGGTCGTGGTGCCCATCCTGCAGAAGATGGGGGTGGATCCCGGTCTGCTCCGGCAGGAGATGGATCAGCTTCTGCAAAAGCTGCCCCAGGTGAGCGGCGGCGGGTACACCCAGGCCTATGCCGGAAAACGGTTCCAAGCCCTGCTGGACCGGGCCTTCAAGGTGGCAGGCGAAATGCAGGATGAGTATGTCAGCCTGGAGCATCTGATTCTGGCCGTGCTCGACGACAAGGACTCTCCGGCGGCCCAGGCCTTTAAACGTAAAGGCATAAGCCGGGAGGCATTTTTACAGGCCCTGGTCGCCATCCGCGGCAACCAGCGGGTTACCGACCCGAACCCCGAGGAGAAATACCAGGCTCTGGAGAAATATGCCCGCAACCTCACCGATGTGGCCAGGCAAGGCAAGCTCGACCCGGTAATCGGCCGGGATGACGAGGTGCGCAGGGTGATCCAGGTGCTTTCCCGGAGGACCAAGAACAACCCGGTTTTGATCGGCGAGCCCGGGGTGGGCAAGACCGCCATTGTCGAGGGGCTGGCCCAGCGGATCGTCAACGGCGATGTGCCGGAAACCCTGCGCAACAAGCAGGTGCTCTCCCTGGATCTGGCCGCGCTGGTGGCCGGGGCCAAGTACCGGGGCGAGTTCGAGGACCGGCTCAAGGCGGTGCTCAAGGAGGTGCAGAAACGGGCCGGCGAGGTCATCCTCTTCATCGACGAGATCCACACCCTGGTGGGGGCCGGGGCCGCGGAAGGGGCCATGGACGCCTCCAACATGCTCAAACCCGCCCTGGCCCGGGGCGAGCTGCACTGCGTCGGCGCCACCACCTTGAATGAGTATCGCAAGTACATCGAAAAGGATGCCGCCTTTGAGCGGCGCTTCCAGCAGGTTCTGGTGCAGGAGCCGTCGCTTGACGACACCATCGCCATCCTGCGCGGGATCAAGGAGAAATACGAGGTCCACCACGGGGTGCGGATCAAGGATTCGGCCACCGTTGCGGCGGCGACCCTGTCCAACCGTTACATCACCGACCGTTTTCTCCCGGACAAGGCCATCGACCTCATCGACGAGGCCGCTTCCCGCTTGCGGATCGAGATCGATTCCATGCCCACCGAGATCGACGAGGTGGATCGTAAGCGGATCATGCTGGAAATCGAGCGGGAGGCATTGAAGAAGGAAACCGATGCCGCCTCCAAGGAGCGGCTCGGCAAGATCGAGGGCGAGCTGGCTGAGCTCAACGAAACCCTGACCGCCATGAAGGGCCACTGGATTCTGGAGCGGGATGTCATTCAGAAGATCCGTAAGGTCAAGAGCGATATCGACGAGGCGCATGTTGCCGAGCAGCAGGCGGAGCGGCAGGGCGATCTGAGCAAGGTGGCCGAGATCCGTTACGGCAGGATCGTGGAGCTTGAAAAGCAGCTGGCCAACGAAAACAGCAGGCTTGCCGAGATCCAGAAGGACCGGAAGATGCTGAAAGAAGAGGTGGACGAGGAGGATGTGGCCCAGGTGGTGGCCAAGTGGACCGGCATCCCGGTGGACCGGCTCCTGGAAGGGGAAAAGGAAAAGCTGGTCCATGCCGATGTGGAACTGGCCCGGCGGGTGGTGGGCCAGACCGAGGCGATCGGTGCAGTGGCCAACGCGGTGCGCCGTGCCCGGGCCGGACTCCAGGACCCCAACCGGCCCCTGGGCTCCTTTATCTTTTTAGGCCCCACCGGCGTGGGCAAGACCGAGCTGGCCCGGAGCCTGGCCCATTTCCTCTTTGATACGGAAAAGGCCATGATCCGTCTGGACATGAGCGAGTTCATGGAAAAGCATTCGGTTGCCCGGTTGATCGGTGCGCCTCCGGGCTATGTGGGTTACGAGGAGGGCGGCTATCTCACCGAGGCGGTGCGGCGCAGGCCCTATTCGGTCATCCTCTTTGACGAGATCGAAAAGGCGCATCCCGATGTGTTCAACGTGCTTCTCCAGATTCTCGATGACGGCCGGATGACCGACGGCAAGGGGCGGACCGTGGATTTCAAGAACACCATCCTGATCATGACCTCGAACCTGGGCAGCCAGCTGATCATGGAGCTGGGCGAGAGCCGGAGGGAGGAGATGCAGACCCGGATCGACGCCATCCTCCATGCCCAGTTCCGGCCGGAATTCTTGAACCGGATCGACGAGATCATCATCTTCCACAGCCTGCAAAAGGAACATCTTGCCCGGATCATCGATATCCAGGTGGCGCTGCTGACCCGGCGGCTGGCCGAGCAGAAATTCAGCGTGCGGTTGACCGAGGCAGCCAAGGAGTACCTGATCGAGGTGGGCTACGACCCCAGTTTCGGGGCCAGGCCTCTCAAGCGCGCCATCCAGCGCTATGTCCAGGACGGCCTGGCCATGAAGATTTTGGACGGCACCTTCAGCGAGGGGGAGACCATCGTGGTGGACCGGGGCGAGGCAGGGCTCACCTTTGCCAGGGAATGAAAAATAGGCAAAAGCAAGCAGGCGAAAGGCAAAAGGCCGGCCGGGATTATGGGTGATCCGGCCGGCCTTTTGTGTTATATGGGGTGCTTGCGGGAAAGGCGGGATGGTTTTTGGTTGAAGGCTTCAGGCAATCTTGGCAGCCAGCGGAATACGCTTTATTCGTTTGTTCATTTCTTTGCTTGCCCAAAGAAATGAACCAAAGAAAGGGCACCCTGTGTCTCTTGTCCCGCCGAGGGCGGGATGCCCGGAGTTTATACCCCGCATGGGGTACTCCTCGATGCTGCCGGGGCTTTGCAAACTCGCTGCGCTCAAACAGTGCAAAGCCCTTTTCCGGCAGCCTCTCCGGTGCCCGGCTGCGTGCCAATGGGATTTAACTGCCGTGGAAGCAAAGAACTTGACTGATTCATGAGTGCATTATCTTTTGTCGTGGGTAGAAAGTATGAAAAATCAAGAAAATACTCCCCGGATAGTTGAGCTGGTCGGGGAGCGGGCGGCCAATATTTTTACGGCCCGGGGCTACTGCTGCTCCGAAACGGTTATTGTCGTGATCAATCAGGGGTTTCGCGGCGACCTCAGCCCGGAAATGGCCGTCCGTCTGGGTTCCGGTTTTTGCCATGGCATGGGCGGCGCCGGCTGCACCTGCGGCTCGCTGGCCGGGGGTGAGGTTGCGCTGAGCCTTTTTCTCGGGCCGCGCCAGGCCGGGGGCATGAAGGCAAAGGAGTTTGACAAGGTGGCCAAGGAGATGCACGACCGTTTCCGGGACCGTTTCTCCGCCACCTGCTGCCGGGTGCTGCTCAAACGGCGCAAGGAAAAAAACGGCGCCACCTGCAAGGAGCTGACCGTGGGCGGGGCCGAGATCGCGGCCGGCTTGATTCTCGAGCAGCAGCCCGAGCTGGCATTCAAGGTTGATCTGGATTTTCTCAACATCCGGGAATCAAAGGTCGGGGCTTTGGCCAAAAAGCTGCTGGGCCGGGAATAAGCTATGGTGTGTTTTTTTAAAGAAATGTGCCGGAAAGCCCTGCATGGATAAGGCGCAATCCATCCGGCTCAAAGGGCTGGAGATTTCCCCCCCGCTCCTGCTCGCGCCCATGGCCGGCTTGACCCATTCTGCCTTGCGCCGTCTTATTCTGGAGCAGGGCGGCATCGGCCTGTTGTCCAGCGAGATGCTCTCCGCTGCCCGTCTGCCTTCGGAAAGTCCGCAGCTTTCCCCCTATCTGGTGCGCAGCCCCCAGGAAACCCCCCTTTCCTATCAACTGCTGGTCAGCCGGGAGGCGGAGGTCGCCCCTGCCATTGCCAAGCTCCATACTCTGGGGGCCGAGGCCATTGACCTCAACCTGGGCTGTCCTGCTCCGACCGTGCGCCGCATGGGGGCGGGCAGCCGCCTCATGGAGGAGCCCGCCACGGTGCAGGGTGTGGTGGCTGCGGCCAGAAGGGAGACCGGCCTGCCGCTTACCGCCAAGATCCGGCTGGGCGAGACCCTGGATGAGGGAAAATTGCGCGATTTCTGCCGGATGCTGGAAGGCGAGGGGATCGATCTGCTTTCCGTGCATGCCCGGCTCCGGGGCGAGCCGTTCGTGCGCAAGCCGCGCTGGCCATGGGTCGGCAAGATCAAAGGCTGGCTGAACATCCCGGTTATTGCCAACGGCGGGATCTTTTCGGTGGAGGACGCCAGAAACTGCCTGGCCCAATCAGGCGCGGACGGCCTCATGATCGGCCGGGCTGCCGCCATCCACCCCTCGATTTTTGCCGAGCTGGCCCATGAGGTGTACAACCTTGGCCCGGAGGTCGGTCCGGTGGACAGGCCGGCGCTGTATCTGCGCTTCATCGAGCTGCTTGAGGAAAGCTTTCTGCCGGAACGGCGGTTGGGCCGCCTCAAGGAGTTCACCCATTATTTTGCCAAGAATTATCCCTTCGGGCATCGATTGGCCTCGGGTGTGCAATCCAGCGGTTCGCTGGATCAGGCCAGGGAGCGGGCTTGCGCCTTTTTCGCCAAGAACGAGGCGGGTGGCGCGGATTGCTGAACAACGAGTGAATGTTCCGGCTCGACGGAGGAATTGCCGCCCAGCGTTTTGCGGAGTAGCGGGGGAAAATATCCCCAGCTCCGGCCGCCCCTGATCTCCCTGCCCAATTCTCTAACGGAGTGAACGAAAGGAAAAGACCATGAAGAACTTGTCAAAGCCATTGACCGTAAAAGAAATCGACCGCCTCGATAACTTCCTGCTTGATCGCCTTGATGAAGACGCCGACACCGAAGGCAAGGACGAGGGGGTATTGGATGTCTCGACCCTGGACGGGCTGTTTACCGCCATTATCAGCGGGCCGGTGTCAGTCATGCCTTCGCAGTGGCTGCCGGCGGTCTGGGGCGACTTCGAGCCGGTCTGGGAGAACGGCAAGGAATTCGAAGAGATCTTTGCGCTGATGGTGCGGCATATGAACTCCATCTCCGCCATGCTGATGGAAGCGCCGGAGGATTTCGAACCGATCTTCATGGAGCGCAAGGTCGAGGGCAAAACCTACACCATCGTTGATGAGTGGTGCGAAGGGTATTGGCGCGGCGTCGGGCTGGCGGCGGAGCGCTGGCACACCGCCGTTGATGAGTTGACGCAACTCCTAATGCCCATCTTGGCCTTTACCGAGGTCACGAACTGGCAGGCCCACGATCTGAATCCTGAAGGGATTGATCTTCTCCAGAAAGGTATCGCGAGTCATGTCCGGGATATCCACGCCTTTTGGCTGGCCCGGCGGGAAGAGCCTGTATCGTTGGCCGGGCCCCGGCGCCAAAGCGAGCCCATGGTGGGGCGCAACGATCCCTGCCCTTGCGGCAGCGGCAAAAAATTCAAAAAGTGCTGTCTGCCCTGAGTTGGTGAGGGTATTGGGAAAAAACCAGGACATCCCTCTGCCGAGGCTCACCCCTGGTCGCTGCTGGCCGCCGGCAGGTCGACGGTGGCGACGGTGTGGTCGCCGGGCACGCTTTCCAGGGTGAGTTGGCCGGCGTGATCCCGCACCAGCCCCTTGCTGATGCTTAAGCCCAGGCCGGAGCCCTCGCCGGGCGGCTTGGTGGTGAACAGCGAATCGAAAATCCGGTTGATGACATCCTGCGGGATGCCGATGCCATGGTCGGTGAGGGTCGTCCGGATAAACCGACGTCCATCAACGGTGATCGTCCAACTCTGAATCTCGATCCGTTTGTCGGGATCGGGGCCAACGAAACGCTGATTGAGAGCATAGCGGGCGTTGGTCAACAGGTTGAGGAAAACCTGGTGCAGCTGTTGGGGGTTGCCCTTCAGCAAGGGAAGATCGTCGGGGATTTCGACTTGGAGCTTGATCTTGTCCTTGTCGAGTTGATAGAGCAGCAAGGCGACACAGTCGTCGATCACGGCCTTGAGATTGACATCCCCCACAATCTCGTCGCGTTGTCGGGTAAAAGAGAGAAGGTTGCTGATAATGCCCGCCACCCGCTCGCCTTCGCTGATAATGCGTTTAAGGATATCCTGAAAGGTTTTGTTTCCTTCGTCCTCCGCCTCGTCAAGCAGCACCTGGCTGAAATTGATGATGCCGTTCACCGGATTGTTGATCTCATGGGCAACTCCGGCGGCGAGTTCGCCGATGGCGGCCAGCTGGCCCGCCCGCAAGGCCTCGTGGCGATGCTGTTCTTCCTCGGTGATATCGCGGACCATGACGATGAAGAGGTGTTTGCTCCCGAGGCGCATTTCGCTCAGCGACAGCGCAACGGGGAAGGAGTCGCCGTTCTTCCGCAGCCCGTGCAGCGGCCGTCTGGAAGAGATGGCCTGCCGCAGGGAGGCGCCCAAGTTTTTATCGTCGATGGGGCCGGTCGGGAAACGAAGCAAAAACTCGATGGGCCGGCCCACCGCCTCCTCGGGAGAGTAGCCGAACATGGCGGCGGCCGAGGCATTGAGCGATTCGATGGTCCGGTTCTCTTCCACGGTGATCAACCCGTCCAACATGTTGTTGATGATGGCCCTGAGCCGTGTCTCCGCCTGTTCCTTCTCGCGGATGGAGCCGGTGATGCGATAGGCGCCGAGAAAGGTACCGAGCAGGCCGAGAATCCACAGTGCGCCGTGGGCCAGGGCCATGGTGAAGACATCCTTGCGGAAGAGACTGTTCAACAGGGTCATGGGCACCGACACACAGATGCCGCCCCGGATATCCCCCACAGCGTAGCCCTGGTCGGCATGGCATTTGAGGCAGCCCTGTTCGGTGATCATCGGCCGCATGAGCCTGAAATACTGCTGGCCGTCCATATCCTGGATGGCCGAGACCTCTATTTCGCCCTTTTCCTCAAAGGCCTGCAGCGCCTTCTTCTCCCAGGGGTCCGCCGCATTGCCGGGCCGTCTCGGGTTGAGACTGGTGATGTGGCCCCGGACATCGTTGTCCGAGGTCTGTATCTCGTAAACCTGGCGGATCATATACTCAGGGTTGACCAAGGTCAGGGGGTGGCCGGAATCGGTAACCCCGCTTGAGTCGGGAAAATTCTTCAGATAGGGATTGGGGCGGATGTCCTTGGTAACCGGCACGAAAACGCCGTTCTGGTCCGCTGCCCAGCGGTAATAGAGAAGATCCTTGTCAAAGATGGTCCGGGCTTCGTTCTTGGCCACGGCCATGGTTTCCTGGCGTTTGTAATAGATGGACCAGGCCAGGGAAGCGCCGATGAGCACGGTCCAGAGGGCCACCAGGATCCATGGGTAGGGGCCGAGACGGGCCGAGGAGGCGGAAAGGGTATCCCGTCGGATATGGGTCTCCAGCATGATGCAGAGGATAGCGGCCAGCAGGGCGAGGATGCCGCCGACAATGCTGTTGCTGGCGTCCAGATAAGGGATTTCCGGGTGCAGGAAGAGATTGATCAGGGCGCTCAGGTTGCCGAGAAGCCCGATGATCAGTCCGTAGGCGAGATAGCGCCAGTGGGTGCTGTGCCCACGGAAAAGCCGTGGCAATAGGGTGGGGGACTTCATGGTGAACTCTCTCGCGCTATGTTCGCGATTTTTTACGGGTCAACAGTTTTACGTGCCAACAGCAAGAGACGCGTTCAAGACCGCCGGGCCGAAGCCTGCCTCCTGCCGACATGCACGTCCGCAGGAGTCAGCCCGCAAAGTAGCTGACCGGGTTTTCTTTTGCAATAGCTAATGTTTTGCAGCGAGGAGAAGCATCCATTGTGATTCTGAGCGCCTGCTTCTTTCCCTTTCCATCCCCCGGAGCAGCGCCCGGGCCACATCAAGGAGTTCAGCCATTATTGTATTTCGTGCCAAGAATTATCCGGTTGGGCATCACCTGGCCTTGGCCGTGCAATCCAGCGGATCGCTGGACCAGGGCAGGGAGCGGGGTTGCGCCTTTTTTGCCAAGAACGAGGCGGCCGTCGAGGATCACTGAGCGGAGCGCTGCGCGAAGATCTGCTCTTTCATGTCGATGAGGCCGTCCGGCTGACTCGATAAATCACCTGCGTTCCCTTGACTGTTCTGGGCAGTTCCCCTCTCTGTACTCCTTTCGTAACCCCTCCTCGGCTGTTCCTCATTTTTTTATTTTTTCTGTCCACCTGGGACACCATTTGTCCCAGGTGGGGTGGTATGCTCTGCGCATGGTAGGGGAAATTTCCGGCCTCGGGATACGGAAAAAATACGGGGAATCCCTTTGTTGCTTGCCGGAATCTGCTTGGTGCAATACTGTGAATCCTGACAGGGATTTTGTGTTTTGAGAAAGAGAAATATTCTTACCGCATATTATTTCCATGCAGGTTTCGGCGGATTGAGAAAGGACGGGGATTATGGAAACCAGCCTTACGCTTCTTGATGACATGAAAATCCGGCGAACCATGCACAACAACGAATGGTGGTTTGCGGTTGATGATGTTGTCGGGGCGTTGACCGATTCGCTGGACCCCGGCGAGTACATCAAGAAAATGTGCCGGCGTGACCGTGGTTTGGCCAGAGGGTGGAGGCAGTTTGTCACCCCTCTTTGGCTGGATACTCCGGGCGGGCGGGAGCTGGTTGATTGCGCCAATGCCGAAGGCATTTTCCGGCTCATCCAGTCCATCCCCTCGCCCAAGGCGGAGCCGTTCAGGCGGTGGTTGGCCAAGGCGGCCTGCGAACGGATGCGGGAGATGGCAGACCCGGAACAGGCCCTTATCCGGACCAGGGAGTTGTACCGAGCCAAGGGCTATTCCGAAGCCTGGATTGGCAAGCGGATGCGTGGCATCGCCATCCGGGCCGAGCTGACCGAGGAATGGCAAAAACGGGGTGTTAATGCCGAGCCGGAACAGACCATCCTGACCGAGGAAATTTCTCGGGCCGCCTTTGGGCTGACCCCATCGGAACACAAGAATCTGAAAGGCCTGGCGCGGGAAAACCTGCGGGACCACATGACCGGCCTGGAAATGATCTTCTCCATGCTGGGCGAGGCTGCCACCACCGAGATCGCCCGGAAGCGGGATGCGCGTGGTTTTGCGGAGAACAAGGTGGCGGCCCGCAAGGGCGGCGGCATTGCCGGGGAGGCGCGGGAGAAGTTGGAGCAGGAAACAGGGGAGGGGGTGGTTACGGAAGGGAATTATCTGGATGGGTCGGAGCCCCCCTCCCTTATAAAATAATGAAATAATGATAGTGGGCCATGCATATCATAATTATTTCTGCTTGTGAAAAGCGAGCGATCAAAAAAACACGGGCAACGCTTGACAGCTATGCGATTCGCACGGGCGAGACTTCTTGGGCGACTCCTATCACAGAAGAAGGGATGCGAGAGATGCGAGCCGCGCTAAAACGGAGCGCAACTCGTCAAACAACGGTGGCCTGTTATCGTAACGATGGGCGCCGGAGAATGAAACTTCTTTGGGTCGTGGGTTCAAAGCGACCATTCGGACATGATGGTCATTTTCCTTGCGGATATATGCGGGTCAAAAAGCCCAAAGAACCTTTCCCAACGTGGGTCCGTCTTGCCGCCTTGCTTGCCCGTGCGGGTGGCTTGGCTCACGACACGGGAAAAGCAACGATTCATTTTCAGGAAAAGCTTGCAAGGTCTTTGTCAAATGCATTTCAGGGGGAGGCCGATCCGGTCCGCCATGAGTGGGTCTCCATGCGGCTCATGCAGGAATTGCGGAAAGAGCAGAACACAAAGCAATCGTGGAGTTCTTTGGCAAATCAAAGGTGCCTGCAAGAACTTTCGCTCAAACAGGGAATTGGCTCGGTACATGACGTACTCGATTTTCTCGTGGTGTCGCACCACAGATTATTCGGGCCTGTAAGCGGTCTAGGAATACCCTCGCGGGAACGCTATTTTCTCCGGGATAGCCGACCAGAAATCAGCCCAGTCGGGGATCTCCCCATGCGATGGCATGAGACATACGCGGCAACCCTTGAGCGAATCAAAAAAATCGCTGAGAAGCGAACTCCCGGATACTGGCGAGGCCTTGCGGTGTGGACAAGGGCAGCACTCATTTTTGCAGATCACCTAGTTTCGGCCCGTGAAGAGGGAAATTATGGCCAAGTTGACAGCGGACTTTATGCCAACACTTCCAAGATCGGCAATGGCACAAAACGAGGATATAACCAGCCTCTACTCTGGCATCTGGAGCATGTGTCCCAGGTAGCAGCAAAAACGGTTTACCGTTTGGCCACGCTGAGGCTGCCTTCTCTTTCCGAAGAGGCTGTCGAGAGGATTCTGGAACCTTCCGACGATCGAGGCCCTTTTGCCTGGCAGAACCGAGCCGCCAATATATTCCATAGTATTCGGCAAACAAGCGAAGCGCCAGTGTTGGTGTTTAATGTTGCCAGCACCGGTGCTGGCAAAACGCGTATGAACGCCAAATGCGCCTGCGCCCTTGGTCAGGCGGTTAGGGTTCGCTTTGCGGTTGCCTTGAACCAGCGCACCCTAACCCTGCAAACCGGCGATGCCCTGAGCCTCCAACTCGGCATCGGCAAGGACGAGATGGCGACCGTTATCGGTGACAAGGTCGCAACGAGACTGCATGAAGCGGGTCGCATGGATATAGATGGAAAGGAGATAGAAGCCGAATTCGAGAGCGATGGGTTCTTTGAGGAAGAGTGGCTCAACCAATCGTTGCCGGAATGGTTGGCGCATTTGTCGGATCGCAAACCTTTTATCACCCGAATTCTTGGGGCGCCTGTATTAGCCTCGACGATTGATTTTATTATCTCGGCCGGGGAGCTGAATCGCCAGGGGAACCATGTCTCGGCGCTGTTGCGGCTTCTGGACAGCGATCTTGTGCTCGATGAGATCGACAGCTATGATCCGACTGCCATGGTGGCTGTGTTGCGCCTGATTCAGATGGTGGGGCTTTCCGGACGTAATCTGATCTGTTCCTCAGCCACGCTTGCCTTTCCTGTGGCGCAGGCGGTTCATGAAGCTTATCAAAGCGGCATCTCGATGCGAGCGCAACTCTTTGGTAAAGCCCCTGATTTTTCCGTTGCCGTAATTGACGATCTTGTGGATCCATCGGTTATCACAAGCGAAAACTTCGCGTTGGAATACCAAGGGCATATCAACCGGATGCTGTTGGAAATGGGCAAAAAAACATACAGGCGTCCGGTTCTGCAATTAGTCGCCGGAAGGGGTGAATCTTTCTGGCTTGAGGCGGTGGCGGAAGCCGTCAATATGATGCACGACCGCAATGCCTGGGGTTTCGGCGGGACAGAAAAAACGATCTCCTTCGGGCTGGTCCGGGTGGCTAATATAAAAACCGCGATTCAAATCGCCAGATTTTTGTCGGACCGTCTGCCGCAAGCTAGGATCGCCTGCTATCACTCGCAGGATTTCGTGGTGCAGCGCTTTATCAAAGAGCAGCGGCTTGATTTCCTTTTGAATCGCAAGAAGGGAAATGAAAATATCAACGCCGACCCGGAGATTGCCGACATAGTGGCCCGTTCTTCTTTTTCGAGCATACCTTTTATCGTCGCGGCGACTCCCGTGGAAGAGATAGGCCGGGATCACGATTTCGACTGGGCGGTCATCGAGCCATCCAGTTCTCAGTCGATTGTCCAGACGGCCGGTCGTGTCAACCGGCACCGGCGGGTGACGGTTTCCGAACCGAATGTGGCCATCCTGCAATTCAATGCCCGCTGGGCCAGAGGCCAGGATATTTGTTTTTGCCGACCGGGATTGGAGTCGACCAGGCTCAGGTACGACAACCACGACCTGGCTGAGTTGCTACGCTGGGAAGATCTCAAGAACGGTCTTGACGCCCGGCTGCGATTTGCAGGACATCGGTTGGGACAATTGGACGACGAAAGCATCAAAATAACCCTCAAAGATCCCATGAAAGGTCTGTGCGATCTCTCGCAAGCCAATGTTGTGTGGATGACCGAGGGGTTTTATCGCAAATATCCTTTACGGTCCGGAGAGCCGAAACAGACCTGGCGGCTGGTGAAGGATGCCGATGGCGATGAGTGTTTTCAGCGACTGGAAATCGTCAATTACGAGCAGTGCTTTGTCTCAAAAAATGGATGGGTGAACCACCTTGGGCGGGCCACCAATGATTGGTTGTGTTTTGATATTGAAGACTTGCTCGAGCGTTGTCTTGAATTCGGAATTCGCGAAGAAGAAGGCTTGCGCTTCGAGATTGTGCACTATTCAAGCAAGGACGCTGATAACCAGGGCCGGATGCGGATTGTCTTTGATCATTCCTTCGGCTTTTACTTATCCAACTGACGGCCATGAGGAAATATCGACTTGTAGAACAACAAGGAGGCAACGAGGGATGATATGGTAAAAAAAACAGAGGAAGAAAAGAGGGCTGAGCAAGAAGCTGCCTGGAACAACTACGATATCGACCAATATCGTAATCTGGCGGAAGGCATGGTTCATTTTTCGTTTAAATCGGTAAACTCGAACGCTGCGGGAGGTGGCGTGAGACTGTCCGGCGAAGATGCACTGTTACTGCCGTATGTGTCGGTGCGAACGTTGATGGCGCACGGTGTTCAAATTGACCGGGATTACACCAAGAATGTTGACAAGACAGCAAATATTGCCAAGCAGATAAGGGCTGTCTTTGCGGGCGAGCAACCCAAGTCAGAGGCTAAAGCGGAGCAGATACGTGATGCATGCATATCCGCCTTCTCGTCGCGCCTTGAGTCTAATTGTGAGTTTATATCGCCTCGAATGCGGCAGTTGTTGATCCCGATAGATGAAAGCTATGTTGCTCTTACGCCGATTGGCGCTGGTGGCCTGAATGCAATCATCAATACACGGGTAAAAGCGCATAACCAACTTAGCGAGGATAAGGGCGTTCGATTGCGACAAGCGCAGTTTGGAATAGGCGGTGCAAATCCACAAAATGTGGGAGGGCTTGTCCGAGAGATGCAACGGCCTCTTTTTTTTGAAAGTCCTACCGAATCCAAAGACATCAAAACAGCTTTGTCAATCCACTACAAGGGTATTTCCTTGGCTGTCCCTCGTGAGCTAGTTTTTGAATACAGGGCGTGGCGCGAAGCGGAGAAGGCCAAAAACGAAGGCCGAATTCCGACCGACATGAAAACACGGGAAAAGGAAGAAACGTTCTCGAAGAGATTTTCCTCGGCCATCCTCTCGCGAGGGGCTAAAGCTTTGAAGGTCCTCGATGGTCACAGGGAATATCTGCCTGAGAACGGGGAGCCTTTGGTGTCCGGCAAGGTGGATGAGATCATTCGGGGTGTGATCGACCTCGCCGAGCGAACCAAGGATTGGGAGCGCGGGTTTTCCTGGCGGCTGGCGAACCAGATTGCCGCTTATGAGTTCAAGGACGAACAAGGTGGCCTGGGACTCGATGACGGCGCAATTGCCAGGATCGCTAAATGGATTGAGGAGGGTCTGCGATGAATTATCTGTATCTGCCAAGAATTAAAGTCCAGGCGGCTAATGCCCATGCAACCTCCTGGCTCATCAATGCCGCGCCGGTGATGGCACTCAACATGTTCGCCCATAATCTCGGTCGCAATATAGGTGCATTTTCGGATGGGGTGGCCGTTATTCACCATGACGCCCAACTGCTGGGGGAAAAGGGAATCGCTTTTTATGGACGGCTTCATCCTCAGCAGCGACGGGGTACAACATTTATCAACGGAGAAGATTACTCAAACAAGAACCCGCATGCCCTCTCCTTGCAACCAACGGCATCCTGTCATCTCATTCTGTCCCTGGTGTTTTCCTTTGATGATGCCTTCGATATCGACGCCGTGAATGATTTTATGAAATCAGCGCGCATCGCAGGCGGACAAGTGATCGGCAGTGGTGATCCGGAGATAATCGGAGACGACGAAAAGCTCAGGAAGCGGTTGAGAACCGGCTACTGGCTTATCGAACGTTCTGATCTTATGCTGTCACAAGGTGACCCGCTCGATGCGGTAATCAAGGCAACCGGATTCAGACAGGATGCCCCCGAGCCCGGAACGCTTCCGAACTCCTGGCTCGTGCCGACTGTTTTGGGGTATGCGGCCATCACCGGATTCGAGCAGCGTGGCGGCGTTCGCGAGGGCTCCCCCCATGCCTTCTGCGAATCCCTGGTCGGACTTGTTCAGTATGTTTCTCTTCGGGATTATGGCGCGCGGCCCATCCCGTTTTGGCATCATCAATGGCTTCGTGACGATGTTTTCATCATAAAACAAAAGGAGATCCAATCATGAGTGACACAGAATTCAAGAAACTGCCGGGTGTTCTTTCTTTCCAGCGTGGGATTGTCATTACCGACGCCCTTTTCTATAACGAAATTGGTGAAGAACTGACCCCTGTGCCGGTTTTGCGGCACGGCATCCGGGGAACGCAGAACGTCAACAAAAAGGGCGATGCTGAAACCTCGACCTCAGGATCTGCGGCCCGCGAGGAGGTCTCCAATATCCAGACGACCGACACCGCCAAGACAGATCCCAATGCCTCGGCGGTGATCGTCCGGTTTTCCATCCGTTTTCTCGACCTTAAAAACGCCTTGTTCGCCTGTGCGCCCAGTAAAGGAGACGACGATACCCTTGTTGGAGAATTGCGCCAGAGTGTCGATGGCTTTATCCAACGCGCTAAAAGTGACCAAGGAGTAGATGAAATTGCATCGCGTTATGCCCGCAACATCCTTAACGGCCGATGGCTGTGGCGGAACCGGCTGGTCGCTCGGAAAATAACAATTAGTGTAGTGGTAGCTGGCAAGAATGTGGGAGAGGCGGATGCACAGTCCATTCCTTTGCCTACTTTCGACAATTATAGCGATGCGGAAAAGGCAGTGGCCAAATTCATTGCGGATGGATTGCGTGGTCACGATAGTGCGGCACTGGAAGTAACGGCCCGGATGGATCTCGGCATGCAGGGCGCCATGGAGATATTTTGTTCTCAAAACTATCTTGAAGACAAACCCCGTGGCTTTGCCCGTTCTCTCTATTGCCTCGGCAGAACTGACGCAAAAAAAGCGGACGGCAAGGATGCCATTCGTGTCATGGGGCACGCCGCCCTGCGGGATCAGAAGGTCGCTAATGCGCTTCGTACTATCGACACCTGGTATCCAGAGTATGGAATTTTCAATCGCCCCATTCCCATCGAGCCAAACGGAGCCAGCCTCGATGCGCAGAAATTCTTCCGGAAAGGCAAAAAGCTCTCGGCCTTCGATCTTGCTAAAAGGCTCAACACGCTTGACCCAGGATCACCGGAAGGAATGTTCATGACTGCCAGCCTGATTCGAGGCGGTGTATTTTCCGATGGAGAAAAATCTGAAAAGGGAAAAAAGGAGTCTTGAGATGAGACCTGCACACTACGTCAACATTGAGATCCCCGGCAACGAAAAGGGCGGAGGGCCCTCCCGCCCGGTGGTGGCGGGCGCAATCCTGCGGGTGCTGCACGGTGCCTTTCGTCGCTATCCGGGAAAATTCGCCCTTGCCCTGCCGGGAAAGGAGAACAGCCTTTTCGCATGCATCCGGGTCTTTTCACCGACTCGCGGGGATTTGGACCTGCTCGTTGACGCTGTCGTCGACAACCCGGCAATCAGGGATTACGGCCGGATCGGTTACCCACGCGCAGTTCCCGAAAAGTTCGATGGTCCATGGAAACGGTATTCGCGTTTTCGCATCCCGACTCGCAAAGCCGACAGGGATCCGGATCACGCACTGAGGACTCGAAGGATCGCCCAGGCCGACGAGAACAAACTGCCGTTCTTCATTCTCTCCAGCGCTTCCTCCGGGCAGCGTTTTGGACTTTATGTCGAGATCGGCCCTGCGGCGGATCATCAGGGAGAATGCAAGCCAGACAGTTACGGCCTCTCGGTTACAACAAGACCTTTTGCCGTGCCGGACCTACCATGAACCGCCAAGTGAAGCCCCGTCAGATTCTTTTGTCGAAACGGGCGAATGTATTCTACTTGGAGCACGTTCGCGTTATGCAAAAAGACAACAGGATTGTTTATCTGACGGATACAGGCGAGGACGTGGAACGTTATTTCAACATTCCGGAGCGCAATACGGCATTCGTGTTGCTTGGTAAAGGTACCTCGATTACTGATGCCGCCGCGCGCAGGATGGCTGAATCAAACGTTCTCGTCGGGTTTTGCGGCAGTGGTGGCTCCCCCCTGTTTTCATCAGTAGATCAGGTGTTTTTGAGCCCTCAGAGCGAATATCGGCCCACGGAGTACATGCAGGCCTGGGTAAAGACCTGGTTTGATGAACCGAAGCGACTGGATTTGGCAAAAGCGCTTCTGCAAAAACGTTTGGATTGGGCCATGGAAGCATGGGATGAAAATATTGAGCTGATTCGCAATGGCATCAAAATTGACGATGGCCTTGCCGCAGGATTTTCGGCTCAGATCAATGCCGCCCAAAATACAGAAACGCTCCTTCTTGCCGAAGCACGTTGGGCGAAGGCCCTCTATGCGAGACTGGCCGAAGGGGTTGGGTTGCACAAATTTGTCAGGGAAGAAGGTAAAGGGAAACAGGAATCGCGAGAAGATATTGTCAATGGGTTTATTGATCACGGCAATTATATCGCATATGGCTATGCCGCGGTTGTCCTCAATGGTCTGGGAATCAGTTTTTCTTTACCCTTGCTGCATGGAAAAACCCGGAGAGGCGCACTCGTGTTTGACGTTGCCGATCTTATCAAAGATGCCCATGTCATGCCGCTAGCATTTCTCTTCGGCGAGTTGAAAATATCTCAAAAAGATTTTCGGAATGCATTAATTGAGACGTGTCAGAAGAAGGATGTCTTGGATAAGGTGTTTACCTTTGTAGCGGATTTTGCAAAAAAAATCTTATGAAAATCAATAGGTTGCTGGCCATTTGAAAAACGAAGGTTTTCTGTTTGTTGTATGGATAACATATTGAATTCTAATAACTTATTAGAGATAAGCTCTAGTTTGCCACCGGGCAGGTGGCTGAGAAGAGCGAGGTATGCGCTTGCAGTAGCTGCCGGTTGTTTGCCACCGGGCAGGTGGCTGAGAAGTAAAGTGTGGACACTATGTGGACACCTTCCAAGTTTGCCACCGGGCAGGTGGCTGAGAAGTCCATGAGGCGCAGGCCGGCGCCGTACAACAGGTTTGCCACCGGGCAGGTGGCTGAGAAGCATTCCAACGCTGTACTGCATGGGCTGCGCGGGTTTGCCACCGGGCAGGTGGCTGAGAAGGCACCGATGGGAAAAAAGAGGCATCCATGATCGTTTGCCACCGGGCAGGTGGCTGAGAAGCATGCGCGACGGAGTGGCCCTGTTCCATGCCAGTTTGCCACCGGGCAGGTGGCTGAGAAGTTAACAAATCTCTAAAGCCGACCCGGCGAGTCGTTTGCCACCGGGCAGGTGGCTGAGAAGACCCTGTGTCTGCCTTGAAATCAGTGAGTATTGTTTGCCACCGGGCAGGTGGCTGAGAAGAAGTGAATGGAGCGAGCTGGAACTTGCGGGCCGTTTGCCACCGGGCAGGTGGCTGAGAAGTAAATACCAAAATCGCCAAAAACGCCATGTACGTTTGCCACCGGGCAGGTGGCTGAGAAGAGGTGAGATAATCCGCCAATTCGCGCTCAATCGTTTGCCACCGGGCA
The DNA here is from genome assembly GCA_021847425.1 of Deltaproteobacteria bacterium. Taxonomy (GTDB): domain Bacteria; phylum Desulfobacterota; class Desulfobulbia; order Desulfobulbales; family Desulfurivibrionaceae; genus Thiovibrio. The sequence goes on along the minus strand of JAJZRF010000006.1, from coordinate 30,220 downwards.
GGTGGCTGAGAAGCAGCTTCTCGATCTGGTGCAAGTACGGCGACACGTTTGCCACCGGGCAGGTGGCTGAGAAGTATGCCTACATATATACTACATGTGTGTGCATGTTTGCCACCGGGCAGGTGGCTGAGAAGATACGCGCATAATTCTTTCTTCGCTTTTGGTTGTTTGCCACCGGGCAGGTGGCTGAGAAGTCGTATACCGACAGCGATGAGATTGTCAACTCGTTTGCCACCGGGCAGGTGGCTGAGAAGTCTCTGCTGATGGTGAGCGTTACCTTGTCTCCGTTTGCCACCGGGCAGGTGGCTGAGAAGTGTGGGGCAATATCGCAACAACGGCGTTTGACGTTTGCCACCGGGCAGGTGGCTGAGAAGTGGACAATCCTGCTCAGGAATCCATCCCAGAAGTTTGCCACCGGGCAGGTGGCTGAGAAGAGAAACAAATTGAGGCGCATACGATATTGGCCGTTTGCCACCGGGCAGGTGGCTGAGAAGTCTCGAATTGTGCCAGCGCATCATCCCTGAACGTTTGCCACCGGGCAGGTGGCTGAGAAGTCCACAAAAGGAAAAAAATTCTTGATTCGCTCGTTTGCCACCGGGCAGGTGGCTGAGAAGTCGGTATATCCGGAGTGCAGCAGCCAGGCCCCGTTTGCCACCGGGCAGGTGGCTGAGAAGATACGCCAGCCCTGGGCGCAACTGATCGCCGAGTTTGCCACCGGGCAGGTGGCTGAGAAGTGGATGGCGGCTGGCTGCCGGTCGATGGCGATGTTTGCCACCGGGCAGGTGGCTGAGAAGGCTGCGGGGTAAGGCCTCCTGCAATCCACCAGGTTTGCCACCGGGCAGGTGGCTGAGAAGTCACCACGGCAACCTCAAAACGTGTGGGTTTGGTTTGCCACCGGGCAGGTGGCTGAGAAGGCCATCTCCTACGTCTCCACCCCGATCACCGCGTTTGCCACCGGGCAGGTGGCTGAGAAGCGTGCGGGACGGGGGCAAAATCCATCTTGTCGGTTTGCCACCGGGCAGGTGGCTGAGAAGCTCCTGTTTCGGTTTCCCGCGTCTCAGCTCAAGTTTGCCACCGGGCAGGTGGCTGAGAAGTGGTCGGCGCTGGCGCCGGTGGCGAAAAACACGTTTGCCACCGGGCAGGTGGCTGAGAAGAGTCATCGCACCGGACCGCGAGCCAGGTTGTTGTTTGCCACCGGGCAGGTGGCTGAGAAGATCGACATTTTACTTTTCCGCCGGCCCCCGCCGTTTGCCACCGGGCAGGTGGCTGAGAAGTGGAGCGCCGTGGACTGCCCCAGGATGCAACCGTTTGCCACCGGGCAGGTGGCTGAGAAGATGCTTCTTCACGCCACGGGTCAGCTTCCTCAGTTTGCCACCGGGCAGGTGGCTGAGAAGTGCGGGCGGCAGCCCAGCTCTACCCGCTGGCCTTTTGCCACCGGGCAGGTGGCTGAGAAGGCCGGGGTGGCAGGATAACGGTGGTTGGCTGTGTTTGCCACCGGGCAGGTGGCTGAGAAGCAGGTGGTCTGGGATGGTCCGTAGCTGAAGGCGTTTGCCACCGGGCAGGTGGCTGAGAAGAGTCCCCGGAGGGGGTCGCATCGCGGAACTGAGTTTGCCACCGGGCAGGTGGCTGAGAAGATTTTGGGCATAGGTGCGGCCATGGGCGGACCGTTTGCCACCGGGCAGGTGGCTGAGAAGTCAAAACGTGTGGGTTTGCCATCCGGGGATAAGTTTGCCACCGGGCAGGTGGCTGAGAAGGCCCGGCGAGGCTATCGGCATTGCCGATGATGGTTTGCCACCGGGCAGGTGGCTGAGAAGTCCTGTCGTGCGGCAAACCTAGGGAGGAAACAGTTTGCCACCGGGCAGGTGGCTGAGAAGCGCAATGCACCCGCTCCGCGCTGTAGCAGGCCGTTTGCCACCGGGCAGGTGGCTGAGAAGCAACGAAAAAGTTCAGGAGACGGGCGGGGATTGTTTGCCACCGGGCAGGTGGCTGAGAAGAGGACATCACCGGCATGCCATGGAGTACGTCGGTTTGCCACCGGGCAGGTGGCTGAGAAGTGGACGACTAGGAGGATAAAAATGAGCAAAAAGTTTGCCACCGGGCAGGTGGCTGAGAAGACCATAGTACGGCCTGGGCAGCATATCGTCATTGTTTGCCACCGGGCAGGTGGCTGAGAAGGTAGAAAACTAGCCGAGAAACTAGCCAATAAAGTTTGCCACCGGGCAGGTGGCTGAGAAGGGCACGACAAGTCGAAGCCCGAAATAAATCTCGTTTGCCACCGGGCAGGTGGCTGAGAAGCGAAGAATACGCGCCGCCTCATCATTAATGTCGTTTGCCACCGGGCAGGTGGCTGAGAAGAGCCGACGATCCGTATCGAAACAACCCCCACCGTTTGCCACCGGGCAGGTGGCTGAGAAGCAATGGCGTAGGCATAATTCCCTGACACATACGTTTGCCACCGGGCAGGTGGCTGAGAAGCATTGATCGGGTTGCCTTCCATATCCCACTCTGTTTGCCACCGGGCAGGTGGCTGAGAAGGAATGTTGACGCCGAGGCGATCCAGGCGGCCAGTTTGCCACCGGGCAGGTGGCTGAGAAGTGGGGGCGATAGCGAAATTGGCGGCGGTCGTGGTTTGCCACCGGGCAGGTGGCTGAGAAGAATATGATGTGCGGATAACAAACCTGACTCCGGTTTGCCACCGGGCAGGTGGCTGAGAAGCTGCACGTCGCTGTTTGATTCGGCCGGAAAATCCGTTTGCCACCGGGCAGGTGGCTGAGAAGAGGTGATCATGCAGATGTTGGCCGGGGAGATCGTTTGCCACCGGGCAGGTGGCTGAGAAGTGGCCGGTGGTTGTCCACCCTTCCTGCGGGATGTTTGCCACCGGGCAGGTGGCTGAGAAGCTGGAGTTTGCCCTGCTGGCGTCAAGGCCGGAGTTTGCCACCGGGCAGGTGGCTGAGAAGTTGCAGCAATTGCCCGACATGCTCAACTGTGGGTTTGCCACCGGGCAGGTGGCTGAGAAGTGAATGCCGGAGTCCCGGTGGAAGTAACCACCGTTTGCCACCGGGCAGGTGGCTGAGAAGTTGGGCGGGTTCGTGCCTGATTACTTCAAGCCGTTTGCCACCGGGCAGGTGGCTGAGAAGGATAGATATCATTTCAACGGGGTACCCGAGCAGTTTGCCACCGGGCAGGTGGCTGAGAAGTGTTGCTCTTTTCGTTTCCGCATGGCTCCCGAGTTTGCCACCGGGCAGGTGGCTGAGAAGAGCTCGCAAATGTCCTTTGCGCATCTGCCAAAGTTTGCCACCGGGCAGGTGGCTGAGAAGAAAAACAAGAATGATGGGTATTATAAAGGAACGTTTGCCACCGGGCAGGTGGCTGAGAAGTGGAGTCGGGATGAAATGGACCGGGCCATTGCGTTTGCCACCGGGCAGGTGGCTGAGAAGGTAGTGAAAAATCCTGGAAAGCAGGAATCAAGGTTTGCCACCGGGCAGGTGGCTGAGAAGCGGCTGCGGGGATTAATCCAGTCCTCCACGGCGTTTGCCACCGGGCAGGTGGCTGAGAAGGACCGCACAAAGTCTTATGCCGACGACAGGGTGTTTGCCACCGGGCAGGTGGCTGAGAAGTGAATTGATGTCGGAGCAACGCTCAGCTGGATGTTTGCCACCGGGCAGGTGGCTGAGAAGGGAGTGCACAAGGCAGAGCGAGAAGCTTTGCTGTTTGCCACCGGGCAGGTGGCTGAGAAGTAAAAATATTGCATCTATTAATTCTGGAATAAGTTTGCCACCGGGCAGGTGGCTGAGAAGACTCACTCGCCATGAACAAGGTCTTTTCGGCAGTTTGCCACCGGGCAGGTGGCTGAGAAGGATGGGCCTATCGCTGCGCGGGGCGGCACGGCGTTTGCCACCGGGCAGGTGGCTGAGAAGTTGCCGGTGATGATGTCCAGCGAATCGGTCAAGTTTGCCACCGCGGGCTTAACGGGACGTTGCTTGCTATTTTTCTATTCTGAATATTGAAGGTTGTTTTAGCTAATTAGCAAGCAACGTGCCCCATGTGCACCCATACCCGTGGAGATGAACCGGGCAGTTGAAGATCATGAGGAAGAGCTAGATAGTGGCAAAGCATTTGCCTGCTGACTACGGAATACTCCGCTATGAACGCACAAAGGCCAGCAGCGGCCCGTAATCATGCCGGTCGGCGGCACGCAGTGCATTGACATACTGTTTCCGGCATTCCCCGGCATTGACCAAGTTGCCGCTCCCCCAGGTAAAGCGTGGTTGCTTGAGCAGCTGCGCCAGAAGGATGTCGGTTATCAATCGGGCATGGCGGCCATTGCCGTTGGCAAAGGGATGAATTGCCGTAAGCCGGTGATGGAAGTGCACGGCTATCTCGTCCGGCGGATAGACACCATGATCAATCCAGGCCGCGCAATCCTCACAGAGGGCACGCAACTCCGTGGCTATCTGCCAAGCGGGTACGCCAATATTCTTGCCGGTTTTCCGATATGATCCGGCCCAGCGCCAGACATGGCCGAACATCCGCTTGTGCAGTCGCTTGACAAAACCATCGGAGAGGATGTCAGGATGGGCGCGGCGGAAAGCCCACGCCTCGGCCTCGGCTATGTTTTCCTGTTCCCAGCGATCCAGCTCAGCCCGTGTGGTGATATGAGAAAGCAGCAACCCTTCAGTTTCATCGGGGTCAAGCGGGGTTGCCCCTTCCGGGGTATCGAATTTCATGATTTCATATCCCAAAGATCCGTGGGCGTCTCTCGTACCAGCTCCTCTATGGCTGCATCCAAGGAGGCTTGTTGTTCCTTGCCGGAAAGGCCCTGTGCCTCCAGAAGCATGGTGTGGGCTACCCGTTGCAGCCGCTCGCCGGTCACCAGCCGGGCCTGTTCCCTTACGGTGTTTTCCAGCGAAGAACGGGGGACAAGAGCATAGACAAAGATACAATCCAGCGCCTCGGCCGCTTGGCGCATGGTCTTGAGCGTCAACGCGCCGGAGGGCTCGTCCTGCTCCAGCCTATGGACGCGGGGCTGGGAAACATTGAGCCGGTGGGCTAACTGCTTGCCGGACATACCAAGCGCCTCACGCACCGCCCGTATCCAGCCCTTTGCCGGAGGCTGCATGTTCCTTACTACGCCGAACAGCGACAAGGTGGCGTCGAGCTGTAGTCGGGCAATCTGCTTGTATTTCGCTTTCATAAAATAACCAATATATTATATTTACTTCTGATCTTAATCATATATTTATTATATAATCAGACTGTAAAAATAATATCAAGGTTATTTTGATACGCAGGCAACGCGCCACCGACCTGTAAGAAAGGAGGCACTCCGTGCGATGCGAGGAATTGAGATAGGCTCAGCAATGGGAAGCGGGACATCCCCCTGTTTTTCCGCAGCCGTGTTTAGCGTGACTTTCTGATGGTCTTTATTCCTTTCTGAGCAATCTCCGGGCCACGTCGGCATAGACCTCGAAATCCGCCCGCTTGCCGATCCCGACCACCTCGACGATCACTTCGTCCTCCACGATCCGGTACATCACCCGGATCGATTTCCGGACCGCATACAGCTTGTAATAACCGGTCAGGTCAAAACCGCGCATGTTGCCGAGCGGCTGGCCGAGATAGGGGGAGGCTTCCAGCTTTTTGAGCTGCGCTGCGACCGGTTTCTTGAGCGAACCGTCCAGGGCTCTGAAATCGGCGGCCGCGTCCTCGGTGAACACCATCTTGTACCCAAAGGGCATAAGTTTCGTTTGAGCAGGCAAGCTGCTCAACTCAGCTTTATAAGGCAATGCCTTCCTCCTGCAGGAGCGAGTCCAGGGGAATCCGTTTGCCGGTGTCTTTCTTTCTCTTGGTGACGAGGTCGTAAATTTCGAGGTGTTCGACGAACTCGACGATGTCCGCCATGTATTCATACTCCTCGACCGGCAGGATGACCGCGGTGATTTCATTGTTTTTGACTACGGCGGTCTTGTCCCTTTTGTGTTCGGCAAGCTCCGTAACGACCCTGCCGAAATTCTTTGCCGCGGCAGTGGCGCTGATCATCTCATCCCGCGTAAAGTTTGCCCGCATGTCATGGCCCTCCTTATTTGTCGTATTATCATACGTAATATAATACGCGCAATGTGCCGCTTTCGTCAATCCTGATTTGCGGAAAAATCTCCGGCTGTCTGCCTCGTTGCCGGAGGCGGGCATAGGGAGCGCGACGGGTGTTGCCGGCCGCCTGCATCGCCTCATTCCGGGGTTTGCTTAATGGAGCCGCCGATTTGTTTTTGAGTCCTGGCGCTTTTGCGGCAACCAGGGAAATTTCGTGGCACACAGTACCTGCTTGTAACGCATGGGACAGCGGGAATTGGAATCAGGCGGGTTTCAGTTGTCGAGGCGGGGTCGATTTCCGGGCGGATATTCTTCCGCTGACCCGTAAGGCTTGGGAATATGGATGAGGCCCCTGGCGGGGATCACTGAACGGAGAGCTGCTCGAAGATCTGATCTTTCATGTCGATGAGGTCGTCCGGCCCCAGATTTAGCTCATGCAGCACGGAGTCGTTGACTTCGCTCCATTCCTCAGGGTCCCATTCGCCATCGATGATCCGGTCCATCATGCCGATGGAAAAGCCAAAGGTGTAGGCGAGGTAGTCGGCGACCCTGGTGAGGGCAATGAGCTTGGCCGGCACGGCGCCCTGCCCGGCGAGGTTGGAGGTATGGTGGTGGATGATGGTCTTGCATACCGCATCGGGCAGCGACCAGGTTTTGGCCAGCAGCCCTCCCACCACGCAGTGGTCGGAGCCGACCACCGTGTCTTCATCCTGGATGATGTCGCGCTGATGGCTGAGGGCGGCATCGGTGAACGGCTGGTATTCCGGGCTGCGTTTGAGCAGCATCGGGATGGCGCAGTCGTGGAACAGACCGGTCATGTAGGCCATGTCCGGGGTGATATCCTCGGCGGTCAGGATGCCGCGCATGGTCTTGGCCAGGGATTCCGCCGCCACCGCCGTGTGCAGGGAATGATCCCAAAACACCTTGTCCGTTGCGGTGCCGCCGCCCAAGGCATCCTGCAGGCAGGCGGTGAGCACCACCTTGCGGAAATTTTCCAGCCCCATGAAGGTGAGGGCCTTGACGATGGATTCGCACTTGTTGGCCAGGCCGAAGAAAGGCGAGTTGATGACGTTGATGACCTTGGCGCTTATCGAGGCATCCTGCGTCACCAGATTTGCGATGCGTGCAAAGTGGGGATGTTCGGTGCGCATTTCCTTGTTGATCTCAATGACGATGGTGGGCTGGGCCGGCAGCTTGATCTTGCTGACGATCTGCTTGGCATGATCAAGGCGCTGGGCGTTGAAATCAATGGTGGTCATGGCGTGCGCATCCGTTTCGATTTTCAAATGACAGGAGCAGCCGAAGGCTGATTATCTTACATCGGCAAGGGTATCATTTTTAGAGAGGGTTGCGAAGAAAAAAAATGGCGCACGCGGCGTAAGGGAATGGGAGCATGGGATCTGCTCAGGCGCGATCCGGCTGGGCGGTGCTGCGGCTTTTCCCGTGGCACCGCAGCCATTTGTACAGTTCATGCCCGGCAAAGAGCAGGATGGGAAAGAGCAGCAATATCCAGAGATCGGTCAATGGCACATGGGCGGTGTTGAACACCCTCTGCACCGCGGCCACGTTGAGCAGTGCCCAGGCCCAGGCCAGATTGACCGCCATGGCCCACAGCATCAGGCGGTTGGAAAAGAATCCGAGGCTGAAGGCGGAAAATTCCCAGCTCCGCATGGTCCAGGCATTGAACATCTGGCAGGAGATCACGCCCAGCAGGGTCATGGTCATGGCCTGCCGGTGCAGCAAGGGATCGGCAAGAACCACGGTCCCGTATTGCCAGCCATGCAAGAGGAGGAAGAAGAGGAAGGCGGCCATGGCGGCCGTGGCCTCGATAAGCCCCAGAAAAAAATAGCCCCGCAGGAACACCTCCCGGTCGAGAATTTTTCCCTTTCTGCTCACCGGCGGCTGGTTCATGATGTTTTTTTCCGGTCTTTCGCTGCCCAAGGCCAAGCCGGGAAGCATGTCCGAACCGAGATCAATGGAGATGATCTGGATCACCGAGAGCGGCAGCGGGATTTTCAGGAAAAACTGCAGGATATAGGGCACCAGTTCCGGCGCGTTGTGGGAGAGGATGTAGGTGACGAATTTCTTGATGTTGAAATACACGGTCCGGCCTTCCTCAATGGCGATGACGATGGAGGAGAAGTTGTCATCGAGCAGCACCATGTCCGCCGCTTCCTTGGCGACTTCGGAGCCGGAGAGGCCCATGGCGATGCCGATGTCCGCTTTTTTGAGGGCGGGCGCGTCGTTGACCCCGTCGCCGGTCATGGCCACCACCTCGTCGAGGCTCTGAAGAGCCGTGGCGATGCGCAGCTTCTGGCTGCTGGCCATGCGGGCAAAGAGGACCGTCTCTTTGGCAAGGATTTCCTCCAGTTGCTCATCACCCATGGTTTCCAGTTCGGGGCCGGTGATGACCCGGTCGTGCAGCATGCCGATTTGCCCGGCAATGGCGGCGGCGGTGCGCGGGTTGTCGCCGGTGATCATCATGGTCCGGATGCCGGCGGCTTTGCAGGTTGCCACCGCCTCGGACACGCCCTGGCGAGGCAGATCCATGATGGCGGCAAGGCCCAGCAGGGTCAAGCCTTCTTCACTCGCCTTGTCGTTACGGGCGATCACCAGCACCCGCAAGGCCTGGCTTTCGAACTCCTTGGCCTGGGCAAGGGTGGCCTCCCTTGCCGCATCGGTGAAGGGCTGCACCGAGTTGTCCTCGGCCAGGCAGGAGGTGCATCGGGGCAGCAGCGCCTCCACCGCGCCCTTGGCAAAGAGCCTGGTTGCATCCCCATCCTGATAGACGGATGACATCATCTTGCGCTCGCTGGTGAAGATGAATTCCTGGACCTTTTTCATGGCCGGCGGGCTGATCCCCTTTTTGCGGGCCGCGGCGACGAGGGCCAGTTCGGTGGGGTCGCCGTGCAACCCTTCCCCGTCGATCTTGGCGCGGCAGTTGAGGAGTCCTGCCATGAGCACGGCGGCAAGGCGATCTTCCGAGGTGTCGTTGGGGCGGTCAAGGGAAAAATCTCCCGGCTCTTGGTAGCCCTTCCCGGAAATGGCAACCTGTTCTCCGCCCGCCAGCCAGAGGTGCGTTAGAGTCATTTCGTTTCTGGTCAGGGTGCCGGTTTTGTCCGTGCAGATGACCGTGACGCTGCCCAGGGTTTCCACGGAGTCGAGGTTTTTGATCAGGGCATTGTGCCGGGCCATGCGCTGGCTGGCCAGGGAGAGCGACAGGGCAATGGTCGGCAGCAATCCTTCCGGCACATTGGCGACAATGAGGGCGATGGCAAAGGTTGAGGCGAGCATGATCCCCTTGCCGGAAAAGAGGCCGAGGGCGAAAAAAGAGCCGCCCATGAGCAGGGCAATGACCGTGAGGATGCGGGTGATGTGAACGATCTCCCGCTGCATGGGGGTGATGGCCTTGCGCACGTTTTTGGTGAGGCTGGCGATCTTGCCGAATTCCGTGGCATTGCCCGTGGCGCTGGCCACGGCGACCCCGCTGCCGGAAAGCACGGTGGTTCCGGCAAAGATCATGTTTTTGGCGTCCAGGGCCCGTTGTGTCTCGCCCGGCAGAAGATTGCGGGCCACGGGTGCTGATTCGCCGGTGAGGGAGGAAAGGTTGAGATACAGCGAGGTTGCCTCGATGAGAATTCCGTCCGCCGCGACCTTGTCTCCCTCTTCCAGAAGCATGATGTCGCCTGGCACAATCTCGTGCGCCGTGGTTGCGACCACCTTTCCATTCCGGCGCAGGGAAACCTTGGTGGGCATCAGCTTGAGCAGTTCCTCCATGGCCTTGTCCGCCCGGTATTCCTGCCAGAAGGTGAAGGTGGCGTTGATGATCACCGCGCCGAGGATGGCGTAGCCCAGGATCGTGCCTTGACCCGGATCGTAATAATCGGCGGCAAAGGAGAGGAGGGCTGCCGCTTCCAGGAGAATGGCGAAAAAATTGCCGTACTGGCCCAGATAGGCAAGGAGGTAGTTTTTTTTCGCCGCGGTTGCCAGCTCGTTGGCGCCGAACTCCACGAGCCGCCGGGCTACCTGCTCGGGGTCCAGGCCTTTTTCCGAGGTTTTCAGCCGCTGGAAAAGGGCTTGGCGGTCGAGGGCGAAGAGCTGCGTCATCTTTTTTCCCTGGCGTAGAAGGCGATGGTGTTCACCGGCGTGTGCCAAAAGAGTCTTTCCATGGGGTTTTCCCGGAAAAATCCGGGAAATTTGGCAAGCCTCCTGCCCCCGATGATCATGAGCTGGAAATTATGGCGGGCCAGGTGGTGAAGGATCTGGTCAACTTCGCTGGAGGTCAGGGCGTGCTTGATGGTCAGGGGAATATCCAGGAGCTTCATGGTATTGGCATAGTGGCCCAGGCGTGAGTTGATCTTCTGGAACAGCATTCTGGCGGTATGGGTATCCATGGCATCTATTCTGCGCCTGTCCGCGGGATGGATGCTGTATATCTCCGTTGCGGCGCCAAAGGCCTTGGCCATGGCGCTGAAAAAAGCGAATTTCCGTGCCGACAGCCGGTCTTCCCTGATGGGGAGCAGGATGTTTTCGGTTACGAAAACCGCGTTCACGTGGGCGACCCGGAGCACGGCCAGATTGGCGGGCAGGGACAACCGGCTCAGTTTTTCGCTGAGCGAGTTCTGGAAAAACCGTTTTTTCTTTCTAATCCTGGTGCTGCAGAAGAGAGTGTCGGTTCTGGTTGCGGCAAGATATTTCTCGATGGCGTCGGCCGGTTCTCCGGTCAGGAAAACCCGTTCGGTCTTGACTCCGTAATGGAAGGCCGCCTCTTCGGCTTCTGCCATGCTCATCTCCACCTCCTCCCTCCGGTCCGTGGGGTTGAGCACATGGAGCAGGCAGAGGGTGTGGTCAAAGAGCGCGGCATACCGCAGGGCATAGAGCGCCGCGACATCCGAGGAAACAAGGCCGTTCATCGCAGCGACGACTTTCATGGGCGTGGATCTCCTGGTTGTGGCCGGAGGATCTGGGGATCAGGTCGGAATCTGGAAGATGTTCTTCAAGCCGGTGGTGATAAATTCCACGGCAATGGCTGCCAGGATAAGGCCCATGATCCGGGTGATGATGTTGATCCCGGTTTTGCCGAGTTTTTTGGCAATGTAGGGCGCGGCCGACAGGGAAAGAAAAATTGCCAGGCCGATGAGGAGAATGCCCGCGCTGGTAATCACATAGGCCGAAACCCCTTTTGCCTTGTAGGCGTACACGATAACCGTGCTGATGGCGCCCGGCCCGGAGAGCAGGGGAATGGCCAGAGGGACAACGGCGATGGTTTCGCGGTCCACGGTTTCCTCGGCCTCGTCGCTGGTGTGAGCGGTCCGGCTGGTCTTGGCCTGGAGCATGGAGGTGGCCATGAGCAAAAGGAGAATGCCGCCGCCCACCCGGAAGGAGTCGATGGAGATCCCGAAAAAACGGAGGATGAACTCGCCGCTGACCAGGGTTACCAGCAGAATGGCCACCACGGCGACCGGAGTGATCCGGACGATCCTGGCCCGGTCCTCCGGGCGGTAGCCGTCGGTGAGGCTGATGTAGATGGGGATGGCGCCAATGGGGTTGACGATGGCGAAGAGGGAGATGACGAATTTTATGTGTTCTGAAAAATCGAACATGGAGTTAAATCCTGTGCGGATTGTGTTCGGCAGGCTTTTCCGGCGATGGAGCCGGGAGGCTTTTTTTCATTGTATAGGGGAAAGAGGTTCAGTGCAAACAGGGAGATGGTTTTAGGGAAAAAAGAGGAGGGGAGGGGGATAGGAAAGAAGGTGGTATCAAGTCGTACTCTCTCCGGAGTCAGGGGAGAAAAGCCAGGGAATTGTCGGCAAAGATTGACGCCGTTTACCCACGGTTCTCTTCAGCTGCGGCAGGATCTCTTCGACCGTTGATCTCCTCCACCCGCCCATTGGCAAAGACAACCAGGGTATCGCCAAAGACCTCCACGTCGGCCGGATCGTGGGTGATCACCACCAGCGGCACGGCAAACCGTTTTCTGATTTCAAGCAGCTCCAGGCGCATCCGCTGGCGCAGCATGGCATCCATGGCGGAAAAGGGCTCGTCCAGCAGCAGGAGCGAGGGCCTCTTGATCATGGCCCTGGCCAGGGCCACCCGCTGTTTCTGGCCGCCGGACAGCTCGTGGGGATGATTTTTCGCCAGGGAGGCAATCTCGAAGGCCTCCATGATCTCCATCACCTTCTGGTCGAAGTGGGGTGGGATTCCCCATTGCCAGGCTTTCTTCATGGGGTAGGCGATGTTTTCCCGCACGGTGAGGTGGGGAAACAGGGCGTAATCCTGAAAGAGGTAGCCGACCTGGCGATGGCGCGCAGGCAGGTTGACTCCCTGTTCCTGATCAAACAGAACCCTGTCCTCCACCGTGATCCTGCCGCGTTCCGGGGTGACCAGTCCGGCAATGGCCTGAATGGTGAGACTCTTGCCGGAACCGGATGCACCGAAAATCACGGTGAGGTCGTCCGAGGAGGAAAAGGCGGCGCGGAGATGGAACTCCCGCTCCCGCGAGCGCAGGGTTTTCCCGATATCGACGCTGAGCTTCATCGTCCTCTCTGCGACCGGGCCGCCAGCTTGTTGGTCATGACCAGGATGACCACGCAGGCAAACGACATAATGACCACCAGGGTGTTGGCCAGGGAATAATCCCCGGCCTGGACAGCGTCAAATACCGCCAGGGCAGCGGTCTGGGTCCGCCCCCGGATGTTGCCGGCCACCATCAGGGTCGCGCCGAAGTCGCCCATGGCTCTGGCAAAGGCCAGCATCACCCCGGCCAGCAGCCCTCTCGCGGCCAAGGGCAGGGTAATCCGCCAGAACACGGCAAACTCCGCATCTCCCAGGATGCGGGCCGCCTGCTCGTACTCGGCGGGCACCCCTTCAAAGGCGGCGCGGGCCGACTTGAACAGCAGGGGGAAGGAGACCACGCTTGCGGCCAGCACCGCCCCCTGCCAGGTGAACATCAGGGTAACCCCCAGATGCTGATACAGCCAGCCGCCCAGCCAGCCGTTTCTGCCCCAGACCACGATGAGGTAGTAGCCGAGCACCGTGGGCGGCAGGACCAGGGGCAGGGTGAGCACGGCGTCCAGGAGTTCGCGGCCCGGAAAAGAGCGGCGCGCCACGAGCCAGGCGAAGGCCACGGCAACGCCCAGGGAAAGGGCGGTGGCTGTGGCCGCCACCTTCAGGGTCAGCCAAAGGGGAGTGAGGTCGGGCATGGTTGACTCCGGGCCGCATTCACGGCTGTTTGAATCCGTATTTGCCGAAGCTCGCCCGTGCCTCCTTCTCCCGAAGAAAGCGGACAAAAGCCAGGGCCTCCTGCTGATGCGCGCTGCCAGCCACCACCGCCACCGGATAGACAATGGGGGTCACGGTGGGAATCTCCGCCGCCACCCGCACCCGGTCCTTGGCTGCCACGGCATCGCTGGCATAGACAAACCCGGCCTCCACCTCGCCCCGCTGCACATACTCCAGGACCTGCTTAACCGAGATGGCCATGACATACTTGGGGGTAAGAGCATCCCACAGCCCCTGCTTTTCCAGGGCGCCCTTGGTGTACCTGCCCACCGGCACCGATTCGGGATTGCCGATGGCGATGCGCTGCACCGTGCCCGCCTTCAGATCCGCCACCCCCTTAACGGTGGAAGCCGGGTTCACCGGAACCACCAGCACCAATGAATTAGCAACGAAATTGCTTCTGCTGCCGGTCAGAAGAAACTTGCCCTTCTCCGCCTTGTCCATGCTCTCCTGATCCGCGGAAGCAAAGACGTCTACGGGTGCGCCCTGGGTGATTTGCTGCAGGAGCGGCCCGGTGGCGGCAAAGTTGAAGCGGACCCGGACCCCGGGGTTTTTCGCCTCGAATGCGCGGCCGATCTCACGGAACGACTCGGTGAGGGAGGCGGCGGCTGAAACCACCAGCTCGGTTTCAGCCCTGGCAGGGGTCGCCCCCCAGAATATTGAGGGCAGCACAGCGAACAGACAGATCAAGATTCTCAAAAACATGGCGTGGCTCCTTTTGTAAAGAATGAACAGGACAAAAAGCATACGGCCTGGCCTGCAATTACGATCCCGGATCAACACTTTTTTCATCGCACAGCACATCCTCCAGTTTCGCAGTCATTTCCTGCAAAACATTCTGAAAGCGTGCGTGGTAGTGCCAGAAAACGGCAATGGCCTTTTCGCCGGCCGGGGTAAGGACCGCGCCGCCGCCGCCCTTGCCGCCCCGGACGGTGGCCACCAGGGAGCAGCCTGCCTGACGGGTCATGGAGTCGAGCAGATCCCAGGCGTGCTTGTAGGACATCTCCATGGACTTGGCCGCCCTGGCGATGGAGCCGTGCTCCCTAATGCGCTCCAGCAGCACCACCCGGCCATAGCCGAGAAAGGTGCCTTCGGGGCCTTCCAGCCAGAGCCGGCCCTGCCACTCAAGGCCGGACTTCATTTTCCCCTGTGCTTTGTTCTTTTTCATTTCGTTATACTTAACAATATATAACGGTTGCGCAAGGATTTTTTTTATGAAAAAACGCCTGTTTCAATCCGGGCTGGGTCTGCATGGGGCTCACAATCAGGAGGAGTGGAAAAAGGTTGCACTAGCGATATATTTGTGCAAATATATCGCTAGTGCAACGCAGGCTGCTCCGTATCTGATACATACGGCGCATACGGCGCTGCCGCTTCCTGTGTCTCGGAAAAAAAGGTTTGTCACGGCTGCTTGCTTAAATGAGGGGGGATTCCAGGGCATGATGCCGCGGGAAAAGACTTCCCTCAAAAATAAGGAGGAAGAATCGATGGAGTGTGATGAAAGCATGGACAAAAAGGGAATATCGAGACGTCAGATGGTACTCGGTGCGGGGGTACTGACCGCGAGTGCAGCCCTTGCGCGCTTCGGCGGTTGGCCGGGCATTGCCGAAGCCAAGGGCGGCCCCACGGAAAAATGGCCCTGGCCCTATGTAAAACTTGATCCCGCCACGACGGCGGAACTCGCCTACAACGAATGGTACAGGCTTTTCTGCGGTGGCGCCGTCATCAGCAGCGTATTCAGCCAGTTGCGCGAAAAGGTAGGGGAACCCTACCGCTCCTTCCCCATCGATTCCTTTGTCTATATGGAAGGCGGGCTTGTCGGATGGGGCACGCTCTGCGGTTCCAACAACGGCGCCGCCCTCGTCGCCAACATGATCATCGGGCCGCGGATTGTTGCCGGGGGTGAAGCCGCTCACCACATGTCCTCGGATATCCTGGACTGGTACTCCAATGCCTCGATGCCGGTTTTCGTGCCAAAGAATCCGAAAATAAAGCCGGAGCTAATCCCCCATACGGTCAGTGAATCGCCGCTCTGCCACATTTCCGTGGGCAAGTGGATGAAGGCGGCAAACAAGCCGCTGAGCAGCCCGGAACGGAAGGATCGTTGCGCCCGGGTGGCTGCCAGCGTCGCCTACCATCTCGTGGAAATGCTCAATGCCTGGAAGGACGGCAAGTACGAACCCGTCAGCACCTGGGCGCCGGTTTCGGAGTTCGGCATCAACGCCCAGCAGAACTGCATGGAATGCCATGGCTCGGGCATCCCCGCCGCCCCGCAAGCCCCAAAGAGTTGAGAGCGTTTCTTTCCCTTGCCATGAATGGCTGCCTGCAACCCGCGGGCAGCCATTCATGGCAAAAAAGAACAGAGAGGTTTTTTATGGACAAGACGATTCTTCTGGTTGATGACGACAAGCTGTTCCGGGAACGGTTGGCAAAGGCCTTTCGCCGGCGGGACTTCACGGTTTTCACCGCCGGCGGTTTTGAGGAAGGCTTGTGGCTCATCCTCGAACAGAACCCTGCCATGGTGGTGATTGATCTGAAGATGCCGGGCAAATCGGGGCTGGAGCTTGTCGCTGCAGCCAGGGAGGCCAATCAGACAATCCAGATGGTCGTGCTCACAGGGTACGGCAGCATCGCCACGGCCACGGAGGCGATGCGAATGGGTGCGCGCTATTACCTGACCAAGCCTGCCGACGTGGACGATATCCTGGGCGCCTTTGCCAGGGACCGGAACCTTGCCGGCGAGGTGCCCCGGAATGAGTTCCCTGCCCCATCCCTGGCCCAGGCCGAATGGGAGCATATCAACCGGGTACTCACCGGCTGCAGCGGCAACATCTCCCTGGCCGCCAAGAAACTGGACCTGCACCGGAGAACCCTGCAGCGCAAGCTGCAGAATTACCCCCGCAGCAGATAACCACGGCACCCTTCATCCGGAGGCACTTTCCTGCTCACCGCCAGCCGGAATGCTTTCGGCGTGGAACGGCGGGGCGGGAGATGTCCGGCTTCCCGGGGGCGCCGCGCATGATCCGGGCGAAAACCTCAACAACAAACCGGCAATATGAACGGGTTGTTCTTCACTCTTGCCGGCCGAAATCATTTTTAAAGAGCCCGGCAAAGATTTCGCGCAACAACCGTTCATCGATCTTCGCCATCAGCTGTTCTTCATATTCATCTTTCTCCGGTTCCTCCGCCATGGTGCGGGCAACGGCTTGCCGATGATGTTCCGCGTCCGGCAGAGGCACGGGTTCGGATTCGACCGCATCCTGATAATCCCGGTTGTTTTCTATCCACCGCTGACAGTCGTCATGGCTGCCGATATAGGTAAAGATCAGCCGCCTCTCCCTTTTCAGGGCAATCAGCCGGAATCCGCAGGAAAGATCGTACTTGCGGCAATCATTGAGGCGCAACTCTCCGTGGCGGGTGCGCTTGCATTCCGCTTCCCCGTGCAGGGGATTGGTCTGCAGATCGGCGATGATCCTTTGTGCCCGGGCCGCCACGATGCGTTCGTTCTTGCCGGCCTTGGCCATGGCCACCAGCCGTTTGGCAAACCTGCGGGTCTGATGGATCTCCAGGAGCATCTTTTCCATGCTCACACCCCTGTCCCGTGCAGGGCCGCGCCCAGGGCGCCGGTGATATCCGGCAGCTTCGGCACCAGCACCCGCACTCCCGGCATTCTTTTTTTGAGCAGGTCAACCATGCAGGGGTTTCTCGCCACCCCGCCGGAAAAGGCCACAGGATCGCTATGGCCGAGCCGGGCCAGCATCCCGGCCAGCCGGTCGGCCACCGAGGAATGCACGGCCCTGGCGATCTGCTCGCGGGCAATGCCCCGGTTCTTCATGGAGATCACCTCGGACTCGGCAAAGACCGTGCACATGGAGTTGATCTGCACCTCGTGGTCGGCAGCAAGCGCGGCTTGGCCGAATTCCTCCAGGGTGTATGCCAGGGAAGCGGCCATGATCTCCAGAAAACGGCCGGTGCCTGCGGCGCATTTGTCGTTCATCTGGAAATTGCGCACCCGTCCTGCCGCATCCAGACTGATCACCTTGGAGTCCTGGCCGCCCACATCGACGATGGTGGGGCAGCCGGGAAACTCATGGGAAATGCCTCGGGCATGGGCCCTGATCTCGGTGATCACCGCATCGGCGAAATGTCCGGCCGCCAGATGCCTGCCGTAGCCGGTGGCCACCACGACCTTGGCCCGGTAGTCGGCGATCATCTCCTCCGCCTGGCGGTGGGGCGCAAAACCCGAGGCGGCAATCCGGTGCTCCACCAGCCGCTCCCCGTCCCAGACCGCCATCTTGACGGTCCGGGAGCCCAGATCAACCCCGATGTACATGGTTACCCCCCGATCTGCTCAAGAAAGGCCTCGATCCGGGTTTGGAGCTGGCCGATATCCTCGGCGGAATAATCCGACTCGATGAACAGGTAGGGGATTGCCTCCCGTTCGCAGGCCTGGCGGATGCGCACCTCCTCGATATTGTAGGTATGGCAGAATTGGAGGGAATAGTTGATGATGCCCTGGGCGTGCGAGTCGCGGAATTCCTTGATCACCTGGGTGATCCGCTCGTCGTTGGGGGTGAAGCAGGAACAGTCGATCTCCTTGTAACGGTCGGTGAGCGCGGCGAGCATTCCCTCCATACCGGTGGCGTTCTCGTCGATGCAATCCTTGAAGTAGCGGGTGCCGATGCACGACTCCTCGTTGACGATCACCGCGCCCGTCCCCTCCACCAGGTTATGGATCTTCCAGTTGGGCAGGGCCATGGGGGTGCCTGCCACCATCACCCGGATGGCGTTTTTCGTCGGCACCGCCACCCCGGCCTTGATCCGTTCCTCCAGCTCGTCGCAGAGCGCATTGACCTTTTTTGTAAAGCGCACCGGCTCGTCGTAAAAGGCGATCTGTTCGATGAGCAGGCCGTCCTTGCCGGAGATCGGGGTCGGGTTGTGGTGACGCAGGGAGTTGAGGCGCTGGAGCGCCTTGCGCTTGTTGTTCATGATCTTGACGGCGGCGGCCAGATCCGTTTCCGTAATGGTCCGCCCGGCCACCTCTTCGACCTTGGCCTTGAAATCCTTGACCTCGGCCAGCCAGAGGTCGAGATCCCGCTGCCTTTTCAGCTGGGGAATCTCCATGACATAGGTGGGCACCATGGTGTCGAGGATCTCCCAGGTCTTTTTCTTGGCGTCGCAGGTGGTCTCGCCGTAGACGAAATCCACGGCCTGAAAATAGGGACAGATCCGCCCCGCCTTGAAGCCGAAAGCGGACTTGACCATGGGGCAGATGTTGCGCGGCAGGATTGTTTCCGCATCCGGCACCGAGCCTTGGGAGCCGCCGCATAAGCCGACGCAGATGCCGCCCGCCGCCAGCACGATCTCCTCGGGGATGTAGACGCAGAAGGTGCCGATCACCGGGCGGCCTTCCGCCTTGGTGGCCAGCAGCTCCTTGATGCGGCCGCCGTGGATCTCGGCGATCATGTTGTCAAAGTAGGCCATGCCGGTTGGCCGTTTGGCCTGGGAGAGGAAGCTTTTTTGATACATCTCCCCCAGCATCAAACGCGCCTTGTCGAAGCGGGGCACGTCCATGTCGAGGCCGGCCCACATCTCCGGGTAGGCTTTTATTTCAAAGGGTGTTGCGGTCATTGGTTGCTCCTTCTGTATATTTGGCGATACTTAGCAGCAGGAAGCTGATCGGTATGGTCGGAAATTTTTTTTCAAGGATGTTGCTCGGCCCCGCCACATGAACCTCCTTGTACTCCCCGGGGGTTCCTTTCATCGACAACGGACACTGAGCTCCCTGAATTAAAAAGCTGTTTCAAGCTGTTCGTATCAATCAGGCCATGGCCGTCCTCTGCCTTTTCTTTCTGCTGGAAGGTAATCTTGTATTTGAATGCGGTTGGCTCAAGCCAATCAATGGTTGTGTCCCCCGCCTGGGCAAAGGGATACATCAAGTAGTTGACCGGGTCGCCCTGCTGGGGAGGATTAAGCAGCAAATCCCTGCCTTCCCCGAGTTTGACACGGAAGGCATCGACCCCGCCCCAGAAGTACTGCCGGGCCTCCGTGATCTTCGGCCCATCCAGGGGCAATTTTTCCATCAGCATCATCTTTCTGACATCGGCCGGATCAACCGGCACCCAACCGTATCCGGGCAGATAAAATTCGGCCCAGCAATGTTGCCAGTCAGTGATATCCTCGGTGGCCTTCTTGCCCATCCGGATGCCGAAGACTTCCCGGCTCGGAACACCTGCGGCCCTTGCCAGGGCCACATAGACAGAACTGATATCGGCACACTTGCCGCCCGGGTCTTGCAGCAGCCTGCAGACATCGCCCGCACCGCACCCGCGGGTATCGGGATTCCGGTAGGTGTTCTCCACCGTCCAGTCATAGATAGCTTTGGCCTTGGCAAGCACACCCTGCTTGCCTTTGGTTATTTTGTCCGCCAGCTTTTTCACTTCTCCGTTAAGAGGGCCAAGCCGGGTGGGGGCCAGATAGAGGGCATAATCACTGGGGTCCCAGGCTGCCTCATGGCTGGGGAAATCACGGCGGCTAACCTCCTCGCGCTCAGCGTGAAAGGAAAAGGTCAGATTCCGGCACGCCGCATTCTTGTCCCATCGCGCATAGAGCATGGGCGTTTTGAAGACTTTGTCCGTGTACACGGCGGATTCGACAAAATTACCGGAGATTTTGACCCTGGTGATATTCTGATTCGCATCCGAGACCGGATAGGGAATCCAGAGCCGCAGCTCTTTCCCCTGCGGTTGCTGCGATAAATCAACATCCATGGTGATGATGCCGAAGGCGGTCGTCTTGGCGAGCGCCCCGGGGACCACGGCGAAAAGGACGGCAAGGATTAGAAATACAATCTGCTTTTTCAAAGTATCACCTCGCGATTCAAGGGGTTGTTATTTCCGGCAGTCGCATCCGGTCTGGTTTTTGTTGTTCATTAAAGGCAGAATAAAGGCGGTGAAGAAAAGCGAGGCAAGGGAGCCGCCCAGCAAAGGCCCCAGCACATAGACGGTCAAAAAGCCGTACCCTGCGTCGGGCATGGCAGCCTGTCTCCATCCCGCCAGCCAGGCGAACAACCGGGGCGAAAGGTCGCGGGCCGGGTTGAGCCCGGCCTGGGTGAGCGGTGCCAGGATACAGATAATAACAGTTACGGTAAGTCCGATGAACAGTGGGGCCAGGGCTTCATCCGGCCTACCGACATTGCAGCCCTCGGTCAGGGAAAAGATGAGAAATACCAGAATGAATGTACCCACTGCCTCGGCGCCGAAGGCGTTGGCCGTGCTGACCATAGCCGCCGCCCCGGCACCGGGGTTGGGGTAAAACTCGCCAAAAAGCATGGCGGTTCGCACCGATTCGGGAGCGCCGCGCACAATGTTGTGCGCGGTTTCATGAGCGGCAATGGAGGGTCCGAAAAGAAGATAGAGAAGGCAGGCCGCCAGGAAAGCCCCGGCGAACTGGCCGCCCAGATAGGCCGGGAGCTTGGCAAAAGCCATGCGGCGACCGATGACCATGGCCAGACTGACCGCAGGGTTGAGATGGGCGCAGGAGAGATGCCTGGTGGCATAAATCGCCAGGGTGACCCCTATGCCCCAGATGGCAGCCACCTGAAAAAGCCCGGAATGGGCGGAAAACAGCACTGCGGCAGCCACCGAACCGCAGCCGAAGAAAACCAGGATACAGGTGCCAATGGCTTCACCGGCAAAATCATGGAGTCGAGGCGTCATCTTGGACCTCTCAGGGGGCGACGGTCCGGTTTCACCGGCAAACCGGCACCGCCGCCCTGTCTTCTTTTGGAAAATTTTTTTTCAGCAGCCGCAGGAGCCGGTGGAGCAGGAGCCCCCGCCGCAGCCGCCCCCGCCCAGTTTATTCTCCGAACTCACCGCGAAACCGCCGCCCCCACTGCAACCGCAGCCCGAGGTGGATTTGACGAAATCGACCTTGATGGCCCCGGTGGTGGCAAACATCTCGCCATCCACGAGAAAGGTGAGCCCGCCCTCCTCAAATACCTGGTCGGAGTCCCTTTTTGCGTCCAACCCAAGGCCCAGGCCCACCCCGGAGCAGCCGCTCTGCATGACCACCCGGATAGCCGAGTCAATGTTGTTTTTTGCCAGATACTCCTTAAGATTGGTGATCGCTGATTCCGTTACTTCAAGCATGGTCTTCTCCTTGTTGTGTGTTGTTACGGCCATGGCGGACGCCACCGCCAAATTGCATACAAAAACACGTCCCCACCGTTTATCTCACGGATTCGTAACCGGCATAAACCGTACCGCGCACGCCTTGTATTCCGGGGTTCCGGCAACCTCATCCACGCCGGGGCTGGTCAGGATATTGACCAGAGGCTTTTCGTGGTGGAAGGCCATGAACACCGAGCCGGGCCGGCTGCGCTCCGTGATCCGGACCAGAACTTCCAGGGCGCCGCGCCGGGAAACAACCATAATCCGGCACCCATCCTCTATCCCGAACCCCGCTGCGTCATCCGGATGCACCTCCACCACCTCTTCGGGCTCAAGGGCGGCAAGCCCTTTACATCGGCGGGTCATGGAGCCGTTGTTGTAATGGGCGAGCCGCCGGCCGGTGACCAGGATGAGGGGGTACTGGTCATCAGGTTTTTCCAGGGTCTCCACGTTGCCCAGCACGGAAAAACGGCCCTTGCCCCTGGTGAAGCTCTCTTGGTGGAGAATCGGGGTGCCGGGATGTTCCCGGTCCGGGCAGGGCCAGATCAACCCGTCGCCTTCCAGCCGCTCATAACGGACCCCGCCCATGATCGGGGTGCAGCGGGCGATTTCCTCCATGATCCGGGCCGGGCTTTCATAACTCATGGGGTACCCCATGGCCCCGGCCAAGCGGCAGGTGATCTCCCAGTCCGGCAAAGTCGCGCCGGGCGGGTCCACCGCCTTTCTGATCCGCCGGATGCGGCGTTCGGCATTGGTAAAGGTTCCGTCCTTTTCATAAAAACAGGCGGCTGGCAGCACCACATGGGCCATTTCCGCGCTTTTGGTGAGAAAGATGTCCTGAACCACCACCATTTCCATCTCGGCATAGGCACTTCTGACGTTGTTGACATCGGCCTGGGTATGGAGCGGATCATAGCCGATGCAATACATCCCCTTGAAACACCCCTCCCTGGCTGCCTCGTACATCTCCGGTTCGGTGAGCCCCTGGTTGGCGGGCAGCTCCGCGCCCCAAGCCTGGCCCAGCCGCTCCCTGGCCGCAACATCCGCCACATCCTGATACCCCGGCAGCACATAGGGCAGGGCGCCCATGTCGCAGGAGCCCTGGACATTGTTCTGGCCCCGCAGCGGACAGATGCCCGCATGGGGGCGGCCGACGTTGCCGGAAGCGAGCGCGATATTGGCCAGCCCCATGACGCCCTGGGTGCCGTTGCGGTGTTCCGTGACCCCCAGGCCATAGAGGATCATGCCCTTTTGCGTGGCGCAGTAAAGACGGGCCGCCCCACGCACCAGCTCCGGGGCGACGCCGGTCCGGTCCGCCATGGACTCGGGGCTGTATGCCGCCACATGTGCCCGCACCGCCTCCAGATTTTCGGTCCGCTTGGCGATGAATTCCCGGTTTTCCAGACCCTCGTCCAGGATGGCATGGAGCAGGGAGTTCAGGAGCAGGACGTTGGTCCCCGGCACCAGCCTTAGCCAGAGATCGGCCATGGCCGCCATCTCGGTGCGCCGGGGATCGATGACGATGAGCTTTGCGCCATTGCGCATGGCCCGCCGCACTTTCATGCCCACCACCGGATGGGCCTCGCTGGTGTTGGAGCCGCAGATCAGAATAACCTCCGCCCCTTCGATGTCGGCCAGGGAGTTGGTGGCCGCCCCGCTGCCCAGGGCGATGCGCAGGCCGCTCACCGATGGGGCGTGACAGACCCTGGCGCAGTTGTCCACCGAGTTGGTCTTGAATACCAGGCGGCAAAATTTCTGGGCCAGGTAATTGACCTCGTTCTCGCAACGGGAGGAAGACAAGACGCCGAGCGCCTCCGGGCCGAAGGTATCGCGGATATGAGCGAAACGGCGTGCCGCAAAATCAAGGGCCTCCTCCCAAGTGACCCGGCGGAACGGCTCGTCCAACCGCTCCCGGACCAGGGGCTGGGTCAACCGCTCGGGATGGCGGTGGAAATCAAAGCCGAATCGCCCCTTGACGCAGAGATCGCCATGGTTGGGCGGGGCATCGCGCCGGGCCTTGACCTCAAGGAGCACCCCCTGCTTGACCTGGAGATCGATCTCGCAGCCGGTGCCGCAGTAAGTGCAGACGCTCCGCACCGCCTCGGCCTCGCCGGGCAGAAGCGGCAGACCAAGCTGCTTCTTGGTCAGCGCCCCGGTGGGGCAGGCATCGACGCAGGCCCCGCAGGAGACGCAATTGTTCCCGATGGCTAGACGGACATCAGCCAATTGCCCGTGTTTCTCTTGGCAGGAAACGGAAATAGCCGCAAACTCACAGACCCGCTCGCACCGGGAACAGGCAACGCAGCGGTTCGGATCAACGGCGATGAAGCGATGCGAGTCGTCCGGGGCATGGAGCTGCTTTTCCGGCGCACTGGAACCCGCCACCTTGTGCTCCCGGCAGAGTTCCCGCAGGCTGCATTTGGCCAGCCCCAGACAGCCGCAGGCCAGACAGCGCTTTGCTTCCCGCATCGCCATCTCTTCGGTAAAACCCAATTCCACCTCGGCAAAATCCCCGATGCGCCGCTCCGGGGAGCGGACCGGCATCTGTTCGCTCAGGCGGACCGGAAAGCCGTTGAAGTTGCGCATGTCCACTTCTTCAAACTTTTTACCCCTGCTGAAATTGAAACGGCCATCGCTCAACCGGGCATCCTCCCCGCCCAATTGCCGATGGATCGCCTCCGCCGCCCTGCGCCCGGCATCCACCGCCTGGATCACCGAACGCGGACCGCTGACCATCTCGCCGCCTGCGTAAATACCGGGCAGATTGGTCTGCATGGTGGAGGGCTCGGACTTGATCGTCTGCCTGGGCGTTACGGCAAGCTGCGCTTCCAGTTCCCCGTAAGTGCGGAAGCCATCGTCCGCCTCCTGCCCCAGGGCGTTGATCACGATCTTCCCGCTCCAGGTCAGACAGGAGCCCGCGACCGGCACCGGCCTGCGGCTTCCTGTAGCATCGGGCTCGGAAAGCACGGTTCTGGCCATCTCCACCTCGACGCGTCCATCCGCCCCCTTGTGGATGGCAAGGGGTGCGGCCATCAGAAAAAACTTCACTCCTTCCTGTTCCGCCTCGACGATATCCCGTTGATGGGCGGCCATTTCCGTCCGGGACCGGTCATGGATCACCGTAACCTCGGCCGCGCCAAGACGGACCGCGCAACGCGCCGCCTCCACCGCGACCTTGCTGCCCCCGACGATCAGAACCTTACCGGTAAGATCCCGCATACCCCCGGTCGCCACCTGCCGCAAAAAGACAAGACCGTCCAAGACCTGTTCCGCTCCCGGCACGGTGAGCGCTTTCTGCCGATTCATGCCAATGGCGATAAAAATCGCCTTGAACCCCTGATCCTGCAAATCGCGGAGCACGAAATCCCGGCCCCATTTCCTGCCGGTGCGGACATGCACCCCCATGGCCAGGATGGCCTCAATCTCCAGGGCCAGTTCCTTTTTGGGGAGCTTGAAGGAGGGGATGGCGTAACGGGTCATGCCGCCCAGTTCCGCGGCCGCCTCAAAGACGGTGACGCTGTGTCCCTGTTTCCTCAAGAAACAAGCGGCGGACAATCCCGCCGGGCCGCCGCCGATCACCGCCACATTCTTGCCGGTGGCCAAGGGCACCGGCTCAACCGGCAAGCCGCTCTTCCGGCCATATTCGACGACAAACCGCTTGAGATGGTTGATGGCGATGGGCTCGTCGAGTAGCACCCGCCGGCAACGGGTCTCGCAAAAACGGGGACAGACCCGGCAGACGATACCGGGCAGGGGATTTTTTTCCTTGATCAGCCGCAGGGCCGCTTCGTACTGGCCTTGGCCGATGAGATTGACATAGCCCTGCACATTGATCCCGCCGGGGCAGGTAAGATTGCAGGGCGCCTTGCAGTCGCCGTAATGGACCGCGGCAAGTTGCTGCAGCCTCTCCTTGCGGTGTTCATGTAGCGCCGGGTTTTCGGTTTCAACCGCCATGCCGTCCCGCACCAGGGTCCGGCAGGCGCGAACCTGCTTGCCGTCCGCCTCCACCAGACAGAGAAGACAGGGCCGCTTGGCATCCGGGCGGCCAGGGAGATGGCAGAGATGGGGAATCTCCACCCCAGCCGTTGCCGCAGCCTCCATGATCGTAGCCCCCGCCAAGGCGCTGACCGGCCGCCCATTGATGGCAAGGGCTATCTGCACATCATTCATGGGGCAAACTCTCCCATCAGCTCGGTCAAGGCCTTATCGCATTTGTCATGCACCAGTCCGGCAATGGCCGTTCTCGAAAAATCGCCTCCTTTCATCATCTCTTTACTGGCGTTGATCAGCCCGGTTCTGATCTTTCGGCCCCGGGCCGATTCGGCCGCAGCGGCGAGCTGAAGCCGCAATTCCTCGCCGTCCTTGCCCTCGGCCTGGCCCAGGGGACCGAGCGCGCTGATTTTTTTGGTAAAGGCGGTGATGATCTTCACGAAGTTCGGCCCCTCGGCAGCCGAGGCCCATTCGATGAGAAAACGTTCACGCTCGATGCCGATCTTGCTCAGCATCTCATGGACCAGGGAGGCGGAAACCAGGGCATGGTAATTGCCGTCGATGTAGTGACACTCGCCGGGATGGCAGCCGCCGACAAAAATGCCGTCTGCGCCGTTGGCCAATCCTTCCAGGGGAAAGGAAGGGTCGAGCCGGCCGGTGCACATCATGCGGATGACCCGCAGGTTGGGTGGGTACTGGTAGCGGCCCACCCCGGCCGAATCGGCGGCGGTGTAGCAGCACCAGTTACAGAGAAAACCGAGGATCTTGGGGCTGTAGATCTGAGACATGTTGCACTCCAATATGTAAGCAGCTTCACCACCGGACAAGTGGTTATTATTTCGTTTTTTCAGCGCGATGACTCATGGAGACTGGAGTGGGAATCGAACCCACAACTCCCTGTTTATAAGACAGTGGAGCATCACGGGTTTGAAGTCCGCGCCGCACACCAGTACGGGATTCCAGTCTTTTCTGGGCATGTCAGCTAACCCCCTGGCCAAAGGCCTTGATCTGGGCCATGATGCCGTCCAGGGTAAAGCGGCCCATGTCGATGGCCATGGTGGGGCAGCGGGCCGCGCAGATGCCGCACCCCTTGCAGGAGGCGGTAAGCGTCCGCGCCTTGCGGCTCTTTGCTTCCTTGTAAATCTCGATGGCCTTGTAGGGGCAGAAGGACTCGCAGGCGCCGCAGCCGATGCACAACTCCGGATCGACCTTGGAGACGATGGGCGCAGGGGTAATGGAACCGCGGGCCAGAGGGTGGCAGGCCCGGCCCGCCGCCGCCTGGGCCTGGGCGATGGTCTCGTCCATGGAGCGGGGCGAATGGGCCAGGCCGCAGACATAGGTGCCATCCACCGGCAGGTCCACCGGCTGCAGCTTGACATGCGCCTCCAGGAAGAACTTCTCCGCCGTCACCGGCACCTTGAGCATCCGGGCAAGGGCAGTGGGGTCTTCCGGCACGATACCCACGGAGAGCACCAGCAGATCGGCGTCCACCTCCACGGTCTCGGCCAGCAGCGGGTCGTGGTAACGCACCGCGACCGCGCCGCCCTTGCCGGGAATGACCTCCGGTTTTTGTTCCACCTGATAACGGGTGAAAATTACCCCCGCTTCTCGCGCCGCGCGGTAGTCGTCCTCCAGAAAGCCGTAGGCCCGCATGTCGCGGTAGAGCACGGTGATGCCGAGCTCCGGCCTGAGTTTCTTGAGACGCAGGCTGTTTTTCAGCGCCTGGCCGCAGCAGACCCGGCTGCAATAGGAAAGATCCTCGCCGCGCGAACCCACGCACTGGATCATCACCACCTGCTTGGTGTTTTTGGCAAGGGGCTGGCTTGTTGCGGCGAGCTTCTTTTCCAGCTCCAACTGGGTGACGATCTTCGGAGACTCGCCGTAATGATACTGCTTCGGCTCGTAGGGCCTGCCGCCGGTGGCGATGGCCGCGACGCCGTGGTTGACCACCACGCTGCCGTTGCCGGTGTCCAGGGTGGTGGTGAAGTTGCCCACATAGCCAGAAACCGCCGCCACCGTTCCTTTAGTGTGCACGGTGATCTTCGGGTGCGCCTTGACCTTGGCGATCAGCTCCGCCACGGCCTTGCGCGGATCACGGCCAAAGCGGTCGGCGGTGAGCAGCTTGACCCTGCCGCCCAGTTCCTTTTCCCTCTCCACCAGAGTCACCTCGAAGCCCTGCTCCGCGATGGTCATGGCTGCGGTCATCCCGGCCAGCCCCCCGCCCACCACCAGGGCGGACGGGGTCACCGGCAGCTGCTGCTCGGCCAGGGCGGTGAGGTGCGCGGCCTTGGCCACTGCCATGCGCACCGCGTCCTTGGCCTTTTCGGTGGCGGCCTCGGGTTCGTGCATGTGCACCCAGGAGCATTGGTCCCGGATGTTGGCCATCTCGAAAAGGGAGCGGTTGAGCCCTGCCTCGCGCAGGGTCGTCTGGAAGAGCGGCTCGTGGGTGCGCGGGGTGCAGGCCGCCACCACCAGCCGGTTGAGCCGGTGCTTGTGGATGGTCTCCACCAGCAACCGCTGGGTGTCCTGGGAACAGGAATAGAGGTTGTCCGTGGCATAGACCACATGGGGCAGGGTTTTGGCATATTCGGCCACGGAAGGCACCTTGACCACTCCGCCGATGTTGATGCCGCAATGGCAGACAAACACGCCGATGCGCACCTCCTCGCCCGCGATATCCCGCTCCTCGGGGAAGCTCGCCTTGATGGTGTTTGTGCCCCGGGCCGGGGCAAGCTGGCCCGCGCAGAGCGCCGCCGCCCCGCCCGCCTGGGTCACCGAGTCGGGGATGTCCTTGGGCCCCTGGAAGGCGCCGATAACATAGACACCGGGCCGGCTGGTGGCCAGCGGCGTGTAGATGCTTGTTTGGGCGAAGAGGTATGGGTTGAGGTCGATGCCGGCCGACCGGGCCAAGTCCTCCGCGCCATCCGGCGCCTCCAGGCCCTGGGAGAGGACGACCAGGTCGAATTTTTCGCTGTGGTGCTTGCCGTCCTCGGTGGCCCAGGTGAGCAGGAGCCCGCCGCCGAAAACATCCTCCACCTTGGGCGGCCTGGCGTAGATCACCCGGAAGTTGCCTTCCCGCACCGCCCGCTCCCTGGCCGCGTCAAACCCCTTGCCGTGGGTGCGGACATCCATGTAAAAAAGGGTGATCTCGCATTCCGGATCGTGCTCGCGGGCCAGGGTTGCCTGCTTGATTGCGTACATGCAGCAGACCGAGGAGCAGTAGTTGTTGCCGCAGTTTTCATCGCGGGAGCCGATGCACTGCAAGAAGGCGATCTTCTTGGGGTGTTTCCGGTCGGATATCCGCACAATCTCGCCGCCGGTGGGGCCGGAGGCGCACATCAGCCGCTCGTGCTCGAAGGCGGTGACCACATCCTCGAATTGCCCCAGGCCGTAGCGGGCCATGACCTCGTCGCTGACCCGGCCGAAGCCGGGGGCCAGAACCACCGCGCCCACCGGAATATCGATCACCTTTTCCGTGTCGTCGAAACGAATGGCCTTGGCCTGGCATACAGAGGCGCAGAGGCCGCAGGTATCATGGTTGAGCCTGAGGCATGCCTTGGCGTCGATATAATAGGAGGTGGGCACGGCCTGGGCATAATCGATATGGGCTGCTTGGCTGTGCTCGAGATTCTCGTTGAAATCGTTGCCGATCTGCTTGAGGCAATAGAGGGTGCACTGGCCGCAGCCAGTGCAGATCTCCTCGTCGATGTAGCGAGGCTGCTTTCGGACCGTGGCCGTGAAGCTGCCCGGCTCACCGGTAAGATCGACGAGCTCGGACAGGGTCAGGATTTCGATGTTGGGGTCGCGCCCAGCCTCCACCAGCTTGGGGGCCAGGATGCAGAGGGAGCAGTCGTTGGTGGGAAAGGTCTTGTCCAGCCGGGCCATGACGCCGCCGATGGCGCCGGACTTTTCGATCAGATGGACCTTGTAGCCCAGTTCGGTGAGATCAAGGGCGGCCTGGACGCCTGCCACCCCGCCGCCGACCACCAGAACCGAACCGACCGTCTGTAGAGCAGACGGGTTGGAAACGGGGGTATGCATACATTCTCCTTCACTGTACGTTGCCGGAAAATCATTCCGGAAATGCCGCGGCTCTCTGCAACCAGCCACGGACAACGTCAGCGTACAAGGAGAAACTATCCGAGTGGGCGCCTTGGACCGTGCGAAAGGCAGGAAGAGCCGCAATATCGTCCAGCCCGAACCGGGCCGGCCGGCTTACGCCGGGGTATTGCTCAAATCTGCTGCAATATACGTTTCAAAACAGCTCTCCTTGAAAAGGAATGGAACGTGTGAACTCGCAAGCCTAGCGAAACCCAGATCCAAAGTCAAATCGAATATTCCGAACAAACAGACGTCATAATATTCAATTTTTTGATGGAGTCGGCCAGGCGCGAAGATGGGTGCTGGATATCACATTTCGGCAACCTCTCCGGTGCCCGGCGGCGGGCCAATGGGAATTCCCGGATGAACCAAAAAAAGGGCCCCCGCGTTTACGGGGGCCCTTGGATGGTCAAACGTCGGGGGTGGACTTTACAGCGGTTCCACATTGGCCGCGGCAGGGCCTTTCTGGCCGTCGACAATCTCGAAGCGGACGCGTTCACCTTCCTGTAAAGTTTTGAAGCCATTCTTGTTGATTGCGGAGTAATGCACAAAAACATCCTTGCCATTATCCTGTGCGATAAATCCAA